>NZ_CAJODG010000025.1 GCF_905233635.1 Selenomonas sp. AE3005 | reverse complement strand
CCGGAGATAGTGCCGGAGTAGGTTGCCGAGAGCAGGGAGTTTGCACCTAGACGGTTGGCACCATGGTACTGGTAGTCGCATTCGCCGGAAGCCATAAGGCCCGGGATGTTCGTGTGATGCTCACGGTCTACCCAGATACCGCCCATGGAGTAATGGATGGACGGGAAGATTTCCATCGGCACCTTACGCGGATCCTGACCTACGAAATCATCGTACATTTCGAGGATACCGCCCAGTTTGCGTTCCAGGTAATCAGCCGGAATATGGGAGAGGTCGAGATATACACGGTTCGGGTTGGTCATGCCAAGGCCCATGTGTACAACTACCTTATAGATAGCACGGGAGGCAACGTCACGTGGTACGAGGTTGCCGTATGCCGGATACATATCTTCGAGGAAGTACCAGCGTTCTTTTTCGCCCGTCTTGGGGTTCTTGCGATATACCCAAACACGGCCGCCTTCACCACGGCAGGCTTCGGACATCAGACGGTTCTTATCGGAACCCGGGATAGCCGTCGGGTGAATCTGCAGGAATTCGGGATTGCCGATTTCTGCGCCCTGCTGGTAAACAGCGGATACAGCGGAACCATTGCAGATAGTGGACGCCGTGCAGCGGCCATATACCTGGCCAGGACCGCCAGTAGCCAGAATTACTACGTCAGCCGGGAAAGCCACGATTTCGTTGGAGTTCATGTTCTGGGCAACGATACCACGGCAAACGCCGTCTTTGTTCTTGATGATTTTGATGAATTCCCAGAACTCATATTTCTTAACGCCGCCTTTAACTTCCCAACGGCGAACCTGCTCGTCGAGAGCGTAGAGGAGCTGCTGGCCCGTCGTGGAACCGGCAAATACAGTACGCTTGTTCTTCTGGCCGCCGAAGTTACGGAGATCAAGCACGCCTTCCGGCGTACGGGTGAACGGCACGCCCATGCGGTCAAACATCTTGACCAGTTTCGGAGCTGCCTCAACCATGCCTTTAACAGCCAGCTGGTCAGCCAGGAAGTCACCGCCGTATACCGTGTCATCGAAATGTTCATAGATGGAGTCATGCTCACCCTTGGTGTCCATGCAGGCATTCATGCCGCCCTGTGCACACAGGGAATGAGAGCGTTTAACCGGGCAATAAGAGAAGAGGTCAACCTTACCGCCGTCTTCACAGATTTTCAGCGTAGCCATGAGGCCCGAAAGGCCGCCGCCTACGACAATAATCTTCTTTTCAGGTTTATTAGCCATTGAAATTCTCCTTTACTTTGCCATACACAAGGCAATTACATCACGAAGTAGCTGCCCATAAATGCCAGCGTTACAAGGCACAGTACTGCGCAGAGGCCCATGCTGAAAATGTTTACCACATTCTGAATGCGCGGGCCTTTGGCAATGCCCCAAGTCATGCAGAAGGTAGTGATACCATTGCAGAAATGGAAGATTGCAGCAAACATACCGAGGATGTAGAGCAGAGCGTACACGGGGTTAGCCGTAAAGTAGTTCTGCAGGAGTTCGTAAGAAATCGGCGTACCGGTAACGCCTTTGGTGAAGATACGCAGATAGAAGATGTGCCATACGAGGAACACAACAAGGAACCAGGCCGTCCAACGCTGCAGAGCGAACTGCCAGTTGCGGACATAGCCATAGTTGCCAGGGTTGTTCTTAGCCTGCAGGGCAATGTAAACACCGTAAATTGCATGGAAAAGCAGAGGCACGGCAATAGCGCCAATTTCCAGGCCGAGGAAAATCGGCTGCGGAATGAGCTCCATCATTGCCAGGGCTCCGTTAAGTGCAGGAGCGCCGCCCAGAGCCATGGAGTTGGTGAAGATATGCTCAAAGAGCACCATGCCCAGCGCCACGAGGCCTACTAATGAATGCAGACGACGCACATAAAAAGTTGTGTGAAACATTCTATACCTCCTAAAATAATTCCTGGAATGGCGGACAAATTCCCGTGTCCGCCTTGTTCCACATAGTTTTTTAATCAGTAGCCTTTCAGCGTACGATACTTAGCCTGATTCGTTTCGTAAAGGTTGTTGCCCTCACAGTCGATAACCACGATAGCCGGGAAATCTTCTACTGTAAGACGAGCCACAGCCTCCGGGCCCAGCTCCGGATAAGCGAGCACTTCATACTTCTTAACGGATTTGGCGATAAGGGCAGCAGCACCACCTACCGCAGCAAAGTAAGTTACACCGTTCTTCTTCATGGATTCAACCACTTCTTTGGAACGGGAACCTTTGCCAATCATACCCTTGATGCCCTGTTCGAGCATGGTCGGCGTATATGCATCCATACGGCCGGAAGTCGTCGGGCCGCAGGAGCCGATGGGATCACCCGGTTTTGCCGGCGTCGGTCCCAGATAATAAACCATCTGATTCTGCCAGTCAACCGGCAGCTTTTCGCCACGGGCAAGGGCTTCCGTCATTGCCTTGTGGGCAGCGTCACGGGCAGCGATGATTTCGCCCGAGATAAGTACCGCATCGCCTGCTTTGAGCTTGCGGCTCATTTCCTCCGTAAACGGAGTCTGAATCCGAATCTGTTCAGCCATTTATATTTCCTCCCATCTCAAATCAAAGTACACGCTGTTTATGGCGCATAGCATGGCAGCAAATAGTAACTGCTACCGGCAGGCCGGCGATATGAGTGGGGCCCCACTCTACGTTTACAGCGAGGGCAGAAGTGTTGCCGCCCAGCTGGGGACCAATACCCGTTTGATTGATGAGTTCAAGGAGTTCGCCTTCCAGTTTGGCGTATTCCGGCATCGGGTTGCGTTCATCAACAGAACGCGTCAGTGCCAGTTTGGAAAGGAGGGCTGCTCTGTCCATGGTACCGCCGATACCAACGCCTACTACCATCGGCGGGCAGGGGTTCATGCTGGCATGGAGGATAATGTCCATAACAGCTTTCTTCACGCCTTCCACACCGTCAGCAGGCACCAGCATCTTCACGCCGGACTTGTTCTCAGAACCAAAGCCCTTCGGGGCTACGGTGATTTTGAGCTTGTCACCGGCTACGATTTTCGTGTAGATAACACCCGGCGTATTGTCCTTGGTGTTCACACGATTGAAGAGCGGTTCGCCTACCACGGATTTACGCAGATAGCCTTCGGTGTAGCCCTTGGAAATACCGGCATTTACGGCATCTTCCAGGAGACCGCCAGTGATATGCAGGTCCTGACCTACTTCAAGGAATACGATGGTCATGCCCGTATCCTGACAATAAGGACGATCCTCGGCCTTGGCGATTTCCGCATTGCGGATAATCTGGTCAAGAACATTCTGTCCTACCGGAGAGGTTTCCGTCTCTCTGGCCTTCTTCATGGCGTTGTAAACCCGCTTCTTTGCACATCTGTGCCACGGTTTCCGTGATTTGTTTTGCGTCAATTTCTCGCAAAGTAATCCCTCCCATAAATACACTTTATCACACATCAGTAGGCACATAATAACACATTTCCTATTAGTTTTCAAGCATTCTGAAAATGCTCGCTAACCGCACCAATAGTGAATCGGATTCACTTTTATGTATCATAATTACCTCTAACAGTGACTATTATCACATCAATATTTATATTAGATATTCGCAAAAAAAATCCTGCTAAAAGCAGGACTTTTTTATGAAAAAATATTTAATTTTTCTATTTGATAACGATTATTGGATAAATTTGTTTTATGTTTTATAATCTATACAAATTTACCACAGGCTTTTTCTCCGGCACTAAATCCAGCACCATAAATGAACCGGCACGCTCGTCACGCGGACGGGAAACGCTGCCGGGATTAAGCACGGTTATGCCGGCTATTTCCGTGTACTCTGCCACATGGGTATGACCGTAAACGGCGATATCCGCGCCCACGTCCTGGGCCGCCTGAGCCAGTTTCTGCCGGCCAAAGTTCACCCCAAAAATATGGCCGTGCGTCAGCAATATGGTATGTCCGGCCACGTCCAGAGTTTCATAATCCGGCAGGCTCGTCCCCGGCCAGTCATTATTGCCGGCGACCTTGATTACCTCCACATTCTCCGGTGTAACCATATCCAGATATTCGCCATCAAGAGCCACATCACCTGCAAACAGCCATAACTTAATCCCCCGTGCCTCCGGCCGGGACAACATTAAATCCAGAGCGCCGGTGCCGCCGTGACTGTCACTAACAAGGCCAATTTTCATTACAGGACATCCTCCAGCTGCTGCACCAGTTTTCGCAGAGCCCGGCCCCGATGACTGATACGGTTCTTCTCTTCCAAAGTTAATTCTGCCATCGTACGCCCGGCATACTCATTAGTATAGAAATACGGGTCATAACCAAAACCGCCATTGCCGTGCGGAATTTTTTTGACCACACCATCGCAGCGCCCTTCTGCCGACACCTTATGACCGTCCGTATCGACAAAGCAGAGCGCACAGCGGTAATTTGCCCGGGACTCTTCCACATCGGCAATGCAAATTTCCTCCAGCATTTTCTGGTTATTTGACCAGTCATCGGCATTATACCCGGCAAAGCGGGCAGAATAAACGCCCGGACGGCCGCCTAAAGCCGCAACTTCCAGCCCGGAATCATCTGCCAGGCAGGCACAGCCAGTTTTTTCCATGTAGAACTTTGCCTTGATAGCGGCGTTTTCTGCAAAGGTTTCCCCATCTTCTATAGCATTGGGCAGCTGTCCAAAATCCCCCAGGGACAGCACCTCTACCGGCAAATGAGCAAAGGCATCTTTTATTTCCCGCACTTTGCCCGGATTTTTAGTTGCGATTACGATTTTTTTCATTAAACTTACGTGCTCCTCTATGTTATCCTTCGCGGCCTACCAGCCACACCAGCTGACTGCCCAAAACATCTTTCTGATAGGAAATCAGTTCCCGACAGCCTTTTTCCCCCAAAGCCAGCAGCTGCGACAATTCCTGATGGTCAAAAGGACGGCCTTCACCGGTCCCCTGCACCTCCACAAACTTGCCAAAGCCTGTCATCACCACATTCATATCTACCATCGCCGTAGAATCTTCCTCATAGCAAAGGTCAAGAATGGGTTCATTTTCCTTATTTATACCTACGCTGATAGCAGCCAAAAAATCTTTTACCGGGAAAACATTCCCTTTTTCGTAAAAAGTGGCACAAGCCTCTACCAAGGCCACAAAAGCCCCGGTTATCGCTGCTGTTCTGGTGCCGCCATCGGCCTGAATCACATCACAGTCCAGCATGATGGTACGTTCCCCCAAAGCCTTGGTGTCCACCACTGAACGCAGACTTCTGCCTATGAGACGTTCGATTTCCTGTGTCCGGCCGGACTGTTTCCCCCGAACAGCCTCGCGCTGGGTACGAACTCCCGTAGCACTGGGCAGCAGGGAATACTCCGCTGTAATCCAGCCCTCGCCTGTACCTTTCAAAAAGAACGGCACACGTTCTTCAACAGTAGCGGCACAGATTACCTTGGTATTGCCCATCTCAATGAGCACAGAGCCGGCCGGATATTTTTGAAACCGGCGGTGGATTTTATAGGGGCGCAATTCGTCTGCCGCGCGGTGCCGATAACGCTCCATACAATCACTCCTTAAATAAGCCTCCCCTTAGGGGAGGCTTTACATAGCCAATTATTTACTTTCCTGATACTGCTTGTAGTTCTTGATAATGCAGATCGGCGTCTTTTGCGAGGCATTGCCAAAAGGATTATCAATCAGGAGATTGCGGGCGATTTCCCCGTCCACACCATCGGTAATACCTACCACGCGGCTGCGTTTCAGGTCATTAACGTCAGCAATCATAGCGCCAAAGCAGCCCAGACGTTCCTTAATGCGTTTAACAACTTCGTACGGTTCGCCCGGCCCGTAAACAATGCACTTGTCAAACGGCGGCATAGTGCCCGTTACGTCATCAATCATGGCCGTTTCCTTACCGCCCCAGACGTAGAACATACCGGACTTGCCAAAGAGTTTGGCCACAAAACCGGCAAAGAGGGCAAAAGCTACACGCCATTTGCCTTCCACATCCATCAGGGACTGCATGCCATGCGGCGAGGCCAGGGAGCCATAGTCCGGGATAAAGCGGCAGCAGAACTGCGCCAGACCGGAAATCTTCAGGTCCTCAGGACGTACAAAACGTCCCTGCGTAATGGCCACTACGCTTTCTGCGCAGCAAAGCAAGTCATTTTCGCCAATTATATCTTTCGTGTAATGCTCAATAGCATCAACAATATCGTCTTTTTCCGTCAAGATGCGCGTCGGCACCGGAATAAGTTTCATTTCGTCCTGCATTTTTCAGTGCCTCCTCAATCTTTTACCAGCTGTACACCGGCCAGTTTGGCAATTTCCTCAGCCGTAATGGTGATACGGATTTTCTTATAACGCTGGGGCATACGGCCCGTTTCCTGCCAGATAATATCCAGCGGCAGGTCTACCATATGCGACAGGGCCTCATCAAGGCTCATGCCCTTGCGCGGCGTGAGTTTAACCTTGGCATAGATATTGAGGGAATCTTCCCCGCCTTTATAGCCCTTGCACTGAATGATAACGGCCTCGAAGTAATCGTCCTCACGTACTTCGCCCTCACGCTCAGCCTTGGCGCGCACTTCAATGCCATCGTACTGCTCATACGGCAGCTGGCTGCGGCAGATAGCGTCCATAATTGTGGCACACTGTTTGCCTTCATTATAAAAACGCAGTTTCTTGGACAGCACCAGACTGTTATCGTCCTTGCTTTCAAGTTCTACGGGGATATCTTTATCAATATGAATATCCTCCAGACCAACATGAGCAAAATAAGCGTTAACTATCAGGATAAGTACCAGAATAGCTAACAGCGCGAACGTTAAAAATTCCACTATAATTCCTCCCTATTATCCCTGCACTTCTGCCGCTGCCAAAGCCTTTTCCTTTTCCATAGCAGCCTGCAGACGTGTATAATACTTCTCCGGCAGGCGGGCGATACGGCCCGTTTCCTTGCTGGTATACACATTTTGCGATTTTCCCGTCACCAGCACCTGGCCGTCCTCCTGACGATAAATGCGGTATTTAAAACACATCTTCGCCTTAGTCAGAGCCGTAGCCGTGGTTTCAATGACGAGATTGTCATCAAATTTTCCCGGTGACACATATTTCGCACTGATATCCGTTATGGGAAACACATAGCCGTCATCCATCATTTCCGTCAGCGTAATGCCGATGGAGCGCAGGTATTCCACCCGGCCGATTTCAAACCAGCGGATGTAATTGGCATGATGAATCACTGCCATGGCATCGGTATCATAGAAATTTACATGATGATAAGCATTTACCGGCATAGCAAGTCCCCCTTAACATACATTGTATAGACTAGAACAAAAAAACTGCAAAGTCAAGTCAAATCCTGTACATCTGTTCAAGACGTGACAGATAATTTTCCAAACGCTTTAGCTCCATTTCATCAGTGACCCGGCGCCCGGAATAAAAATATTCCACAGCCGGCGTCTGTTCTTCCAGCTGATTGCGTTCCCGCAGACGGCGGATAAGTTCCCGGACCGTACCTTCATTGCCATCGACAAACTGTACATTAGCCGGCAGCAGCTGCCGCATGGTATCCTTGAAATAGTTAAAATGCGTACAGCCGAGCACCAGTGCCGAATAATTGGCAAAATCAAACGGGGCCAGCTGCTCCTTCAGGTAATCCGTAACAGCCGGGGAATTAAACTCCTGCCGTTCGGCAAAAGTCACCAGCTCCGGCAGGGCCAGCCGGTCCACCAGATGGTCCTTGTCCACCTTTTCAATTAAAAGCTCCATCTTACGGCCCTTCACGGTAATCGGCGTAGCCGTCACCAGCACCCGTTTCGTGCCGTCCATGTCCAGGGCCTTTTTGGCCGCCGGCTCCATACCGATGATGGGCACATCGTACAGGCTGCGCATCTTGGCCACAGCCACCGAAGTTGCCGTATTGCAGGCCACCACAATGGCTTTTACGTCCTGCTTAAGCAAAAAACGGAAGGCCTTGTCCACATAGTCCTGTACCTGTTCTTTGGTCTTAGTGCCATAGGGTACATTATCCTCATCAGCATAAAAGACGAACTGCTCGTGCGGCAAAACCTTCATGGCATGGTGCAGCACCGACAGGCCGCCCATTCCCGAATCAAAAAAAGCAATTTTCACTGCTTACACTCCTCAAAGTTGTCAGATCCTTACTATAGATAACAACGTATGCTATTATAGCGCAATTACCCCAACTTTGCCAGCAGAAAAATCCCCCTGCCGGCAAAACATCCCCCCCATAACCAACTCAGCTGCCAGACCTGCAAAAAAATAAGTATTCCTTGACAAATATCCTGCCAAAATGCTATGCTAATTATGTTTGTTACGGAGAGGTACTCAAGTGGTTGAAGAGTCCGGTCTTGAAAACCGGTAGGCCCCTCGATAACGGAGTGGTACTCAAGAGGCTGAAGAGGACGGTTTGCTAAATCGTTAGGCTGGGTAACCGGTGCGGAGGTTCGAATCCTCTCCACTCCGCCACTATGAATTTACAGAGCTGCAAAATTTGCAGCTCTTTTTTCTAAACAGAAAACAAGCCCACTGGCCACGAAAACGTATCCCCGGCCAGTGGGCTATTAGCATACTAATGAACAGCAAAAGTGATAGTAAAAAAGCCCCACATAAAGCGGAGCCTTAAATCTCGATGGAGCTGATTATAGGATTCGAACCTACGACCTGCTCATTACGAATGAGCTGCTCTACCAACTGAGCTAAATCAGCAATATTATGGAGCTGATTATAGGATTCGAACCTACGACCTGCTCATTACGAATGAGCTGCTCTACCAACTGAGCTAAATCAGCGTGTCGTTGCTCTCGCAACTAACATATAGTATTATACGCGAGAGCAACCTGTCTGTCAATCATTTTTTAAAATCTTTTCAGACCGCACCAGCCGTCCTCATTATGCCAGAACACCTGCGCACGCCAATCCATGTTGCCGTAGCCGTCATAGCTGGTCACGACAAGCTGCTGATTCTCAATAGTGGATTTCAGCTGATGCCAGCGATTGGTGCGGAATCCCAGGTTAGCAAAGCTATTCCAGGATACATAGGTCGTCCACACACCATTATGTTTCCCTACCAGCCAGTAGCCGCAGCTTTTGCTGTCACGGGTAGCATTGATTTCAAACAGGCGCTTGGCCGGTTCCGTAGTTTCAATCGCCCTGACGCTGAACTCTACACCGCTCTGAATACCATCAAAACTGCTGAAGGACAGGAAGTCCTGCTTGCCGTCAGCACTCATCAGGCGCAATACCTTGCCATCAGAAACAAATTTAATCTTGGCACCGTCCTGGTCACTGGCCGTCACCGTTTTGCTGCCAACGGCCATTTCCTGGCTGACACCCGTAACACTCATGGCGTCCGCCGGTGCAGCTCCCCAGATAAACAACGATGCTGCGAAAGCACATGCAAAAGATTTTACCAATCGATTCATAAATGAAACACCCCTTATAAATTATCTCTAAGTTAATATTCAACACTCCTTTCCATATTCCTCCTACCTATTACAGTTAAATTATGCTACAATGTATAGGAATAGTTTTACAAGCGGAGGAGAATATGCGCAATCTACGTATACTCGTGATTGACAATTCCATAACTTTTAAAGAGACTCTGGTACAGGAGCTCAACCGCCGGCTGCCCCCCGGCAGTCTGGTAGAACATGCCTCGCAGCCTGTAGAGGCGCAGGGAAAACTCTCCCTGTTTCAGCCCACCATCATCCTGCTGAACTTTGCGCTGGCCTCCGCCATAGTGAATCATGAAAAATTTCTGCCGCTGCTCGTAAAATCAGCGGCCAATACCCCCATTATCGCCTACGGCATACTCGATAACAGTCAGACTACAGCTAAACGGCTGGGGGCCACAATTTATCTGAAAAAACCGTCCACTGGCCAGCCCATGAACGGTTTCTTTAATACCCTGACCAGCAACATTCTGGTCATTCATACACAAAAAGTTGCTGCCAATACGGATATAGGCACAGGAGCCATGGTCACCAAAGAAATCTGGAAGGCAACCAAACCTGCGCCACCGCCCACTGTGGAAAAACAGCCTGCAGAGCAGCGGACAGCAGCGCCCAAAATCGAGCCGTTTATTACTTCCACGGCCAATAAGAATGACATAAATCTTATCGCCATCGGTGCCTCCACCGGCGGTACAGAGGCCATAACCAAGGTATTGCAGGGACTTAGGCCGCCATTACCGGGCATCGTCATCGTCCAGCATATACCGCCGATGTTTTCCAAACTATTTGCGGAACGCCTCAATCATGAAAGCAAATTTACTGTCAAGGAGGCTGTCAGTGGTGATGTGGTCATACCAAATCACATCTACATTGCGCCCGGCGGCAAGCACATGACCGTAAAGCGCATGGGCAGCCAGTACATGCTCGAATGCAAGCCGGGGCCGCCGGTGCACAGCGTCTGCCCTTCCGTAGACGTTCTCTTTGACTCTGTCGCCGCTGAGGCCGGCAGCCGTGCCATGGGTGTTATCCTGACCGGAATGGGCCGCGATGGTGCTGACGGACTTCTAAACATGCGCCAGCAAGGTTCACATACCTTGGGCCAGGACGCCGCTACGGCCACTGTTTACGGTATGCCCAAAGCCGCTTATGAAATCGGTGCCGTGGAAAAACAACTGCCCCTGAATAGCATTCCCCTGGCCATCTTAAAACTGGCCCAGTAAATAATAAGGGCTAAAGCTGAATACAAACATATAAATTAAATCAAGCCCCCGGCTTTTACAAGCCGGGGGCTTATTGTTTATCCACATCATACCTGCGGATAAATGCGTTTTGTCAGTGCTTTGGCGGTAGGCGTTGTCGCCAGGCCGCCTTCGCTGGTTTCACGCAGACTCTTGGGCAGAGCCTTGCCGATGCGGTTCATGGCGTCAATTACTTCATCTACGGGAATTACCGACTCCACGCCGGCCAGGCTCATATCTGCCGCCAGCATGGCCTCCACCGTGGCAAAACCGTTGCGCTTGACGCAGGGCACCTCCACCAGTCCGGCCACGGGGTCACAGACCAGGCCCAGCAGATTTTTGATGGCCAGAGCTGTGGCATTGGCTGCCGCCTGCGGACTGCCGCCAGCCAGTTCCACCAACGCCGCAGCTGCCATACCGGCAGCCGTGCCGCACTCGGCCTGACAACCGCCCTGAGCGCCGGCAATGGAGGCGTTCTGGTCTACCACCATGCCGATACCGGCAGCGGTAAACAGGGCCATAACTATGGCCTGGTCCGGCAGATTTTTTTGCTGCTGTGCCGCGTACAAGGCCGCCGGCACAATACCACAGGAGCCGGCGGTCGGACAGGCAACAATCCTCCCCATCACGGCATTGACCTCGCTGATACCGACAGCATAAGCTGCAGCCGACAGGACCTGCCGTCCCATATAGCCCTTATCCTGATAGTCATACAGGCGCTTGGCGTCACCGCCGGTAAGGCCGCTCAGGGATTTTTCCTGATTGCTGATGCCGCGCTCAATAGAGGCCTTCATCACCTGCCAATTTTTCTCCATAGCTGTGACAATAGCCGTTCTCTCCTGCTGGCTGACATGGATTTCATGCTGAATTACAATTTCATGCAGGGGTACCTGCTGCGCCCCGGCCAGGGCGACCAGCTCCCCGATGGTATTAAATTTGACCACGTTATCTCTCCTACATCTTAAATGGCCGGAATGGCAAAAGCATAATCCACGGCCTTGCTCTGCCGGCACTGCGCCACCACTTCCGCCGCCGGTTCTTCATCCAGCTCCATAATCATCATGGCGGTTTCGCCCCGGTTCTGCCGGGACACACGCATAAAGGCAATGTTGACATTGGCCTCTGCCAGCAGTTTTGTCACCTGGGTAATTACCCCGGGGCAGTCATGATGAATGGTAATCAGCGCCGGATAACGCCCGGTAAGTTCCACATTATACCCATCGATGTTGGTTATCATGATATTGCCGCCCCCTACAGAGGCCCCCCGGACTCTGGCAGTGCGCCCGCTCGTGCCCACGAGATATATCACGGCGGTATTGGGATGGGCGTCCTCAATATTCACGGTCTGAAAACTGCAGCTCATGCCCTTTTGCGCCGCAATTTCCAACGCCTCACGAATACGCTCGTCCTCCGGGGAAAAGCCTAAAATACCGGCGATAAGGGCCTTGTCCGTACCATGTCCCCGGTAGGTCATGGCAAAGGAACCATGCAGGTTTATTTCCGCTTTGACCGCCTCTTCCCCCAGGATTTTTCTGGCCATAAGTCCCAGACGCACCGCGCCGGCCGTATGGGAGCTGGAAGGGCCAATCATCACCGGCCCCACAATGTCAAATACTCCGTGCATATTTTTCCTTCCTATCGGCAAAAAGAGCTGCCCCTGTAAGGGACAGCCGTTTTGCAGCAGTTATTACTTTATCAAGCCATGACGGCGCAGGGAATCTTCCAGCTGTTTTTCGTGCTGGGGTTCCATTTCACTGAGCGGCATGCGCAGGGGACCTGCGTTATAGCCCAGCTTGCGCATGGCAACCTTTACGGGAATGGGGTTCACTTCGCAGAACAGAGCATCGATGAGGTCAGCATACTCGACCTGCATCTGCTCGGCCTTTTTCGTATCACCATCAAAGAACGCCTGACACATATCATGCGTTTCCTGCGGCGCAACATTAGAGAGGACGGAAATAACACCCTGTCCGCCGAGGGACAGAATGGGGACAATCTGGTCGTCGTTACCGGAGTAAATGACCAGGTCATCACCGACAGCTGCACGCAGGCGCAGGATTTTAGACAAATCGCCGTTGGCCTCCTTCACCGCCACGATGTTGGGGTGCTTGGACAGCTGTACATAAGTATCCGTCGTAATGCCCACACCAGTACGGGAAGGCACATCATAGAGGATAATCGGAATATTTACCGCATCAGCAATAGCCGTGTAGTGAGCAATGAGGCCCTTCTGCGTGCATTTATTGTAGTAGGGCGTAACCACCAGCAGGGCATCGGCCCCCACACTTTCCGCATATTTTGACAGGTCAACCGCATAAGACGTTTCATTGGAACCTGTGCCGGCAATAACGGGCACACGTCCTTTCACATGGTCAACAGCAAATTTTATCGCGGCACGATGTTCTTCATCGCTCATGGTCGCAGATTCACCCGTCGTACCCGTGATGACAATAGCGTCGGTATGGTTCTTTATCTGGTCATCGATAATGCGTCCCAACTCCGGGAAATTTATACCGTCCTCGGTATAGGGCGTAATGATAGCTACGCCGGCGCCACGGAAAATCGGTTTTTTCATGAAAAGGCCTCCCCCTACGGATTATTCTTATTTTCACTGTCTTTAATTATCACATGATAGCCTGGGAAAGTCAACGCTGTAATCCTGCAAATGTACTACTTGCGCAAGATTCAGCAGTCTTTGCATTTGCTCATTGCTGCACGTACCACAGACTCCGGCACATCATTACGGCACAGAACCTTGCCAATGCTCGCCATCAGCACCCAGTTCACCTTGCCGCCCACAGTCTTTTTATCATGGAATATATCACCGTACATCGCGTCCACCGTCACAGCCTCCGCCTTAAGCGGCAGCTTGTAAGCCGCGATAAGGCTCTCCAGCCGCCCGGCCTCTGCCTCAGAGATAAGCCCCAGCTGGCAGCTGATATCGGCAGCCCCGGCCATGCCGATGGCCACAGCCTCACCATGATTGTAACGGCTGTAACCTGTTTCCTTTTCTATCGCATGGGCGATGGTATGTCCGAAATTCAAAATCCGGCGCAGGCCGGCCTCCTGCTCGTCCTGACTCACCACCGCGGCCTTTATCTCGCAGGAACGCGCAATGATATGCGTCAACGCCTCCGGCTCCCGGGCCGAAATTGCGGTCTGATGGTTCTCCAGATATCTAAAGAACTCCTGGTCGTAAATAACACCGTACTTAATTACTTCACCGAGCCCCGTGGCCATTTCCCTCTCCGGCAGGGTGCGCATACAGTTGAGGTCCATAAACACCGCCTGGGGCTGGTAAAAAGCACCGATGAGGTTTTTCCCGAGCAGGTGATTTACTGCCACCTTGCCGCCCACACTCGAATCGACCTGAGCCAGCAGACTGGTCGGCACCTGAATAAAGGGCACACCGCGCATGTAAGTCGCGGCGATAAAGCCGGCCAAATCTCCGACCACGCCGCCGCCCAGAGCAATGATGGGCGACTTGCGGTCCAGCCCCAGTTCAATGGCCTTGGTATAGAGCTCGTCCGCTGTCTTTAAGGATTTGGAACTTTCCCCGGCCGGTATCACTGCCAATTCCGTCTTCAGACCAGCCGTCTGCAAAAGCGACTGCAGCCAGCTGCCATAAAGTGGGCCGACATTGGTATCAGTGACAATCAGTCCCTGCCCGGAAAAAGCTGACCTGCTGACAAAATCCCTTATTTCTGCGTCTATGCCATAGCCGATAAAGATATCATAACTTTTCGGCCCTAAATCCACGCTCACCTTACGCATGAAGAACACCTCTTATCTTTAATGTCTTGGTTATGTTCTCCACAACCTGCAATGGGGATAAGTTACTGGTATCCACGGCAAAATCAGCCTGCTCATAGAGTGCCGCCCGTTCCTGCAGGAGTTTTTCCACAGCCGCCCGGCGGTCGCCTTTATCAGCGCCGTCGAGCACCGGCCGGGTTCCCCTGGCCTGCGTACGCTCCAGCACAGCCTCAACACTGGCCTTAAGGCAGACTATCGTACCGCTTTCTTTCAGCGCGGCCATATTAGCTGGATTCTTTACCGTACCACCGCCGGTGGAAATAACCGCATTGCGCCGTCCGGCCAGACGCACAGCCAAATCATGCTCCAGCTGCCGGAAATGCTCTTCCCCAAATTTGGCAAAGATTTCCGGGATAGGCATGCCGGCCTCCTCCTCGATTTTTTCGTCCATATCAATAAAGGCACAGCCCAGACGGGAGGCCAGCATTTTGCCGGTACTGCTTTTGCCGGTGCCCATAAAGCCAATTAAAATCACATTGCGCATAAGGTTCACCAGGCCTTTCCAATGCGTTCATTATAAGCAGCCAACGAATTTTTCACATCAGTCATGGCATCACCGCCAAACTTTTCACAGATGGCCTGCGCTATGACAAAGGCCGCCATAGATTCGCCCACCACAGAGGCTGCCGATACAGCGCAGGTATCACTGCGTTCCTTGCAGGCCAGCACTGCCTCCTTGGTTTCAATATCAATGGAGTTCAAGGGTGTCATCAGCGTCGGAATGGGTTTCATTGCCGCCCTGACAACAATTTCCTCCCCGTTGCTCATGCCGCCTTCCAAACCACCGGCCCGATTGGTCTGCCGGTAAATCCCGCCGTCAGCGTGGCGGAAAATCTCATCATGAATCTGACTGCCCGGCAGGTCAGCGCAGGCAAAACCGGCACCGATTTCCACACCTTTGATGGCCTGAATGGACATCATAGCCGCTGCCAGTCTGGCGTCCAGCCGGCGGTCCCACTGAATATGCGTGCCCAGTCCCACCGGCACACCACGGACGATAACCTCAAAGGTGCCCCCCAGCGTATCGCCGTCTTTTTTTGCCTGGTCAATTTTAGCCTTCATGGCCTTTTCGGCCTCGCTGTCATAACAGTTCAGCTCCGAGCCAATATCCTGACCGATTTGTGTCCGGTCAATCTTGGCACTGTCCACCTGCACACCGCCGATATTGACCACCTGCGAAACCACTGTTATCCCCAGTTCACGCAAAAATTCCTTGCACACAGCCCCCACAGCCACACGCATAGTCGTTTCCCGGGCACTGGAGCGTTCCAGAATATCGCGTACATCGTGGCGGTCATACTTCTTCACTCCGGTCAAATCCGCATGACCGGGACGGGCTGCCGTTACCTTTTCCCCCTCAGGTTCGCCAAAAGCGGCCATACGTCCCAGCCAGTTGGCAAAATCCTTGTTAACGACCTGCAAGGTAATCGGGCCGCCGATAGTTTCGTTAAACCGCACCCCGGAAAGCACTTCCACCTTATCCGTTTCTATTTTCATGCGTCCGCCCCGGCCGTAGCCCTGCTGACGACGGGCCAGGTCCCTGTCGATATTTTCCTTATGCAGCCTCAGTCCTGCCGGTAAACCTTCCAATAAAGCCGTCAGGCAGGGGCCATGGGATTCTCCGGCAGTCAAAAAACGCAATTCACTCATACTTTACACCTCATCCGTAGCAAATTTACACATTTATGTATAGTTTAGTGTATCATTGTGTATAAATCAAGTTCTATATATAGTATTTTTGTCTATTTGTCAGATACAGCGTAAATATTAAGCCACAACGTGCCGTCAATTTTGCCCGACTGCGCCTGCAGGGCCATATCTTTCACGGTGACCAGCCGCTCACCATCACGCAGTCCCTGCAGGAAGGCCAGCAGGGAATAATACGTGCCGCTGACGTGTACCTTTACGGCCATCGTACTGTATTCCCTGCCGGTTTCGACGCCCTGCGGCGCCAGCCCCAGCAGCTGAATCCCACAGTTTTGCGCCAGACGTTCTGTCCCGGCCCAGAACTGCCCCTGCGTCATTTGTGCTGGCAGGGCCTTGTCCACCAGGGCCTGCCGCTTGTCCAATTCCTGTAAATACGTCTTGTCATTTATATGAGCGTTGCTAAAGTTGCCAATTTGTGTCACCTGGCCGGCCATGGCTGCGGCCTGTCCGTGCATTTCCTGAGCTGCTGCCTGCAGGGGAATATGAATAAACACATAAAAGCCCAGCCCTGCCAGCAAGCTGCCGCCTAGTCCCACAGCGGCTATTTTCTTTGGTGTAAATTGATAGTTTCTAAGTCTTAGCTGCCACTGTTCCAGCATCAGCTTTCGCTCCCTTTTCAATCCGCAATTTGAAGTCTATGCCCCGGCTTGACTGCGCAGGCTTTCCCGGCCTTTTTCCGGCCTCCTCCAGCGTTACACCGTCAGGGAAAAACTCCCGGTCGTTTTCCAGACCGGCCATAAATTCTGCCAGGGCGTCATAGGTCAAAGCCCTGCCGGTTATATGCAGGCAGTTGTTTTCACTGTTCAGTGCCGTTATATACACACCCTCGGCAGTTTTCAGCCCCAAATGCACCAACAGCGGATACCAGGCAGTATCTTCCCCGGCCAGCTTTTGCAGCAATTTTTCGCGGACGGCCAGTTTTTTACGTCCGGCCTGCCAGCTGTTCATATTCTCCGCCTCGGGAGCCAGCCGCTCCAGTTCGGCCTGATAATAAGCCTGTTCCCGGACGGCAGACTGATAATGATAGATATCGGCACTCAGCACCAGGCCGCCCCAGGCCAGCAGCAGGGCAAGATAGGCTGCGGCCAGTCTGCCCCAGCACAGGCGTTCCCGGCGGCGTCCCCATAAGCCCGGCAGCTGTTCTTCCTGCGAATCAGCATAGCCCACAAAAGCCTGCATGACCTCTGCCACGGCAGTCTTATTTTCTGTATCCGCCTGTCCGGCAGCATAACGCCAGACTGACTCAGCGGGCTGCTGTCTGCCCCAGCTGCCGCTGATGAGCACATCGGCCAGTGTCAATTCCGCTGCGGCCATATCGGCCTGCACCTCCTGCAGGTAATCCTTCCTGACGGCGGCCACAAAGGCGCAGTTATCCTTCTCCGGTATCAGACGGCTGCGTACGGCAAAGGACTCTGCCGCCAGGCCGCGTTCCCCCAGACTGGCGTCAAGTTCCCAATATGCCGCCTCCTGCCACTCCCCGGCCCCCAGCTGTGGCGGCAGCTTGACTACATAGCCGATAACTTCATTTGTGGGCACCAGATAGAGCTGCGGAATCTGCTGCCAGCCGCGCCGCAAGATTTGCAAAGCTGCCCATTCCGCAAAATTTTCTCCCGTCACCTCCTGAATACACTCCTGCAACAGCCAGCCGTAAGCAGCTGCAGCATTTTCACTGCGTACCAGATGGAGCAGTCCCCAGCCTTCACCCAGCTGGGGACAAAGCAGCAGATATTCCCGGTCAGGCAGTACGAAAAAGGCCTTAAGGCGCCCAGCCCAGCCAAACATATTTATCCCCCTCCTTTTTCAGCACGCCTTTAGCCATGACATGTACCTCCGCCGCTTTCCCAAATTCTGTCCGGCGGTCAAAGGCCGTGGCGATGATATAAATCAGGCCATTGTCCTTCAGGGCATAGCCTGCCACTGCCTCCTCATTGCTGCCGGTAGTTCCCAAATAAATTTTCGCCCCGGGCTGCAAGGCGTCCAGTTCCGCGCTGCGGCTTTGCAGGGCCAGATAATTTTCCTCCACGGCGCTTTCCGCCCGGAACCGCAGTTCCGTTTCCCGGGAAAAATCGCCGGCCTGCCGTGCCCCCTGCCCGACATAATACAACAGCCCCTGTCCGAGCAGCAGCATAATCAGCAGCCAGCACAGCGCCACCCAGGAAACAATCCCCTGCTGTCTAGGGCAGCTGCTCTGCCGGCTTATGGATATACACAGCTGTCGATACGGTGTACTCATGACCTGTTACCTCACTTCTGCCTGTCAGATGCAGGTTATACACTTCCGGATATTCCGTATCTGCCACCGCTGAAAAATCCGTAATCGTGACTCTGGCCAGCCCATGGTCACCTGTCAGCGGTGCGTAATTATCACCCCGAACCAGCTTGCTGGTTCCCGTCATTTCATGCAGGTAATAGCTGATATCCAAATACTCCTTCCCTGACTCTTCACGGCGCAGGGGATTAGTCCGCCGCCGCAGGGTAAAACCCTGCCGGCCGCCGTTTAATGGCTTTATTTCCGTCCCGGCAGCTGCCTCCCCCTGCAGCCTGACCATGGCCATTTGCACTTCCTGCACCAGCTCTGCGTCTGCCAAAGTGGTAAAGTATGTTTTAAAACTCCACATAAACAGCGCCGTCATAGTCACGAGCAGCATGGTCAGCAACGGCACGGCCACCAGGCCCTCCAGGGTGATAAAGCCTGCCTGCTGTCTAGTGCCGCACCAAACAGCGGCTGAATTCCCGGCTGCCACTTCCGCCACGCCCCTTCCAGGATACATACACCACCGCCTGCACACTTTCGCCCTGCCGCTGCTGCCGGCTATAGACCTCATACGTCAGCCTGTTTTGTGTCAAATCTGCCGCCGGGCCCAGATACGCGCTTTCCCCCGGCAGGCTGCCCGTCTTATCCAGTTCCGCCTGCAGATAAGCGAGCTGGGTGCCAGCCAGAAAATTCATCGCAGCCGTTGCCGTCCCGGAGCTTTGCAGGCGTACAGACTGCACATACAGCCCGGCTGCAGCTGTCATAAACAGCAATATCATGGTCAGCAGCAAAGTTTCCCACAAAAAATAGCCGCGCTGCTCATCAGCCCCCATGCTGACCACGCTCCATTCTGATACGTCCGCCCTTGCTAATCATAATCCGCCGCCCTTCCTGCTCATAACCCTGATAATAAATCAGAATCGTCATCATGGACTCCACACTCCGCGGCGTCCCTTCCTGGGAAAAAGCAATATCCGCCCGCGTGGCGTAGGTTGTATTGTCCTCCTTGACCGCCTTTACCCCGGCCAGATAGGCATGACGCTCCAAGGTGCGCAAATTTCCTGCCATTGTAGTATACCGGCCTTTTTCCAGCACCAAATGCACAAAGGTGTCCGCTGAACTATCAGCCCCGTATTTCCAGGCACTGCTGCCGCTTACCCGGCTGAGCGACTGGCACCGGCGTATGTCGGCCAGCAAATGTTCGGCCTCATACTCCACCGCCGCCTGCCGGTAAAATTTAAACACACCGGGAAAGGCCAGTGCTGCCAGCACCGTCATAATCATTATCACCAGTGTCAATTCCCACAATAAAAAGCCCCGCTGGCCTTTACCATAAGCTGACATATAGCGCCTCCCAAAAACGCCAGCAGCTGTCCCCCCAGACAAAAGCCAGAACCGCGCCCAGGGCTAAAAACGGGCCAAAAGGCAAAGCTGTGTGCCTGGTCATTTTTCCCTGCAGCAGCCTCAGCAGGCCATAGGCAGTTCCCAGACAGGAACTCAGCAGCAGGCAGAGAATGATATTCTGCCACCCAAGCCAAGGCCCCAACGCTGCGATTAGTTTTACATCGCCCAGTCCCAGACCGCCATGTGACAACTGCCTGACAGCATAGAGCAAACCGCCGCCCAGCAGACTGCCGCCCACGGCCTCTAGCCAGGTTACTGCACCACAACTCAGGGGCACTATCCCCAAACCAAACAACAGGAGCACCAGTGAGTCATACAGCAGGCCATAGCGATAGTCACCCAAAGCCAGTAAGGCGAGCACCGCCGCTAAAAGCCAGGCCGGAAAAAACTTATCCAGTGGCAGGGGCAGCAGCAGGCAGGTAGCTCCTGCCATCAGCAGACACCAGCTGTCACGCAGTTCCAGCCATAACGCTCCACTGAACCGTTCGGGAATCTCAGGGCGTAGTTGCCGTTGTATTTTTGCCATTGCCAAATTCCTCCGCCGTATGTCCGTCACAAGTAGCCCTTACGCCCTCATTAGCGGTTTTACTGGCAGTATCAGCCGTTACAGCGTAAGTCGTGGCTTTGATAGCTGTCACTCCCGACTCTATCAGCCGGCAGTTTCCGGTAGGCGGTTTCAAGTTGTCCGCATTGCTGATATATGGCGACAAATCACCAATGCTGCTGGGTACAGTTCCCTTTTCCAGCTGGTACACCGCAATGGCTGCGTCCAAGGTATTCAGGTCGCTTTGAATCTTGGCCGTATTGGCTGTCACCAGCATGGAAGAAAACCGCGGCACAGCCATCGTGGCCATAATGCCAATAATCATGACCGCAATGAGCACACCCAACAAGGAAAAACCTGCCTGCTTAGAATTCAACATCTCCACTACCTCCTCACTCACTGTACATTTACTATAATTTTATTCTAATGTATTTATTCTTCTATAATGAACATGTTTTTCCTGCCATTATAAAAAAACTCGCAAAAAATACCGCCAGCAGCCCTCACCACAAAGGTGAGATACCGCTGACGGTAATCAGTTAAAATGTACTGCTATTAAGTTCCGACAGCACAACATCACTGTCTACAGAGAAGATACCCCATTGGTGCTCAGGCAGCGCATACATGCGTGTGCTGAGTGCCATCTGGTCATTGACATACAGCACGGCTACCGTATCATCAATCAGCAGAGTGAAGTTATAGCTTTCTCCCGGCTGGAGGCTGACAGGGACAGCCAGTTCCGGATTGGCCTTGTTTATCTTAGACGTATCCGTATTATAGAAAGCTACCTGCTGCTTTGCCTGGTCAAACACGAGATTGAGCGAGCCGGTCTGCTGCGGGCCGACATTGAACATCAGGCCGAATTTGCCCTGCTGTCCGGACGGCGTAAAGCGTCCCGTGATTTTCTTGATACCGCTCAGCTTGGACATCACCACATCGGCATACCCTTTACCGCTGAACTGGTAATCACAGCCTGTGGCGGTCACATTCCCACTCTGCGTCAACGGTGTCAACTTTTCAGCCTTACGCAGGCGTTCTACCGCCTTGGTCACCGGTACCGGGTAAAGTGTACCATCCGGACGCTGTTTAAGCTGGTGCGTTACCATATTGCCGGCCCAGTCCGTCGGACGTTTATCGAGTCCGTCCCACTTGGTCGGCGTCCAGCCTACCAGGTAGAGGTCATTCTTGTCCTGCGCCAGTTTGCCGGCATAGAAACCGCTGGCGTCAAAATAATCCTGTGCCGGTTTCTCAAAGGGCCCTTTGGAATCCTTGGCCATACGATAATGTACGACACGGTTCGGCCACTGGTCGGAGAAGGTCAGATACCAGTAATCGCCATACTTCACGAGTGTCGGACATTCCATATTGGCGTCACTGCCCATATCGTTTTCAAATAATACGCCTTTGTCCTCCCAATGCTTGAGATCCTTGGAGGTATACAGGGCGATTACGCCGCAGGGCTTTTGATTGCGTGTCGTAATCAGCATCCAGTATTCATCATAGTCAGCATTGTAGAATACATTCGGGTCACGGAACGTGTCATCATAGATATAAGGCTTGCTGCCCTGGAAGGAATCCTCCGGCAGTTTCTGCCAGCTCACGAGGTCACGGCTAATGGCATGCATAATATTTTCCTTGGGCATGCTGCGCCAGTTAAAACCAGTGTAAAATGCATGGTAAAGACCATCTTTATCCTGAACTACCGAACCCGTGCCCAGTGCCGAATCCTTGGCAAATTCATTATCAGTATCGTAGGGAATAACTTTGCTATCATGGTGATAATCTGTAAAATCTTTCGTTGTCCACAGGCTCCAGGGGTGGAAACCTGTATCTCCATCACGCATATCCTCCAGATAGAAGATACGGAACTGCTGTCCATCGTAAAACGGCATGGTATCGCCCACCCAGCTGTATCCGGAGTTGGGGAAAAGCGCCGGATAAGCGCCAACCTGTGAACTGCCCATGCAAAGACTCGAAGCGGCCAGCAAGGCGGCCAAAATCTGTTTTTTCATTTTATGTCTGCCTTCTTTCATCAAATAATAAGCCGCTTAGAAATACATTTCCAACTGAGTGCGGAGGAAACTGTAATCTTTCTTTTCCCCATCATGGTTACCACCATGATTATCGGGGTCAAAAATTCCCAGCTTACCGTATGTATAATGAAGCAACAGCTTGGTATTACGCACAGGCACGTAATCAAGACCAATTCGGATGCCGTTAAACTCACCGGCACGATAATCCCAGCGGTTTAAGCCATTACTCTTTTCATCGAGCTGCGGGGTATCATCACCACGAGTAACATCTACGATATCATCATTAAACCAATTGCTCATCCCAGTATGGCCGCGTTGCAGATATTTTTTGATATAGAAATCATAGGAACCGGGAACATCAGGACGAGCTTCTTTGTACTGCAACTGAATAAAGTGTGACTTATTCAAGGTTTCTGAATCAGATTTGGCGATACCTGCCGTCAATTTCAAATCGCGGTTCAGCTTGGTGTCAAAACCCACAGACCATGTTTTACGTTCCAAATGGATGTCACGCATAGTCATTCGTCCGTAATGTGCGCTAATATTCGTATTCTTCGCCACAGGAATTACGCCCATCAGCGACAACATCTGCGTATTTTCATAGTACTGATCCCAGACATTTTTTGTGTTTTCCGTATCTCCGTGGAATGTCTGGCTGGTCGATGTACCGGAACTCAAGGTAAACTCTGCCTTCCGCCCCCATTTAGTTGGGATGCCATAATTGACCTGCCAGCCGTTTACCTTTTCATCATAGGTGAACTTATAGGGGGATTGCAGGTAGAAGCGCCCCAGCTTAACATTGACATCGCCAACACGCCCCTGTGCGTAGAGCTGCAGAACCGGCCTTGATTTTCCATGCTCTTTGTAAGCGCCCGTATTGCTGGAAAGGTCATTTTCAAACTCATGTTCGCTGTGCAGCGACCAGCGGTCATTTATGCGGTGATTTACAAACAGATTGAGCCAGACAGATTTTCTATCCGTGCCATTGAAGTCAGAAAAATTATGCTTGTCCCATCTGAGACGCCCATATCCGTGAATATCTACTTGCGGTTCCCAGCTTCTTTTCTCCACCTTTTTCATGCGCTTTTCCAAGCTGCCCAGCTGGGCATTCAGTCTGTTCTGAAGTTCCTGGGCCTGCTGCAGCTGATCCTCCAGCTGTCTGCGCATTTCCTGCAGGGACTCCTGGGTTACCGGTTCAGTCGCAGCCTTTGCCTGATTTACGGTCTCCGGATTCTGTTCTATCGCCGTCAGCGTATCCATGGCCGCCGGCTGCGCTCCGGCCACGCCGCACGAGCCTAATACCAAGGCCGGCAGCAGGCCGCCCATAAGCAGATTCTTCTTCATTATGCTTTCACCCTCCAAAAAAGGAAACGTCACTTTCCTGCAACATTTCAGTGACGTTTCCTGCACCATCAAACTTTTATGCCTCCAGCGGCTGACCTTCTACATCACGGTCATCTTTTTTCAGAATGCAGAATGCATACAGAGTAGCCACCAGGACAATCCCGGCAATAGTCAGGAAAGTACTCTGATAACCGATGCTGTCACGCAGGCTGCCCAGCGGTACGGAGAAGATGATACCGCCCACAGAGGCCGCAATCTGGAAACCAACCATATAGAGGGTGGCAGATACACGCGTATCAAAGTGCAAGGTGAAATAACGGAAGATGGCCAGTACAAAGAGTGCCGTTTCCGGAGCATGCAGGAGCTTAATGAGGCCAATGCCCAAAGGAGTTGAGGCCAGACCGCAGCCGCCAATACGGCAGATCATAATCAGACAGCCCAGCAGCAACGAATGACGCACGCCGATTTTTTTCATCAGTACCGGCACCAGGCCCATCATCAGAAATTCCAAGAATACCTGTACAGAATTCAGGATACCATAAGCCTGCTGTCCCTCTTCCGGTGTAGCAAAGAAACGCGTGAAGAATTCGGGGAACATCTGCTGGTCAAATACGGTGTAGAACGTCCAGCTTAAGATAACAAAGATAATAATTTTCCAAACATCAAAGATACCAAAGACTTTAATGATTTCCTTAAGGGAAGGAGATTTAACCGCCTTATTGCGTTCCTCGCTGTTCTCATAAGCAGCGATATTTTCTTCCTTATTCTCCGGTTTCATGAGCAGCAGTACTGCCAAGAGAACTGCCGACACAGCCGAGCCGGTCCAGAATACCAGATACGGATTGATAGTAAAGAGGAAACCGGCGGCCAGAGCCGACATTGCATAACCAAAGGAACCCCAGGCCCGAGCCTGTCCATACTCGAAACTGTAGCGGCGGCTGAGTCTTTCCGTCACCGCCTCAAACACCGGGCAGGCAGCCAGATATGCCACAGCCAGATACACAGCACCAACCATGGCCCCGACATAGAAGTTACTCTCCAGCATGGGTACATAAACCCAGGTAAAGAATGGTGCCAGCAGCACCTGACAGCCAACCATGGCAATCAGCAGGTGTTTTTTCAATCCGAGTTTATCCTGCAGTGAACCGTAAACAAACATCAGTACCAGCGCTACGGCCGAACCAAACGTGTAAATCGTGCCGACCTGAGCTCCCGAAAAGCCCTGTTTGGTCGTCAGCCAAATCTGGAAGAAAGACCACCAAATCCCCCAGCCGGCAAAGAATAAGAGAATTTCCAGTGAACCCGTCCGATAAAACGGATTACGCAATGCCTTCGTAAAAATGTTTTGCATGATTATCGTCCCCTTTTGGTTTCTCTAAATCAATACTGATTGCTCTCGCTTTCTAGCCGCCAAGCCTTGGCCTGATTAGCAGCCTTGGTGAGCAGGCGGCAGTTTACATCATTTTCCCAGTAAATGCGTTCGGTAAACGTCAGTTCCCCGTCAGCCACAAATATTTCCGCCGAACTTCTGTCGATGAAGATTTGCAGTTTCAACGGTTCACCACTGCGTAATACCGCTGCGCGTTCGCCATCTTTCGTGTTGCGGTTTATCACGAAACGTCCGCCGGGCTCGAGGCTCAGCTGCAGGCTCTTGTCGCCATCGGTCAGCAGGAGCAGTACGCCTTCGGCCTTTTCTGTGAAGGTCAGTTCCAGCTCTGCCAACCGGCCCAGCTTGTAATCACGTTCAGCCGCCAGTGCCCCGTCGACCAGCACATCCTGCCGCAGTCCCGTAAGTTCCCTGATTGGCTTCTGCAGCACCCGGCCATCTTTTACTGACAGCTCACGCGGCAGCGTCAGTGCTCCGGCCCAGCCATCTTCAATTTCCGGCATGGGCGAATCCCAGGCATTCATCCAGGCAATCATAACGCGCCGGCCGTCCGGCGTCAACATCGTCTGTGTCGCATAGAAGTCATGCCCGTTATCAATTTCCACAAAGCCATCATGCTGCAGCTTATTATCCTCAACATTGCCCAGCAGATAACCCGTCTGATTCAGATTACGGAACCGGTCGCCGTCTGCCTCCAGCCCCTGCGGGGACATCAGCAGGATATCCTTGCCGTCTAGATGGAAGAAATCAGGACATTCCCACATGTAGCCTTCCGTTTCCTTGGTCTTGGCCTTGCTCAGTTCCGTTGCCAGTTCCCAGTGCAGCAAGTCCTTGGAGCTGTAAATCAGCGCCCGGCCGAGGCCGTCCAAATCCTGGCTGCCCAGCACCATGTAGAAGGTATCGCCTTCCTGCCAGACTTTCGGGTCACGGAAGTGTTTCGTATTGTCTGCCGGTGTCTTTAATACCGGATTAGCACCATACTTCGTGAAGTTAATGCCGTCCTCACTCCAGGCCACTCTCTGGTCCTGATAGAAATCCTCCGGGTCAACAGCGTTCGGTGTATGATGGCCTGTGTAAATCAGCCAGAGCTTATCATCATAAACCACCGCACTGCCGGAGAAACAGCCGTTTTCATTTTCGTCCGGTTCTAAGGCTGCCGGCAGGGTTTCCCAGTGAATCAAATCACGGCTGCGGGCATGTCCCCAATGCATGGGGCCCCACTGGGCTGCATACGGATAATACTGATAAAATATATGATACCAGCCTTTGAAGAAAGAAAAACCATTCGGGTCATTCATCCAGCCACCTGGCGTCATCAAATGATACCCCAGGCGAAATCTCTCATTCGTGATTGGTATAGGCTTTTTCATAGACATGCGCTCCCTTGTTTCGTCAAGATTGTCTTACTTGCTCTTTTTGAACCGGTTCATTGAACCGGTTCAAAAAGTATTTTAGACTCATTTAAGTCGATTGTCAATGGGTTTGTAATATATTTTTTAATGATTTAATTCTGACAATTTTGACGATAACTGTGTTTTGCCGCCGCAACGGGGCTGCCTGCACCTCAGCAGGTTTCCCCGGGCAGCAATGACGGCGGCAATACCAGCGGCAGATTATCCTGCTGACCATTTATCATCGCGACAATCTTTTGGGCTGCCGTTTCAGCCAGCTCAAAAATCGGCTGACGCACAGCCGTAAGCCGGCAAATGCCGTTCTGGGTAATAAACGTGCCATCATAAGCCACTAACTTCAGCTGCTCCGGCACTTTTATGCCGCGCCGCACAGCCACTTCCAGACAGCTGGACACCGACACATCAGAACCGAGTATGCCGTCCACATCGCTGTATTCGGCAAAGATTTTTTCTGCCAGTTCCAGCGACTCCTTAAAACCAAACGCATTCCACGGCAGGGATACGATATCAGTACGCACCCCGTGCGCCTGCATTACTTCATTGAACGCCTGATGATATTCACCGGCCGGGGTCTTGACCTTCTGCGAACCGGAAATTTCCACGATATGCTGGCAGTTATGCTGCAAAAACGCCTGCGCCGCCAGCCTGCCCCCCAGCACATGGTCAGCATGTACCACCGGGATATCCGGGCTTAAGTAACGGTCAAAAGCCAGCACCGGCTGTTTCAAACCCTCATAGATGGACGTGTCGAGCGAATGCGCCCCCATGATAATACCGTCCATATTCTGCCGCTGCAGCATTTCAATAAAGACATGCTCCGCATTTTCCTTTTGCCGGGTACAGCAAAGCATTGTCTTATACCCCAGCCGGTACAGCGATTCTTCCAACCCTTCCACGAGTTCAGCGAAAAACGGATGTGCCACTGTCGGAACAATAATCCCTACCGTCATCGTACGTTTAAGCGATAAGCTGCGGGCCATTTCACTGGGTACATACTGCAGTTTTTTTACGGCCTTCTGTACCTTTTCCCGAATTGTCGGCGAACCGTAATCGGCATGATTGAGCACCATGGAAACCGTGCCTACAGATACCCCTGCCTCCTTCGCTACATCACGAATCTTAGCCAAACTTACCACACCTCCTGCTGCATTTTTACTCAACAATACAAATCACGACTTTTCTTAGACTACCAAAATAAAATAGTTCCGTCAAGGACAACAAGTCTGACTCACATGACTGCCGCCCGTGCCTCCTGGTGAAATACCTGCCGGCCAGACATACGAAAAAGCCGGACGGTTTCCCGTCCGGTTCATTCACAGCTGTTGAATAAAAGCCAGTGATTTCAAGGGCTTGCCCAACAGATTCTGCAGATATGTCAAAAATAAATTTTCCGCCTGCATGAGGAGCGCGCCTGTTATGCGGAGTTCTGACGGCTTTTCCCAGTCGTAATCGCGCAATTCCAGAATAAAACGGCGCAGGCTGTTTGACAAGGGCACTGCCCCGGGCTCGCGGCAGTCAGCACAGCAAATGCCGCCGGCACTGAAACTCAAATACGCGTCCCCATCAATAGGCGCACCGCAGTGCAGGCAGTGCTCAAAATGCAGCTGCATACCGGTGAATTCGAGCAGCTGAATCACGGCCATAAGTGCCGTCACCCGCGGATTGCGTACTTCAAAGGAATCGAGTATGTAGAGCAGCTGCGCAAACATCTGCGGCTCGGCCTGTCCCGGCGGCAAAAACTCGCGCAAAAATTCGGCCACGAAACTGCCATAGGCCATGACTTCCAAATCCTCAGTCAGCTTTTTATAATGTTTCTTCAAAGTACACTGCCGTACAGTGTCCACCCGTTTGCCTTCGGAAAGCTGTACCTCAATGCTCGAAAACATCTGCATGCCGGCCGCCAATGGACTGCGGGGACGGCGGCAGCCAAAAGCCGCAGCCTCTATAAGGCCGCGGTCATACGTAAAGAGCGTCACCATCTTATCGGCCTCGCCCCAGTTTTTGGAGCCCAACACCACCGCAGCGGTCTGATAGCTGGCCATTACTTCTTCTCTCCCTCAGCCGGCATATCACTGATACGCTTAGGCATAACTGCACCGGCTGTCAGCATGTACTGCAGTGCTGATTCACTGCTGATATCAAGATATGTCACATCACTCTTTTTCACAAAGAGGTTTGTGCCGGAGGTCATATTAAGGCTCCAGGGCACAAAGACGCAGACGTAATCGTCACCCAGTTTGTCCTTAAAGGCCTGCGGTACATCGGCCATGATAAAGCCCAAAGCCTGCGACTGATGAAACGGCACCAGCACCACCTGGTCAAACATGTTATTCGACTCAAATACCGCCGTGGACAAATGCTTGACACTATTATAGATAAACTTCACCACCGGAATTTTTCCCAGCAGCATTTCCCCGATATTGATAAGCCGCCGGCCGGCCCAGTACGTAGAGGCCCAGCCTGTAAAGTAAATAATCAGCAGCAGGGTGATAATCCCCATGCCGGGGAAATAAAACGGCAGGTGTTTGCCCAGCACGCCCTCAGTAAAATGCAGCGTTTCCAGTACCACAAAACAGGTAATAGCCAGCGGCACCCAGAGAATAAGGCCGTTGATAAACCGCCGGGACAAGCGTTTAGACAGGCTTTCCTTCATCGCTCGTCACCAAAACCTAAATTACGCAGAATACCGTCACGGTCACGCCAATCCTTTTTCACCTTTACCCAAAGGTCAAGGAATACCTTGGAGCCCAGCAGGTTTTGAATATCCTGACGGGCCAGGGCGCCGATTTCCTTAAGCATGGCACCTTTCGCCCCGATGACAATGCCCTTTTGGGAATCGCGTTCCACATAGATGGTCGCCCTGATATAGACGTCATCATTGGCACGGGTGGTCATTTCGTCCACGTCCACAGCAATGGCATGGGGAATTTCATCACGCGTCAAATGCAAAGCCTTCTCGCGAATGAGTTCAGCCACGATAAGACGTTCCGGCTGGTCGGTGACCATATCTTCCGGATAATACTGCGGCCCTTCCGGCAGGTATTTCTTGGCCTCGGTCAGCAGGCTGTCCAAGTTCATTTCTTCCTTGGCGGAGATGGGCACCACCCCGGCAAAGTTGTATTTTTCCGTGTAGCCGGAAATAATCGGCAGCGCCCGTTCCTTCTCAATCAAGTCGAGCTTGTTTACTACGAGAATAACCGGACGTTTGGTGGCCTGCAGGCGCTCCAAAATATAATGCTCGCCAGGGCCCATCTTCTCCGTGGCGTCAACCACAAAGAAAATCGCGTCCACTTCCTTCAATGTGCCTTCAGCGGCCTTGACCATGTACTCGCCCAGTTTATGCTTGGGCTTGTGAATGCCCGGCGTATCCAAAAAGACAATCTGGGCGTCCGGCTGCGTGAGTATGCACAAAATACGATTGCGCGTCGTCTGGGGCTTATCACTCATAATGGCGATTTTCTGCCCGATAAGGGCATTGATTAACGTGGATTTCCCCACATTAGGCCGGCCAATTACGGCGATAAATCCCGATTTCATTTTCTGCTCCATGTCTGCCTCTTTTCCTTAGTCGCGGCTAATGCCTAATTTATCCATTACAAAACGCTGTTCCGTTTCCATTTCTTCCCGTTCTTCGTCTTCCATGTGGTCATAACCGAGCAAATGCAGCATGCCGTGTACTGTCAAAAAGGCCACTTCGCGGCGCACGCTGTGTCCGTAATCTGCAGCCTGTTCCTCGGCCCGTTCCAGGGAAATAATCAAATCCCCCAGCATATTGACTTCGCTGCCGCCCACCACTTCCGGCTCCTCACTTTCATTGAAGGCAAAGGAAATGACGTCGGTAGGCCTGTCCACACCGCGGTACTCACGGTTTATCACATGAATATGTTCGTTGTCCGTAAGTGTTACGCTGACTTCGCTGTTTTCCACACCGTAGAGCTTTCCTACGGTTTCAATGGCCGTACGGATATTGTCGATGTATTCCTGCGGCACAGCTAAATTTTCCGGTTCGTTACTGATGATTATTTCCATGCTGTTCTTCCTGTTTCTTCTTTTCCTGTTTACGCTTTTCCTCGTAAGCACCATAGGCCTCTACAATACGGGTGACGACCTCATGGCGGATTACGTCCAGCGGTGCCAGGCGCACAATGCCCACACCTTTGACATTTTCCAGCACCTTGGCCGCCTCCCTGAGCCCCGAAGTCACGCCCCGCGGCAGGTCGACCTGACCGAGGTCGCCGGTGATGACCATGCGTGAGCCAAAGCCCAGCCGCGTCAGAAACATCTTCATCTGCTTATCGGTGGTGTTCTGTGCCTCATCAAGAATAATAAAGGCATCTTCGAGCGTACGGCCGCGCATATAGGCCAGCGGCGCAATCTCAATAAAGCCCTTGGCCATGAATTTCGTGTAGGTATCCTGACCTAAAATATCCTGCAAGGCATCGTAAAGCGGGCGCAGGTACGGGTCAACCTTATCCTGCAAATCCCCGGGCAAAAAGCCCAGCCGCTCCCCGGCCTCTACCGCCGGACGAGTGAGGATAATTTTGCGCACCTCCCGGTTGCGCAGGGCTGCTACGGCCATGACCACCGCCAGATATGTCTTGCCGGTACCGGCCGGGCCAATGCCAAAGGTAATGGCATTATGGCGAATGGTATCAAGGTAACGCCGCTGTCCCAGTGTCTTGGGGCGTACATGCCGCCCCCGGGCAGTTACGAGAAGCGTATCCCCGAACAGTGTATGCAGGGCCTCCCCTTTGCCACCCTTGACCAGACCAATGCCATAACGCACTTCGTGCATGGTGATAGCCGTTCCCTGCCGGTGCAGGTATAAAAGTTCCTCCATCACCTTGGCCGCCGCCTCTACCTGGGCACCTTCCCCCAGAATTTCCATACGGTCGCCCCGACTGACAAACTGACAGTCAAATTCGCTGCGGAATACCTGTAAAAATTCATCGCCTTCACCGAGTAAAGCAAAGGCCTCATGATTATCCTGAAAAAATATCTGTCTTTCTAATGCCTGCTGCAAAGAATGTGTTCACCTGCCGCTTTCTGATTTAATCAACACGTCCTAACATACATAAAATAATTGTACTATGATTGGACGTGAAGTCAAGAAAAAGACGAAAAAATAGCGAACCGCCGCGCGATTCGCCAAAATGAGTAAAGCTAATAATAAAATTAGTTCTCTCCTAGAATATGCCTTTTTCATGACACTGTCAAGCATTTTTTCAGCCTTGCAGGACAGCATTGTACTTCTCAATCATTTTTTCCGGCTTATAGGACTCCTTGGCTTTCCGCAGTCCCGGTTCGCCCATATCCTCCTCACGGTTGATATAGGTCATGCCGGCCCAGCAGTTGGCCACAAAGCTCTGATTGATGGCCGGATATGCACCCCGTATATTGGGGTCGGCTTTTTCCACATGCACAACCACGGTGTCAGTATTAAGCTGTTCACCGAAAGTGAACGCGATAATCCGCCCATCGAGGCGCAGCGCGCCGCCCTGCAGCTTAAAATAATCCCAGTCGGCAAACAGCTCCAAAATCGCGTCCCGTTCCCATTTGATAAAAGGTGAATCGGGCCTGGCCTCGATATGCGCGTCATACCATTTTTCCAGTTCTTCCCGGCAGGCCGGCAAAAGTTCCGGCGTTATGCTGAGGTACTCAGCCTGCGGATAGAGCTTGCGAAAAGCATTTAAATGATTTTTTTTGGAATGCAGTTTCCGGCCGGCTAACGTAATGAGCTTATCGGCCAGATAAACATAATCAAAATTATCCCTATCCTCCTCCAGGGAAAATTTTCCCGCAGGATAGGCCTCTAAAAACTGGGCGAAAGATTTTTCAATGCCCGTAAATGACAGCACCTGACCGGCCTCAGCAAAATACGCCTGCAGGCGCTGAACCGCCTGGCCCCAGCGCTCCGGCTCACATAAGGGCTGCATGGCAAAAACCTGCCCTTCCCAGCTGCAGGTCATGTAGAGAATATCCTCATCCTCACAGTACTGTACATTGTACGGTTTACGCCACATAAACAGATTGGTAAAGTTAAAGTGGGAATTTTCGTAGTAAGCGGCGCGATAATATCTATCTAAAAGCGGCTTGTCTTTCTTGGTCAGTTCAGTAAATTTGATAATCATCAGCCTCCTTGTTCACGGCTATTCATATAAAAATTATAGCTGACCTGTCAAGCCTCCTCCGTAACCTGAGTCACGCCAGTTTCTTTTGGCCGCGGGTTTCCTCAGCCGCAGCTACCACCTCGGCCAGGCTGGCTCCGCTGGCAGCCACGACAGCAGCACGCATCGTACCTTCCAGCAGCGGACAATCCGCCATTTTCACCTCATCGTCCTTGAGGTTTTCCAGCACCAGTTCCGTGGTCATAATGGCACTGCCCATATCCATGATTACCACAGCACCGTCACGGCCGCAGACAAATTCCACAGCCTTGCTTATTTTTTCATAGCTCGTGCCCATGATACCGTTATCCAGACCGCCGGCCACGGCAATCTGCACACCGTTGGCCATCATTTCGGCCATTTCTTTGATTCCTTCCGCCAATTTGGCATTATGGGATACCACAACAATCCCTACCAAAGCAACTCCCTCCTCACATGGAAAAGCGGTCAGATAAATCCGACCGCCCCCATTATGCTATTTTATCATTTATAATACGCAACACCAGCGGCAAAGAGCTGTTGGTCTTTTTCTCCGGGAACGTTCCGCGATACATCGCGTCCGGTACGTTCCGAATGCCCCATCTTACCCAGTACACGGCCATCCGGACTGGTTATGCCCTCCACGGCCCAAACAGAGCCATTGGGATTAAAGGGAATCTGCGTGGCTGGATTGCCGCTATCATCTACATACTGTGTCGCAATCTGCCCCCGTACCCTCATACGGGCAAGTATCTCTTTATCCGCTACAAACCGGCCCTCACCATGAGAAACCGCTATAGTATGCACATCACCTACACTGACATTGTTGAACCAGGGCGAAAGATTTGATACCACCTTGGTCTGTACCATGCAGGAGACATGCCGGCCTATATTATTATACGTCAAAGTCGGCGAGCTGTCCACCAAATCGCGAATCTCCCCGTAAGGAACCAGCCCCAGCTTGATAAGTGCCTGGAAACCATTGCAGATTCCGAGCATCAGGCCATCGCGTGTGTTGAGCAGCTTATGTATCTGCTCCTTAATCCGGGGATTGCGCAGCATAGCCGCAATGAACTTGCCGGAACCGTCCGGTTCGTCACCACCGCTGAATCCGCCGGGCAGCATGACAATCTGGGCCTGACTAATGCCCTTAACAAGAGCCTCAACTGATTCTTCAACCGCACTCGGTGTCAGATTTCTCACCACCAGGGTGCTGGCCTCAGCTCCGGCCCGTTCCCACGCCCGGACAGAATCGTATTCACAGTTTGTCCCCGGGAATACAGGGATAAAGACCTTGGGACGGGCAATGCTGGTTCTGGACCTGACGCCATTCCCCTTGGTATACAGCGTGCTGACAGCCTTTTCCTTGTCCGACTGCTTAATCTTCGTGGGGAAGATACTCTCAAGCGGCTGCGTAAAAGCTGCCTCGATATCTGCCAGCATGATTACCGTTTCATCGCAGACCACACTGGGGCCGGCCGTGGTTTCACCCAGCTCAGTAAAGCCGGCCTCATGCAGCTTGGCCGTCAGCACCTCAGAATCTGACACTTCCAACAGCAGTGCCCCATAGTCCGGCGTGAACAGCTGTTCTTTGCGCTGCGGCTGAGTAAACTTAAAGCCAATGCCGTTGCCCAGCGTCATTTTCGCCACTGCAGCAGCCACACCGCCGATACCCACACTCTGAATAGCAAAGACGCGGTGTTTTTCCACGAGGTCGCTGACCAGCGACCACTTGGCACGAAGTTTGCCGAAGTCCGGCAGGTCCTGCGCGTCCTTAACTACCGGCAGCAGATAAACCTTATTGCCGGGATATTTAAATTCCGGAGAAATGGCGTCGCCGGCCTTCAGTGTGGTGACCGCAAAAGCTGCCAGTGTCGGCGGTACATGAATGTTTTCAAAGGTACCGGACATGGAGTCCTTGCCGCCGATGGCCGGAATTTCGAGTTCATGCTGCGCCCACAGGGCCCCGAGCAAGGCAGCAAACGGCTTGCCCCATTTCTTTTCGTCCTTGCCCAGGCTTTCAAAATATTCCTGGAAGGTCAGGCGGATTTTTTCTGCCCGGCCGCCTACGGCCACCATTTTCGCCGCTGCCTCCACCACGGCATAGAGCGCACCATGGAACGGGCTCCATTCCGTCAAGGCCGGATTAAGACCAAAAGTCATAGCCGTAGCCGTCGTGGTTTCGGCCCCCTCTACCGGCAGCTTGGCTACCATGCCTTCGGCCGGAGTCAGCTGCTTGCGGCCGCCGAACGGCAGCAGTACCGTATTGCCGCCAATGGTCGAGTCAAACCGCTCAGCCAGTCCCTTTTGGCTGCAGACGTTCAAATCTTTGAGATTTTCCAGCCAGGCCTTTTCCAAATCATTACCGCAAGCCTCTACACAGGCCGGAATCTGCCGCAGATAACGGGCGTTCTCATCGGGATTTATAATCTTGGCCTTTACATGCTGGCGCACACCGTTGGTATCGAGGAAATCACGGTTCATTTCCACAATGGTTTCCCCGCGCCACTTCATCACCAGCCGGGATTCCACGGTAACTTCCGCCACCTTGGTAGCCTCCAGATTTTCCGCGTCAGCCAGGGCGGCAAATTTAGCCAGATTTTCGGGACGGATAACGACAGCCATACGTTCCTGCGACTCAGAAATAGCCAGTTCCGTACCATCAAGGCCCTTGTATTTTTTCTTCACAGCGTCCAGATTGATGACCAGTCCCGGCGCCAGTTCGCCAATGGCTACGGCCACACCGCCGGCGCCAAAGTCATTGCAGCGCTTAATCATACGGCTGACTTCGGGATTGCGGAACAGGCGCTGAATCTTGCGTTCCGTCGGCGGATTACCCTTCTGTACCTCAGCACCGCAGCTCGTGAGTGATTCTTCCGTATGTTCCTTGGAAGAACCCGTTGCCCCGCCGCAGCCGTCACGGCCGGTACGGCCGCCCACCAGGACAATGATATCCCCGGGCAGGGGCTTTTCGCGCACGACGTTTTCCTTAGGCGCAGCCGCAATGACGGCACCAATTTCCATGCGCTTGGCCATATAGCCCTCATGGTAAACTTCCCGTACCTGTCCTGTGGCCAGACCAATCTGGTTGCCATAAGCACTATAACCGGCAGCAGCCCCCAGCGTGATTTTCTTCTGCGGCAGTTTGCCCGGCAGGGTATCCTTCACCGGACGGCGGGGGTCAGCAGCGCCGGTCACACGCATAGCCTGATATACATAGGAACGGCCGGACAGCGGGTCACGGATAGCACCGCCCAGACAGGTAGCTGCCCCACCGAACGGCTCGATTTCCGTCGGATGGTTATGCGTTTCGTTCTTGAACATCACCAGCCATTCTTCCGGCTTGCCGTCAATATCGGCCTCCACCACAATACTGCAGGCATTTATTTCCTCGGACTTGTCCAAATCGTTCAGTTTTCCCTGACGGCGCAGGGCTTTCATGCCGATGACAGCAATATCCATCAATGTCACATCGCGGTTTTCCCCGACATAGAGCATATCCCGGTCGCTAAGATACTTCGTATAAGCCTTGGCAATAGCCGGCGTATAGTAGCCATTCTCTATCTGCACTTCGTCAATAGCCGTAGTAAAAGTGGTATGACGGCAATGATCAGACCAGTAAGTATCAATAACCCGGAGCTCCGTAATCGTCGGCGGACGTTTTTCCGTATCGCGGAAGTAAATCTGACAGTAAGCCAAATCAGCCAGGCTCATGGCAAAGCCACGTTTCTTCCAAAAGTCCTGCAAACTTTCGGCGTCGAGACTGTTAAAATCTTTCAGGACTTCCACCTTGGGTGGTTCCTCGTATTCCATGGTCAGCGTTTCCGGTTTGGTGAGCGCTGCCTCACGGCTTTCTACTTTGTTGATACAGTAGTCCTTAATTTTGTCAAAGGTTTCCAGGTCAATGTCACCTACGATTACAATGACCTTGGCCACGCGAATTTCCGGCCGTTCCTTCTGTGTCACGAGCTGTACGCACTGCGCAGCTGAGTCAGCTGTCTGGTCGTACTGTCCCGGCAGGTACTCCACTGCAAACATTCGGGAGTTAGGAAACTTTGGAAGTTTTTCTTCGTAGACAATATCTACCGGCGGCTCAGAAAAAACGATATTTCTCACCGCATTGAATTCCTCGTCGCTGAGGCCTTCAATATCGTAGCGACGAATGACGCGTACAGCTTTCAATTCGTCCAGCTGGAAGGTTTCCTTCAAGTCACTGCACAGCTGTCTTGCCGGGGTATCAAAATATCCCTGCCGTTTTTCTACGAAAATTCTTCTAACAGTCATGAATGTTCTTTTCCTCCAAACATAGATAGAAATACATAAAGCTTAAATATAGACAAACAGGCATAGAGACTCTGCTCGCACATGAGTCCCTATGCCTGTATATCACAAACTATCAACGGCCACTTTGACCACAACTTTAATTACGGGGCTGGGTATGTCATTAACCGCCGCCTGAGGTCTGTGTACATCCTCAGGATAAAGCACGGCAAAACACCCCGGAGACAGCACAATGCTGCTATCGGGAACTAAAGCCTTATAAAAGGTAACATCCTTTTCTGCATCATAAGGAGCCAGCGGCTCCAAATCCGGGCTATAGGGACACCACCCCATAAACTCCTCGCCATCTACCATGTATTGGATATCAACATACTTTACATGGGTTTCAGGTTTACAATCCGCCTCGGGACGAGTATTATAGCGCTGCACATTGGCAAAGCATTTATCCCCTGCAATAGGATATCTGCCATCAGCAACTTTGGTGAAATCCGTATCCCGCAAATAGTACAAGGCCTTCTGAATAATCTCTGGATAATCTACATGATTTTCGTCTAGCGTATCCATACTACCGATAATCATTGCACAATCCTCTCCCTGTCCTACATTTTCGTAAAGAAATTAACTTACATACACATTTTACCTAAAAGATTTACATTATGCAAGTATATATGTTTACCACAGCCCCCTGTTTCCTGCAGACCTGCCCCACAAAAAACTTCCCCTGCAGACATTTAAGCCGCGCAGGGGAAGCAAAAACTCATATTTACCACATCCGCCGCAAAGTCAGGGCACACATTATATCCTTATCGTGACTGCCGCGTTCCAGAACGGCATCACCGGACAGCGTCCAGCCCGGTGAAAATTCGGCCTCGCCGCCTATGGACATCACCATGTGCGTCTTGTCCTGCTGGCCGCGCATTTCAAAAACCGTTGCACCGCCGCCGGCCAAACCGAAGGTCACCCGGGGATTAGCACCGCTGAAAGCGTGTCTTAGTCCGAGCCGCATGGCATAGCTGCCTTTGTTGAGATAGCGCTTAAACTCCAGCCCCAGTCCCGTAGCAAAGTAGGTATTTTCGGCGCTGTTGACTCTTTGTCCTAATACGCCCACGCCGCTTTCTGTGTATCCGTCCTGCCACAAATGCGATAACTGCATATTGACGTAGGGACTCACATGCCAAGTGGCTATTTTATTGGCCTGCAGGTCGTATTTATACTCGCCGCCCAGTTCCAAAATACGGCTGTTGTAATCAGCCTCGGCCATGCCAACACCCGTTATACCGCGGCTCAAGTCATTTTTCAGCCAGCCGTGATTCAGGTAAACATAGCCTTCATGCGGGCCACGCTTGTAGCCGGCGTATACGCCCAGGCGCGTATCCTGTATCTTGCTGCTGGCCGAACCGGCAGCAAAGGAGCTATTGCCATAGCTGACAAAGCCGCCCACGCGCCAGTTCTTGCCGGCCGCCTTGTCATAGCCCAAAGCAAAGGTCGTACCATGATAATTGGCGCCGCCTTTTAACTCGCCCCAGTTCTTGGCCGTCTTGAACCAGATATTATTTTCCACGGGCAGGTCAACTTTGGCCTGCAGTTTCAGACCTTCATTGACAGTGGAATCCTTATCGTCAGCAAGATTGGAAACCGGAACACGGATGTCAACATTATTCATGGCAAAAGCCTCTGACAGACGCGTGGACAAAATATGACTGTGTCATGCTAATGCCCTGTGCCGCATTCGGGGAGGCAATATCCTGCAAGGCCTTAACTGCTGTTTCCGGCTGAAGGGAGAATAATTTGCGCAGTTCTCCCTTTTGGAATTTCTCGTTCCCCAGGCCGTCATACATATCCATTACAGCGTCGTAGGTATGATTTACAGTTGCGTCCGTAGTGCCTAAGTTATTGGCAGCCATCGTATCTACGGTAATCGTCTTACGGTCACTACTGATTTTACCTTTGGCGCTAATCATGCCCGAAACTGGAACTGCCGAATTCTCGTTAGTGATAGAGCCTATAATATTGGTTGCCGTAAGAACAGGCTTATCCTTCTCCCCTGGCATCATGTTATAAGCGGTCACCGTTGATCCTGTAATATCAGCATCACCATTGACAATTATCTTTCCGCCATTACCGCCACCATATGCTTGCAGATTGCCATCGGATACTAATTTACCAGTAATCTCCATATTCCGGTCAGACGCAGAGGCGCCGATGGTGCCGTGGTTTATAAGCTGTCCTGTCGTAGTATCCGTAAATCCTTCGGCTATGTCCTCAGCATTTATAGCATTTACTATATATGTACCACCTAAAAGAGCCGCACCTTTTTCCACCTGCACGTTTACCACATTTGCTGTACCCTCATAGGTCAGTGTCCCGGCCTTAACATTCATCTTCATATTATCTTCGCCGGTGATATCGCCATTATAGTACAGATCCGTATTGAAATTGAGATTGGTCACCAGGTCAGGAATATACTCATCATATTTATACCCAGCGTCCCCATATTGTCCCTTGTATTGTATACGCAAACCAGTACTTTCATTAGTAAGGGGATCATCATAAGCTCCTTCACATTCAAGTGCGCCAAACTGTTTCCAATCGGAAGTGATATTGCCCTGAATGCTGGCCCCCTTATTGATGTTGATATTCTTTACAAAGGCATTCTTGGAAATATAGATGGCATTCTCGCTGCCAATAAGTGTACCTGACAAATTATAATTCTCTACCAATGGCCCCTCTAATTCTTCTTTATTTGCATTGTAGAGATCGGCCGTCATGTCTTTTAAGGCAAGATTTTCAGCCGCCGGAAGATCAACATTCGTGGAAGGATCTTTAATCATGGTAATATTTCCATCAGCATCGACCGTTCGCTTAAAGCGGATATAAGAGCCACGGTACTCATCTCTGGCTCCGTTCGAGCTGGAACCGAAGTCAAAGCGTACCCCCGTGCCGCCTTCCCCGCTGGCTGTTACGGTTCCGGCCTGCTCTATCGTATGGTTTCTGCCATACGATATCAAGATACCATTGCCGCGCTTGCCGTCTGCATGGATTTCTGTATTCTCCGGCACAATCAGCGTGTTGCCCGTGCCATCTACCCGGACACCTACCGCTCCCGTACCTTTGGTCATGATGTCCGCATTCTGCGTCACCTTGTTATCCGAACCATAGATATGCAGGCCGACGCCCAAGGGCACGAGGCTATAGGTATTGGCCAGATAGTCTGTGCCCTCAGCATTGCGCGCGAAATATCCCTGATTGTTGACGATAGTACCGCCGTTGCCATAGATAGACCGGCCATAAAAGGCCTTGCGGTCAATCTGATACCCCAGGTCCTGCATAACCGCCAGTTCCACCTCTAAAAAGGTTGTATAGTTGGAGTACTTCCTATGGCTCATCATACCAGCCGTCTGCAAATGTGAGCCATCAAATATCATAGCAACTCCCGACCCTTCCCAACCATTTACCGGCAGGGCAGAACGGCCAAAAAATTTGGCCCCGTCCAAGACGTCTGTCACATGGGCCCCCTCAAAATAAGCATAGCCTTTGGCATAGCCTTGGGCATCAATGCTGACTTGCTTATCTACCACAAAGTAATCTTTGTTGGGATCCGTTGCATCCTTCTGTTCCGCAATATACATCCCAGCCTTAGCAGGCGTGCCATTTTGATCCCGCAAATGCAGTGTCCAGGAAAGCTTATCTGTTATCTTTTTGTCAATAAAAAAATTATACTCATTTGGTTTCCCTGGTTTTGGTTCCCCATCTCTAACACAGATTATGCCCAAGGCATGTCCGAGTTCATGACGAAAAGTTCCTACAAAATCAGCAGCCTGTTCATTGGTGGGCAGAACTGTGTCCGCATCTATCCACCAGCCATTTTCGACGTTATTACGCTTCGCCCCCACATACTGGCCAATCCGTATTACGCTATAAGCATATTTTCCTTCAGGCAGAGCATCATGTGACGTATATGTCACAGGTGTAAAAACTTTCCCCTCCTGCAGCTGCTCCTTCACATAGAACAAATGATTTTGATAAAGCTCTTTTGTTATAATTCCTCCAGGAGTGTCCAGCGATTGTGAGGCGGCATCAGCGTTTACCTCATCAAATGTGGTGACAAAAATCTGCCAAGGTGTTGTATTTTTTGCTTTAGGCGCCAAAATATTTTTCCAATAATCCGTACTGGTCACAGTAGCATCAATAAGCCTATCGCTTAATTTATATGTTGCCTTATTAACCAGCCAACCAGGAGCCTCCGTTTTCTCTCCATCACCTATTCCATACCCCAGATTCATAAATAGTAGTTTAGCAAACGTCTTGCCGTTATACGTAGACTCTACTGTTTCCAAATATGGATATGCCGGCTCCTCTGCCGCTGCATACGATAACGGCATGGCCAGACTGGATAAAACCGCTAATGTCAGCACACAATTCCTTTTGTGCTTCATAATAATAACCCCATTTCCCAATTATATGTCCCAATCCAAAATACGGATAATATTTTCTTTACATAAAATATATCGTATAAATAAACAGGTTTATTAAATTAGAATAGTTATGATTAAACGTCCACCGGCAAGATTCCTGCACGCTCCGGGCAATTTTCTTGTTCATAAGCCGGCTATATGATATAATTAGCAGGTACGAAATTTGACTAAAAGTCCTCGTCCTCAGCGGACGGGGATTTTACTGTAGCTGGAAAGGGGTTTATATATGCGTGAACTTTTGGAACTGCTCGAACATGATGCCCGTCGTCCCGTAGGGGAACTGGCCTCCATGTTAAAACGCAGCGAGTACGAAGTGGAAAAGAACATCAAGGACCTGGAGAAGAACAAAATCATTCTCTCCTACAACACCCTCATAAACTGGGAAAAATTCGGTGATGACACCGTTACCGCGGTTATCGAAATCAACCTGACGCCCCAGCGTGAGGTGGGCTTTGATGCCATTGCTGAACGCATTTACCGTTTCGATGAAGTACGCACCGTTTACCTCATGAGTGGCAGCTTTGACCTGCTCGTTATCATCGAAGGCAAATCCCTAAAAGAAGTGGCCAACTTTGTTGCTACCCGTCTGTCCACCATCGAAGGCGTCACGGCTACACGCAGCCATTTCATGCTGAAAGCCTACAAAAAAGACGGCGTTATCATCAACGATGAAGAACGCGACCGCAGATTGGTGGTGTCCCCCTGATGGCTGAAATGAATTGGAACGACCGCCTCTCACCGGCAGTCAATGCCATTGCTCCGTCGGGCATTCGCAAATTCTTCGACATCGCCGCCCAGATGGACGATGTTATTTCCTTAGGTGTCGGTGAACCGGACTTCGTCACCCCCTGGTCTATCCGGGAAAGCTGCGTCTACGGACTGGAGCAGGGCTACACTTCCTACACCGCCAACCGGGGCATGCCGGAGCTGCGGCAGGAGATTGTAAACCTCTTCAAGCGCCGTTACGATGTGGATTATGATGCCAATACCAATGTGCTGGTCACTGTCGGTGTCAGCGAGGCTCTGGACATTGCCATGCGCGCCATTCTGGCCCCCGGCGATGAAGTGCTCATTCCCGAACCCTGCTATGTTTCCTATCAGGCCTGCACGATTTTAGCCGGTGGTGTGCCTGTAGCTGTGCCGGCCAAAATCGAAAACGAATTCCGCATTACCCCGGAGGAACTGGAAGAACATGTAACCCCTAAAACCAAAGCCCTCCTTATCGGCTACCCCAACAATCCGACCGGTGCCATCATGACGCGTAAAGACCTGCTGGCCATTGCGGACTTTGCGGAAAAACACGACCTCATCGTTATCTCCGATGAAATTTACGGGGATTTGACCTACGGCGAAGAAGAACATGTCTGCTTTGCCTCCCTGCCCCGCATGAAGGACCGCACCATTCAGTTAAACGGCTTTTCCAAGGCCTATGCCATGACCGGCTGGCGTATCGGCTATGCGCTGGGCAATCCGGCCGTTATCGCCGCCATGACCAAAATTCATCAGTACACCATGCTCTGCGCCCCCATCACGGCACAGATTGCCGCTGTAGAGGCCCTGCGCCATGGCGAAAAGTACATGAAAAAGATGGTCGCTGAGTACGACCGCCGCCGCCGTCTTATCTATGACGGTTTCATCAAGATGGGGCTGGAATGCTTTGAACCAAAAGGCGCATTCTACATTTTCCCCTCCATCAAATCCACCGGCTATACCTCCGATGAATTTGCCGAAAAGCTGCTGAACGCCGAACATGTCGCCCTCGTTCCTGGCAGTGCCTTTGGTAAATGCGGTGAAGGTCATATCCGCTGTTCCTACGCTACCTCCATTGACAAGATTTCCGAGGCCCTTAACCGCATCGAAAATTTCTTGAAAAACCATAAAAAATAAAAAAAGTGTTGACAAGCGTCCCGTTAATCCGTATAATATTTCTTGTGACTACGGGATGTGGCACAGTTTGGTAGCGCGCTTCGTTCGGGACGAAGAGGCCGCAGGTTCGAATCCTGTCATCCCGACCATTGATAATTCAAGGCGCTGTGATAAAGTTTTACATTTTATCACAGCGCCTTTTTGGTGTTTATTATTATTTTCCGGTTTACTTACTTGAGATACTTCTTAGCCAGCTCTTTGTACTTGGGTACGTCAGCACCTACGACTTTTTCCCCGACGATATTGCCATTCCCATCCACAAAGATGGTCGTGGGCATAGCCTCCACATTATCCAGATACTTCATCAGCCCTTCATCCGGCATAAGATTTACAAAACCGACATGGGCGTCATTCAAGATACTTACAGCAGCTGCCTTGGTTTCTTTATCATTCTTGCTGCTGGCGTCACATACGATGCCGATAATCTGCACATCCTGCGGCATTTCCCGGGCCCATTTGCCGAGCTCCGGCATTTCTTCAATACAGGGCGGGCAGAAGGTTCCCCAGATATTTACAACCGTTATTTTTTTGCCCTTAAAAATATCCTGCGTAACCGTATTACCGTTTACATCCACCGTATTAAAGGCCGGGAACTTATTGGCGGCTGCCGTTTCTTGAGCAGGTTTGCCATTTTCAGCCGAACAACCTGCGGCTAAAAAGATGGTCGAAAATGCTACCATCGACATCAACAGAATCTTAAACAGTTTGCTCATATCTTTTCCTCCTCTTGCCTAACCTCAGGGATATTATCCCATATTTTTTTCTTTCTGTTCTTTATACTCCCCAACTGCAAAAGTGTGTAGTGCAGTTTATTATTTTTTTATAACGCCGCTCTTGGCGTTTCAACGAGGTGGGAGATATGCTCGCCGCCTGTTTTGGTATTCGTGCCCCCACCTGCTGAGGTGGGGGACATTTTCTTGCCTCGTTATATTTCCCCCTTGTCCCATCTGTGAGTCGGTCACATATATTTATTTTCCCCCTTGCTATAATGTAACCAATAAGACAACGTACACACGCAAAGGAGGATTCTATCTTATGGCAACTACGATTCTCACCAACGATAATTTTCAGACTGAGGTCTTAGACTTTTCCGGTACCGTGCTCATCGACTTTTGGGCAGAATGGTGCGGCCCCTGCCGCATGCTGGGCCCCGTTATCGATGAAGTGGCAGCGGAAAATCCCCAGATAAAAGTCGGCAAGGTCAATGTTGATGAACAGCAGGAACTAGCCACTAAGTTCGGCATTATGAGCATTCCCACGTTGCTCGTATTCAAAAACGGCACTAAAACCAATGAATCCATCGGACTTATCCCCAAAGAACAGGTGGAAAACTTAATAAAATAAGCCAAGGGCTATGACAGCGAAAATAAACTGTCATAGCCCTTTATCATTGGCGTATATATAACGAGGCAAGAAAATGTCCCACGAATACCAAAACAGGCGGCGAGCATATCTCCCGCCTCGTTGAAACGCCAAGAGGAAGTTTTGCCTATGGCAAAACTGGAACAACGGCGTTATAATTTATGCCTTATTCTCGATAAAGCTGTACAAAGCCGCCAGCGAATCCGCATAGAATACTTCCCTGGCCCAGGGCTCTTCTAAAAAGCCCTCTTTCACCATGTGCCCCAAAAACTGCCGCAGCGGCTCATAATAGCCCTCGATATTCAGCAGGCAGAACGGTTTCGGCAGCTGACCGATTTTGTGGAGCGTCATGACCTCGGCAATTTCTTCCAGGGTGCCGATACCACCGGGAAAGGCCACAAACACATCGCCCAGCTCGCGTAGTTTCTCCTTGCGCTGTGCCATGGTGTCCGTGACAATCAGCTGGTCAATGGCGTCATACTGTATCTGCCCGTCCACAAAATAACGGGGCTCCACGCCGATGACCTTGCCGCCGGCCTCTATAACGGCCTCTGCCAGCGCGCCCATCAGCCCCACCCGGCTGCCGCCGTAAATAAGGGTATGCCCCGAGCGTCCGAGCCATGTCCCCAACGCAGTCACCGCCTGCCGGAAAACCGGTCTGTTTCCCTCACTTGAACCCAGATAAACCGTAACGTTCATTAAAAGACCTCCAACGATTTATCGCTGCCGGCGGGCATAGCCGCGTTTGCTGGGCGTCAGGATACGGCAGCTGTTCAAGACCACCGCCAGGGTAGCGGTATTATGAATTACCGCCGCCCACAAAGGATTTATCTTGCCCAGAGCACCCAGGAGCATAGCCGAAGAATTGACCAAAATGGTAGCCATGAAATTCTGGTGCACAAGGTCCATGGTGCGCCGTCCCAGGTCCAAGGCCTCCATCAGGCGCGACGGGTCCTCGGAGTGAATAGTCACAGCCGAAGATTCAGCCGCGATATCCGTCTGCCGTCCGCCCAAAGAAACGCCCACATCAGAGAAGGCCAGCGCCGGGGCGTCATTTATGCCGTCCCCTACCATCATAACCGTACCGCGCTGTTTGAGCTTATTTACATAATGCGACTTATCCTCCGGCAGGATTTCCGCATAGTAGGAATCAATATCCATGCTGTGGGCGACTTCGGCCGCTACTTCCTTGCTGTCACCGGTGAGCATGACGATTTCGTCCACCCCATGACGGCGCATCTGGTTAAGCGTCTTTTTCATCTTGGGACGTACAGGGTCCTCGATACCGATAATCCCCAACAGCTGCTTGTCGCGAGCCACATAGAGGAGGTTTTTAAATGTCTGCCCCTCTGCCAGGCCTTCCGTATCTTCAATGCCGTTTTCACGCAGGAATTTCAAGCTGCCGACACGCACACGGCCGCCCTTGTACCCTTCGAAGTCTGGAACATCGGCCTGCATGCCCCGGGCCACAATGGTCTTGGAGGACTTATGCTGCGGCGAAGTCCATTCCTTGCCCTGCACATATTTTTGAATGGCCACCGCCAGCGGATGAACAGAATGCTGCTCGGCAGAGGACGCCAGCAGAATCATTTCTTTTTCTTCCACGCCCTTGGCCGTCTTGATAAAAGCAATCTGCGGCACACCTACCGTGAGGGTGCCGGTCTTATCCAGCACTACCGTATCGGTTTCTGCCAGGGCCTCAATGTAGTTGCCGCCCTTGACCAGAATACCGCGCTTGGCCGCAGCCCCGATGGCCGCCGACATAGCCGTAGCCGTGGACAGTTTCAGACCGCAGGAGAAGTCGATAAACAGCAGGTTCAGCACACGCTGCCAGTCACGGGTTGCCCCGTAGACAATACCGGCACCGATGAAGGAAATCGGTACGAGGAAGTTGGCCATCTTATCGGCAAAATTCTGTACCGGCGCCTTGCGGTTCTGCGCCTCCTCCACCAGATGGACGATATGGGCCAGCGAGGTATCCTTGCCGACCTTTTCCACCTTGATGGTCAGTTCACCAGCCTCCACCACACTGCCGGCATACACCGCCGATTCAGCATGCTTCATGGCCGGATTGGATTCACCGGTAATAGAGGCCTGATTGACCGCCGCATCACCATTGATAACGTGGCCATCCACCACGATTTTTTCCCCGGTATGGGCGGCGATAACGTCTCCCACCTTCACCTGCTCCACGGGAACTTTTTTCTCCACGTCCCCTTCTACCAGCCACACATAGCGCTGATCCAGTGACAACAGGCCGGAGATATGGGTACGCGCCTTTTCAGCCGCATAGCTGGTGAGCATTTCCGCACCGTTGGACAAAGCCAGCAAAGTCAGACTGGACTCAGGTTTACCGGCCAGTACCGAGGCAATCACCGCTGTTGCGGTCAAGGTGTCGGCATTAGGCTGGTGGTCCTGCACCACACCCTGCACACCATTCTGAATGAACTTACGGGCAATGCCCAGCACCAGCAGGCTGCGCAGCACCGTAGCCCCGGCAAAAGCCGCCGGCGAAGTGCGTTTTAAAATTTCCATGCCGGCAAAACTTGCCAGCGAAATCACGGCATCACGGCGGTATTCTGCCAGACGCTCAGCCGGTGTAACAGCAGCTTCCTGTACTTTTTTCACGACTTCTATCAGCATTTGCTGAATCTGCTTAAGCTGGTAAGCCGGCATTTGCCGCTTATACCAGATATGCACCCTGCGCTCATCTACCGTAACCGCCACGATATTGCGATTGCGGCGGATTCTGGCAGCCAGGCCAGCGCGTTCTTCACGGGTCAGGACAGCCCGCAAATGAAAATAACAATTTCCGTATATCATACGGTACGCCACCCTCTCATCAATGTCACAGCCCACCATAGCATTTGCGAACCGGAGGGATACTGACCTGTCAGCAGCATTTTACGCAGCCCCCTTAGCAGGAACAGCAGGGAGGCCAGCGAACTCATGTCAAACCAGCCGCAGGTATGGTCCTTAATCCACTGGCTGAAAGCTCTGGCCGTATTGCGTACGCTGCGCGTAATAGAACCGTCATGGGCCTCGCTGCCAGCCAGCAGAGCCATCTTTGCCTTGTTCAGCGGACTGCTGAAGAACTTATTCTCCAGCCACTTGGCCAACTGGTCAATGCTGGCCTCATCGGCCTCCGCAAAGGTCAGCAGAATACTGCCGCTGACAGCGTTTACGCTTACAGACTGCACATAGCTGAGCTTTACCAGCTGCTCTTCGAGCAGTTTTGCCAATTCCGGGGACACCTTGCCCACCCGGTAGCGGCGGCGTCCCGGCAGGCTGGATACCAGTTTAAAACTCTGGGCAGGGCAAACGGCTTTTAAAGCCGCTTTTTTCAGCTGACAGCCAGCTGCATGTCTTGGCCCGGCAACCGGCGCACCGCCTCCGGCCACCATACGGCGAATACTCTTGCCAATGGCCGCCCCCATCATGAATCCAGATACATACGACATTCGTTATTTCCTCCTTGCGTGAGTCATAATATATTCTTCCACCTTGCGCAATTCCGCATTCTGGCGTAGTCTTTCCGGCTGATAAAGGATTAGTATAGAACCCGACGTGGTATTAGTCTGTACGCTGTCAATCTCCGCAAAGGCCATAAGCTGCGCTTTAACCTGCTGCTCCAAATCATAATTGCCAATGAGATTATTGCTATACAGCCGCACCCGTCCCGGCAGATAGGACGATATTTCCACTGAACGGATGAATAAATCCAACTTATTGGTTGGGATTTGCATTTTACCCAGCAAACTCAAACTCTTTCCCTCCACATTATAAGAAAAGACTGCCGCATAAAAGAGCGGCAGTCTCTTTTCGTCAAAAACGATTATTTAGCCTTTTTAGCTTCCTGTGCAGCGATGAGGTCTTCAAGCTCCTCTTTCTGACGCTGCAATTCAGCCATCGGCAGTTCAGCAGCCGGAGCAGCCTGCTGCATAGCAGCCAGCTGAGCTTCGCGCTCCTGCATAAAACGATAGCCAAAGATACCAGCAACAGCACCTACAGCCAGACCAATCCAAAAATCAGTTTTCTGGAACATCTAATCCATCCTCCTTAAAAATAAACATTCACAAACGAGCCTTGCCCGTCTATAGCAAAGTTTACGTGGGCATCCAAGTTTCCCCATTCTGCCGTTGGAGAAGAAAACCAATAATGTAGAAATATTATCAATTTCATTCTTCATAATAACAAAATTGAGAGTTCTTGTCAATACGCCCATTGCCTTGATAGGTTTTATTATACATATCCGATTATTAAAATGTCAATAAGTTTTACGCAATTATAAATAATTATTATTTATAATTGAATCTCTGTATCAATTTAGGCGTACTGACATCATGTGAGCCAGCTGCTGCTCCAGCGCCGCCAGCTTCGGTTTTTGCCGCAGTTCTTCCGGCTTATACAGAATGAGCAGCGAGCCTGTCAGCGTATTAACCTCAGCGCTTTTGACGCCGGTAAAAGATTTTACATATTCCTCTACCGTCTGCTGCCACTCAGGATTGGCAGCCAGCAGGGAGCTGCGCAGGCGCACTCTGCCCGGAGTGTAGGCATCTACCTGAAAGCTGTCCAGTAACGCCGCTAACGGACTTACCGCTTTCTCCGTTTCTGCCGAACACCAGGGAAGGCTGCAAACATCAGCCTGCATTTTCTTCCGATGCTGCCAGCCATGCCATAGCGAGAGCGCCGTCCATACAGCACCAAAACCGGCATGAAGCCGTTTTCCGGCAAACAGTGTCACTAAAGTACCCACAGATGCTAACGTCATAGGCATCCCCAGCGGCAGCGATTTTAACTTATTTTGCATGAAAATCCCTCCTCCGTTTCAATTATACTGCTAAAAAACCGGCTTTGCCAAATGCTAAATTCCGGCCATGTAAACTACACAAAACTTTTAAGTTGACAAGATTAAACGAGCCGTCTACAATGAAGAAGACTTAATTTTAATCTCAAATCAGGAGGCTCTTTTATGTCACATAAAGAAATGACCGCAGATATTCCACAGGAGCATTTTACGCTGCAGGAAATGATGAAGATGGCTCTGTGCATAGCCTTTTGCGCCGTATCGGCCTTTATTTCCTTTCCGCTGCCGTTTACGCCGGGACTGGTAACAGCCCTGACCATCGCCCTGACCGTCACGGCTCTGGTACTGCCGCCGCGGCTGGTGTTCATCACCGTAGCGTCCTACCTGTTTCTGGGTGCTATCGGCCTGCCCATTTATCCCGGCGGCGTCGGCGGCCTGGGCCGCCTTTTCGGCCCCACAGCCGGCTTTTATATCGGCTGGCCCTTTGTCTGCGCCCTGGTCAGCCTGCTAAAAGGTTCTGCCATTAACTTCCGCCGTTACGCGCTTGTCTCCGTACTGGCCGGTGTACCGCTCACCTATGTCGGCGGCATTATCTCCATGATGCTGGTACTCCAGCTCGACATCTGGCAGAGTCTTGCTATGGCTGTTGTCCCCTTCATTCCCGGGGACATATTAAAGGCCCTGCTGGCGGCCTTTATCGGCTATCGTGTCAACAGGGCACTTGCTAATCGCTGAACCAGCTTACATATCCACTTGATTTCCCGCGAGCTCCTGCAACGAATCACGCTGAATGATGGTTATGCAGCCGCGGGAATTTTTTATCCAGCCTTCCTGATTGAAGTATTTCACCAAACGGCTGACGACCTCCCGGGCCGTGCCCATATAGCGCGCAATCTGCTCGTGCGTCAGATGAACTTCGTCCCCGCCGTTCTTTTCCGTTTCCTCCAACAGGAAGATAGCCAGCCGTCTGTCGGCCGACAGGAACAACACCTGCTGCATTTTCCACAGCATTTCCGACAGGCGCTGGGTCGCCAGCTGATAGGCGTAGCAGCGGACATCCGTGTTGTTGTCCGCCAGCCGCCGGAAAGCCGCCACCTCTGTCAGCAGCACCTCCGTATCTTCCTCAGCATCTATATAAACGTCAAAGGTCAGATACTCCAGGGCACAAGAGGCCGTTAGTATACCCACATCGTCAGCAAACAGGCGGTAAAGTGTCACTTCCCGGCCGTCCTCTGAGAGCGTATACACCCGTAGCTGTCCTGATTTGATAAAGACTACGCCGATACAATCCAGGGGCCCTTGATGAACATGGTCACCCTTACTGTAATTAACGATTTTAGTATTTTCACTCAGCAGCTGCTTTTCCTCTGCTGACAGTTTAGGCCAAAAGTCAAAATGCTGGATAAATAAATCTGTGGCTGACTGTGTATTAGCCAACAATAACACCTCCCAAAGCATCATTATATTTAGTATAAACAAATATTATTTATATTTCTGTAACCAACACCCAAAAGCCTTCCTCAAAGAGGAAGGCTTTTAAAAATATTTTTTTCGTTACAATTTACAATCAGCGGAACAGCTGGCTTACAGAACGGCGGCTCTGAATACGCATGATAACGTCACCGATGGCATTGGCCAGGGACAGCGTTACGAACTTTTCGGAATGTTTCTCCGGCGGCAGCGGAATAGTGTTGGTGATAACCAGCTTTTCGATGCAGGACTCATTGATACGCTGCACAGCCGGGTCACTTAAGATAGCATGCGAGCATGAGGCAAACACACGCTTAGCACCACGTTTTTCCAAAGCCTTGGCACCTTCACAGAGGGAACCGGCCGTATCAACGATATCGTCGATAATGATGGCCGTCTTGCCGTCTACATCGCCGATGAGGTTCATGACCTCAGCGCAGCCCGGCTGCGGACGGCGCTTTTCGATGATGGCGATAGGTGCATGGAGATGGTCTGCCAGAACACGGGCACGGGTTACACCGCCCAGGTCAGGCGATACAACCACCACATCGTCCAATTTCTGGGAACGGAAGTAGTTGGCAATGGTCGGAGATGCTGCCAGATGGTCCACAGGGATATCGAAGAACCCCTGAATCTGGCCAGCATGGAGGTCTACGGTTACGACACGGGTTACACCGGCCGTGGTCATAAGGTTAGCTACCAATTTAGCAGAAATCGGTTCACGACCGCGCGTCTTGCGGTCCTGACGTGCATAAGCATAATATGGCACAACTGCCGTAATGCTGTGAGCCGACGCACGTTTACATGCATCAGCCATAATCAGAAGTTCCATCAGGTTGTCATTAACCGGATAGGAAGTCGGCTGAATGATGAAAATGTCCTTGCCGCGAATACTTTCGCTAATCATAACCTGGGTTTCACCGTTGTTGAAATGACCGACGTATGCATCGCAAAGGTTTACACCGATGTGGTCCGCAATTTCTTTGGCAAGCTGCGGGTTAGCGTTACCAGTCAGGATGCATAAGTTGCCTGTGTCTAAAGCCATTTTGTAAAAGTCCTCCAAATCTTTCTTTTCCTACTAAGTTAACTCTTCTTGGGGAAGTGACATCAGCCACTTTCTATCTACAACAGTATAACACTGTTTAGATTTAACATAAAGCCTTATTTATGATTGTTTGCCCAATTATTTGCGCTTGTCAGCCCAGCCAGTGATATTGGTCTGACGGGCTCTGGCAATCGCCAGCGTGCCCTGCGGTACGGTCTTGGTGATAGTGGAACCGGCACCGATATAAGCGCCGTCCTCAACCTCTACCGGGGCTACGAGATTGGAGTTGCAGCCCACAAAGGCGTCATTGCCAATCTTGGTGCGGAACTTGGTCTTGCCGTCGTAGTTGACCGTAATCGTGCCGCAGCCCATGTTGACGCCGGAACCCATGTCCGTATCACCGATGTAGGACAGGTGCGGCAGCTTGGAGCCTTTGCCCACCGTGGAATTTTTGACTTCCACGAAGTTGCCCATCTTGACGCCCTCCTGCAAATGGGAGTCGGGACGGATATGATTGAACTGGCCCAGAGCCACGCCATCATCAATTACGCAGTCATGATAGTAGCCGAACTGGCCGGTTACCTTATTGCCCATTTTGACATTCTGGAAACGGACGGACGGCCCGATTTCGCATTCTTCACCGATAACCGTATCGCCTTCAATCCAGGTCATGGGATAAATTACCGTATCACGGCCGATTTTTACATCGCAGTCCACATAAGTGGTATCCGGGTCCATCAGCGTAACGCCCTCAGCCATCAGCTCTTCGTTCTTGCGGCGGCGCAGAATCTTTTCTGCCCCGGCCAGCTGCTGACGGGAGTTAATGCCCAGCGTAGACTCGTAATCATCAGCGGCTACGGCCCAGATTTTTTCGCCCTGTTTCTGGAGAATTTCCAGTACGTCCGGCAGGTAGTACTCGCCCTGGGCGTTGTCATTGGTAACCTTGCTCAGGGATTCAAAGAGAGCGCGGGCATCAAAGCAGTAAATACCGGAATTTACTTCGCGGACCTGACGTTCTTCTTCCGTAGCGTCCTTATGTTCCACAATTTTCAGCACGCTGCCGTCATTGGCACGAATGATACGGCCATAGCCCGTGGCGTCCGGCATAATAGCCGTCAACACCGTGGCCTTGGCCTGTGCCTCAACATGGGATTCATAGAGTTTTTTCAGCAGGTCGCCCGTGAGCAGCGGCGTATCACCGCACAGTACCATGACTGTGCCCTGTTCATCTTTCAGCAGGTCTGCCGTCTGCAGTACTGCATGACCGGTACCCAGCTGCTCCTTCTGCTCAGCAAATTCAGCCTGATTGCCCAGTGCCTCACGCACCATATCACCGCCGAAACCGGTTACCACGATGTTGCGTTTTGCCCCGGCAGCTTTGGCCGCGTCAATAACGTGCTGTACCATGGACTTGCCAGCGGCCTTATGCAGGACCTTCGGCAGTTTGGACTTCATACGGGTTCCCTTGCCGGCAGCAAGGATAACGGTTACTAAATCTGACATTGCTCTTTACTCCTTAGCTTTCTTTGTTTTGGCTTTGCCTTTTTTATTTTCATCCCCTGGTTTCTGCAGGGCCTCCATGGCCTTGAGCAGGGTTTTCTCCGAGTTTTCCATGTGGCGCTCAGCAGCTCTGCTGGCGGCACGTTTATCACCATTGGCAATGGCTTCCACTATGAGCTTATGCTCTTCCAGCGTTTCTTCCAGACGTCCGGGATAAGACATGGACAGCGTCCGGAAACGCGTAAGCTGGTCGCGCAGATTGGAGATAATCCCTACCAGCCGCTGGTTACGGGCTGCATGATACATCACATCGTGGAACTCGATATCCGTTTCCACGATTTTCTCGATGTTGCCCTCTTTGATATAACCGCCGATAACCACGAGCAGGCGCTGCAAATGCTCCAGCTCCTCATCGGTGATATGGTCAGCAGCCAGCCCGTTGGACAGGGATTCCAGCGCTGTGCGAATCTCGAATATCTCATTGATATCCCGGATGGACATACTGGCCACATAAGTACCCCGGCGCGGCATCATCACCACATAGCCTTCCAATTCCAATTTACGGATAGCCTCGCGTACCGGCGTGCGGCTGACGCCCAGCTCCTCGGCCAGCTGAATCTCCATAATACGCTCGCCGGGCTTTAAAACGCCCTCACGAATGGCATTACGTAACGACTCACAGACCACTTCCCGTAAAGGTTGATAGCTGTCTAATTTTATAGGCGCTAATCTACTGCTCATCTGGGTTTCCCTCTCTTGCTCCAAATATTACGCTTTCATGCGGTTCAGTTGAAACGTACGGGTGACAAAAACATCAGCATTCTTTTCCTGACGCATAAAGCCGGCGATTTCTTCCGCCTGTTCACGATTCTTAGCCAGGGCAAAAACTGTCGGGCCGCTGCCGGACATCATACTGGCCATCGCCCCCTTGTCAAGCATCATCTGCTTGTATCTTTCTATCACATCATACTTATTTATAGTAACACTTTCCAGAACATTACACAACAATTTTGCCACGCCTTTTCGGTTGCCACGGGCGATTTCTTTCTGTATAGCCTCGTTGTCCGGGTGCCGCTCTGCCCCCTGCTCATCATAATTCTGATAAGCCCAGGCCGTGGATACGGAAATCCGGGGCTTGACCAGCACCACCCAGGTTTCCGGCATATCCGGCAGACGTTTCAGCACCTCGCCGCGGCCAGTGGCCAGCATGGTGCCCCCGAGCAGACAGAAAGGAATATCCGAGCCGAGCTTTGCACCGAGTTCACAGAGCTTGTTGTCACTGAGATTCAGACCGTACAGCTCACTCATGCCCTTAAGTACCGCAGCTGCGTCAGCACTGCCGCCCGCCAGACCGGCAGCCACAGGAATGCGCTTGATAAGTTCGATATGCACGCCGCCCGTCAGGCCGAACTCCTCCTGCACCAAAGACGCCGCCCGCCAGGCCAGATTCTTTTCGTCTGCTTTCAGCCATGGTACATTGATATTAAGGGAAATTCCCTGCTCCCGCTTTTCCAGTGTCAATGTATCATGCAGGCCCACAGTCTGCATGACCATCGCCACCTCATGATAACCATCAGGACGCTTGCCCAAAATATCCAGCGTCAGATTTATCTTTGCATTTGCCTCTACCGTTACCATACCTTGCTCCCCACCTTTATTAGCATTACAATATAAATAAGGATATCAATTTTTTTCCTGTAAGGCAAGGAAAACAGACATTTTCAATTTGACGAAGGCTGCAAATATCCACTATAATATAAGTTATGTCATTAGCAATTTGCGAAGGAGCGAAGAAATGAAAATTTTAGCCCGGCACTTAACTGCTGATTTATTTAACTGTCAAAATCACCAATTAAATGATAATGAACTCATAAAGGATATGCTGGTCAATCTCATTCAGAAATTTGAAATGCAGCTTATCAGACTCTCCATGGAGGCGCTGGACTCCAGTCATACTGTCTACATGGCCGTTCTGGGACAGGGCCATATAACCATGCACGTTTACCCGGAACTCAAATACGTTTCCCTCGATATCTTCCTCTGTCAGGAAAATGCCGAACCGGACAAACTCGGTCAGGCCGTCCGCAACTACTTCAAGCCGGACAAGACAAAAACTACCGTACTGAAACGCGGCGACTTCGGCACCGCCAAGGATTTAAAACCCAAAGTCAAAACCAAGGTTGCCCCCCTGCGGAAAATCCACAACACCGGCGCCAAGGTCATCCGTATCCTGGCCCGCCGCAATAACAACCAGTAAAAGCAGTTTCCTGCTGACAATACTAAAAAAACAAAAGAGCAAAGATACCATCGCTTTAATGTGCGTTGTATCTTTGCTCTTTTTTGCACCTGTACGTTCAGGTCAGGGCAAACCTCTCCAATTATTCATGCCACAGGCTGCCCCGCTAAAATAATCATTTTTACTATGTATCTTTTCTTAGAATCTCCAAATAATCTTCGTAGGCAAATACACGCGCCTTACCAGATTTTGCCGAAAATCTGAGAATATCTTTGCTGCACAGCGTTGCAATGTAATTCGCCGTACCATTTCTGGACAAGCCCAGCGCAGCAGCCGTTTTAACGGTTTCTATAATTGGATTACGCTCAATATAGGCCAGTAACCCCAAGATATTCTGACGCGAACGTGTGGGGACATCTGCCAGTTTATCCACGTTTTTTTGGTGCAACGCAACAAGACGATCTATCGTCTCTGTAGCATCTGCAGCCGTTTCCGAAACACCTCGCAAAAAGAATTTTATCCATTGCTCATAATTGCCGGATTTTCTTATTTCACTCATTCTATCATAATACTCAATCCTATTCATTTTCAAGTAACATGACAGATACAATACCGGCGAAGAAATCTCCCCCTGCCCCATTAAATACAGCGTAATCAGCAATCTGCCTACACGGCCATTTCCATCAAGGAACGGATGAATCGTCTCAAACTGATAATGCAGCAGTGCTGCTTTAATCAATGGATCCATGTCATCGTCAGCATTCATAAAGCGTTCTAACTCAGACATACACTCGCGCATGTCCTGCGGATTTGGTGGAATATACCGGGCATTTCGCAAAGTACTTCCTGTACCACCAATCCAATTTTGCGATACACGAAATTCGCCGGGTGTTTTTTCACCGCCCCTTACACTATTCATCAAAACCGCGTGTGTCTCTCTAATCAGCCGATTGCACAGTGGCAAATCAGCCATGCGTTTTACAGCAAAATTGATTGCACGAACATAATTCACAACGTCAGAAACGTCTGCATTTACGCTTTCATCAATTTCCGGATTCAATACATCCTCAAGCGTACATTGTGTTCCTTCTATCTGTGATGAAACCAATGCCTCTTTGCGAACATACATAGATATAAACAAATCCTTGTTGGGAATACGATCAGAAATTCCTTCCAGCAGCGCCAGTTTTTTGTGCGCGTCAATCAAGAGCTGCCGCATCTCGTTATCAATCTCAACATCAGGCTGTGGTGGCAGTGCTTGCGGATAAAACGAGTAATATGCCATCTCTCCACTAAGGTTTTGTACCGTTCTACCTGCACGGGTATTCATGTGGTATCCTCCTATGTGCGTTTTCTCCTGCCAGTATAACATCAAAAACTCATATAATCAACGTTTTATGAGTTTTGTATAACAAAAGTCCTTATATAAACTCAAAAAGCGACCATGTGCCTTATATAATCACATAGTCACTTTTTGGTTGACGTCATATTTTACTACGACATACACTTGTTTGCCAAGTTTTATATATTAAATTAAAACTCTTCGCTCTTGCTGGCGATTTTTTCCTGGACGTACTTAATGAAGTCATCAACCTTCATCGTTTCGCTGTCCTTCACGCCGCGTTTGCGGACTGCGGCCGTGCCGTCAGCCATTTCCTGGTCACCGACAACCAGCGTGTACGGCGTTTTCTTGACCTGGCTTTCACGGATTTTGTAGCCCGTCTTTTCATTGCGGTCGTCCACTTCGACACGCAGGCCGAGGTCAAACATTTTCTTCTTGAGCTCGTAAGCATAATCAGCATGCTTGTCCGTAATCGGCAGGATACGTACCTGTACCGGAGCCAGCCACGTCGGGAATGCACCGGCGTAGTTTTCAATCAGAATACCGATGAAACGTTCAATCGAGCCGTATACCACGCGATGCAGCATAACCGGACGATGCTTTTCGCCGTCTTCGCCTACATAAGTCAGGTCGAATTTTTCCGGCATCAGCATATCGAGCTGAATCGTACCACACTGCCACGTACGGCCAATGGAATCACGCAGATGGAAGTCAATCTTCGGACCGTAGAACGCGCCGTCACCTTCGTTGATAACGTACTTGAGGCCGCGGTGTTCCAACGCATTGCGCAGGGCGTTCGTAGCATTTTCCCAGATTTCATCAGAACCCATGGAGTCCTCAGGACGCGTGGAAAGTTCTGCCGTGTACTTCAGACCAAACGTGCTGTACACTTCATCAAAGAGGTCAATCGTGTGCTGGATTTCTTCCTCAATCTGAGCCGGCGTGATGAAAAGATGCGCATCGTCCTGCGTAAAGTTGCGGACACGGAACAGGCCGTGGAGTGCACCGGAAAGCTCATGGCGGTGAACAAGACCCAGTTCACCCAAACGCAGTGGCAGGTCACGATAGCTGTGCTGATGGGATTTGTACACCAGCATACCGCCCGGGCAGTTCATGGGCTTTACAGCATAATCTTCATCGTCAATCTTCGTGAAGTACATGTTTTCTTTGTAGTGATCCCAATGGCCGGACGTTTCCCAGAGCTTGCGGTTCATAATCATCGGCGTCTTGATTTCCTGATAGCCATAGCGGCGATGAACTTCACGCCAGTAGTTAATCAGTTCGTTGCGGACAACCATGCCGTTCGGATGGAAGAACGGGAACCCCGGGCCTTCTTCATGCAGGCTGAACAGGTCAAGTTCCTTGCCCAATTTGCGGTGGTCGCGCTTGGCAGCCTCTTCGAGCATGTGCAGGTATTCATCAAGGTCAGCCTGCTTTTCGAAAGCCGTACCATAGATGCGCTGCAGCATCTTGTTCTTTTCGCTGCCGCGCCAGTAAGCACCAGCGACACTCTGCAGCTTGAGTGCCTTAACCTTGCCCGTAGATAATACATGAGGGCCGGCGCAGAGGTCCGTGAATTCGCCCTGCGTATAGAGCGTAATCAGCGCATCTTCCGGCAGGTCGTTGATAAGTTCGACCTTGTAGCTTTCGCCCTTTTCCTCAAACATTTTAAGAGCCTCGCTGCGGCTTACCTCTTTGCGTTCGAGCTTAAGGTTTTCCTTGACGATTTTCTTCATTTCCTTTTCGATATCCTTAAGGTCGGATTCGCCGAGCTGGCGGTCCATATCGATATCGTAGTAGAAACCATTGTCAATAGCCGGGCCGATAGCCAGTTTTACATTATCTTCCTTATAAAGACGCTTTACAGCCTGTGCCAGAATATGGGAGGCCGTATGACGCAGTGCCCAGCGGCCGTCAGCCTCTTCAAAAGTCAAAAATTCTACCGTGCAGTCTTTATCCAAAACAGTCGTCAGGTCTTTCGTCTCACCGTCAACCTTGGCAGCCAAAACCTTCTTGGCCAGACTGTTGCTGACCTGCTTCACAAAATCCAAAATGCTCGTGCCTGCCTCAACCTCGCGCAGCGCACCGTCCTTCAACGTAATCTTCAGCATTGTATTTCCCTCCTAAAACTAAAAAAACTTCGTCCCTGAATAGGGACGAAGTTATAACCTCGTGGTTCCACCCTGATTGCCACAGACTATGCCCATGGCCGCTCAGCGCTTGTAACGATAGCGTAACCGTCTGCCAATACTGATGAGCCCAGCCCACGTTCCTGCCAGCAGCTCCAAAGTGGTAACAGCAACAACTAACCCAAAACCCTTGCACCATACAGGTTCCTCTCTAAGAGCCGTTTCCTCACTGTCATGTCTTTGTCTTTGCCTTTAACTGATAGACATATTATAGGTTGCCCAAG
>NZ_CAJODG010000024.1 GCF_905233635.1 Selenomonas sp. AE3005 | reverse complement strand
TACTGTCGTTTGCTAGTGGGACATTTAGTGCAACAGCGAAAAGTATTACCACCTCCACCCGGCTGAGCTGTAACAAATAAAATAAAGCAGGCACTAACCGTCAAACTGCAACTTGTTATATGGGTGAAATACAGTAATAGCCATTGCAGCAGTTTTTTATGTCAGGATAAAGTCAAAAAGTCAATAAATCATTTGACTTTTTGACTTTATCCTGTATAATAGGATTTAGAAATAAGGATTTTACCGCGAGTTTAACGGAGGAATACATTATGGGACAGTGCCCTGCAGGGGGCACAGCAGATGGCGGCTATGCGCTATCATCAGGAAATCACTTCCTTGCATGTGCTGTTGGCACTGGCCAAGGAGCCGGAAGGGCTTTTGAATGACATTTTCAACGAGTGTCAGACGGATGTACCTATGCTGAAGGCAAGGCTGGAACAGGAACTGGGCAAGATTCCCAGCGTCAGGGGCACGGACAGGCTTTCCATGGGCATGGATATGGTTCGGGTACTGGCCCGGGCCGAGGAATTTGCCAAATCCATGCACGATGAGTATTTATCCACGGAGCATTTGCTGCTGGGGCTGGCTGTTGATGGCAGTAGTGAAGTGCAGAGTATCTGCAAGGAATTTAAGCTGACCAAGAGCAATATTCAAAGCGCCCGCAAGCAGAATGTCACCAGCGATAATCCCGAAGATGGGTATAAGTCGTTGGAAAAATTTGGCCGTGACCTGACCGCGGCTGCCCGTCAGGGGAAACTGGACCCCGTGATTGGCCGCGATGAAGAAATCCGCCGGACGATTGAAATCCTTTCCCGGCGTACGAAGAATAATCCTGTGCTGATTGGTGAGCCAGGTGTCGGCAAGACGGCTATTGTCGAAGGCTTAGCCCGTCGTATCGTAGCCGGTGATGTGCCGGAATCCCTAAAGAATAAAACCCTGTATTCGCTCGATATGGGTTCCCTGATTGCCGGAGCCAAGTTCCGTGGTGAGTTTGAGGAACGGTTAAAGTCCGTACTCAATGAAATCACCAAGTCCGATGGGCAGATTCTGCTCTTTATCGATGAAGTACATACGGTGGTGGGCGCCGGTGCTGCTGAAGGGGCCATGGATGCCGGTAATCTCTTAAAGCCGATGATGGCCCGTGGGGAACTGCGCTGTATCGGTGCGACAACGCTTAACGAATACCGTAAATATATCGAAAAGGATACAGCTCTGGAGCGGCGTTTCCAGCCGGTAATGGTGGGACAGCCCAGCGTGGAGGACACGATTTCCATTCTGCGCGGCCTCAAAGAGCGCTATGAAGTGCATCATGGTGTGCGTATCCGTGACGCAGCACTGGTGTCGGCGGCTGTACTGTCTGACCGCTATATTTCCGACAGATTCCTGCCGGATAAGGCCATTGACCTGGTGGATGAGGCCGCAGCTAAACTGCGTACAGAAATCGAATCCATGCCGGCACCTATCGATGAAATCCGCCGCAAAATCATGCAGCTGGAAATTGAGGAGCAGGCATTAAAGAAGGAAACAGATGCTGCCTCCCAGGAAAAGCTGACGGAAATCACCAATGAAAAGGCTAAATTACAGGCTGAGGAAAACACGCTCAAAGACAAATGGGACAGTGAAAAGCAGGCCATCCTGCGCGTCCGGGCCATCAAGAAGGAAATCGATGATGTCAACAGCCAGATGGAAAGTGCCGAAAGGGCTTATGACCTCAACCGCCTGTCGGAACTGAAATACGGCAAGCTGCCGCAGCTCCAGCAGCAGTTAAAGGAAGAGGAAGAAAAAATCGCCGCCCGGGCGCAGGGAGAAACTCTCTTAAAAGAGGAAGTCGGTGAGGAAGATATCGCCAAAGTAATCAGCCGTTGGACGGGGATTCCTGTCAGCAAAATGCTCACCGGTGAACGGGAAAAACTCATTCATCTGGAAGATGTACTGCACGAGCGTGTCGTTGGGCAGGACGAGGCCGTAAAGGCGGTCAGCGAGGCTATCCTGCGTGCCCGTGCCGGCATAAAAGACCCCAACCGGCCCATTGGTTCCTTTATCTTCCTGGGCCCGACGGGCGTGGGCAAGACCGAACTGGCCAAGACCTTGGCGGAGGCGCTCTTTGATGATGAACGCAGCATGATTCGCATCGATATGAGCGAGTATATGGAAAAGCACAGTGTGGCGCGTCTGATTGGTGCGCCCCCGGGATATGTGGGCTATGATGAAGGCGGCCAGCTGACTGAGGCTGTGCGCCGCCGTCCCTATAGTGTCATTCTGCTCGATGAAATTGAAAAAGCTCATCGTGATGTATTCAACGTACTGCTGCAGATTCTCGATGACGGCCGCCTGACCGACGGCAAAGGCCGGGTTGTGAACTTCAAGAATACGGTAATCATCATGACGAGTAATCTCGGCTCGCATGAAATTCTCAATAAGGATTATGAGGAGGCACAAAGTGCGGTCAAGGAGATACTGAAAGAATATTTCCGTCCGGAGTTCCTCAACCGTGTTGATGATATCATCGTGTTCAAGGCTTTGGCCAAGGAACAGGTGAAGAATATCGCCGGGATTCTCTTAAAGGCTCTGGGTGAACGTCTGGAACGTCAGGTGAAGATTACCCTGGGCTGGAATGATGCCGCCTTGACGGCCCTGGCTGACCAGGGCTTTGACCCGAATTTCGGTGCCCGTCCGCTGCGTCGTCTGCTGGTACATACGGTAGAAACGGAGCTGTCCAAAGCTATTATCCGAGGCGATGTGCAGGAAGGTGATAAGGTCAGCATTGGGTTTGCGGATGGGAAGTTTACCTTTAGTAAAGAGGCGTAAGTGCAGCGTGCTATAACGAGGCAAGAAAATGTCCCCCACCTCAGCAGGTGGGGGCACGAATACCAAAACAGGCGGCGAGCATATCTCTCGCCTCGTTGCGAAGCGAAGCTAGTCCTTTAGGGAAACGCCAAGAGGAAGTTTTGCCTATGGCAAAACTGGAACAACGGCGTTATAAAGACGTCCATAAATATTTTTACCTAACAGAAAAATCTGTTGACTATCAATGTAGTCAGCAGATTTTTTTTGCCAATAAAGCATTTATGTGGTATAATCACATTAACAAATGAATGAGTGTTCATATATTAGTAATGGCTCCGGCAGGTGAGAGAGGAGACAGGTTATGAATAAAAAGCAGAAGAAAAATCTGGTGCGGATTATCATTGCGGCTGTGCTGATGATTGTACTTGCCTTTACAGAGCTGGCAGGAATGCCGCGTTTTTTTGCATATCTCGTGCCGTATCTCATTGTGGGTTATGATATTTTATATAAGGCCGGCAAGGGGATTAAGAACCGGCAGGCTTTTGATGAAAGCCTGTTGATGTCGATAGCCACTATCGGGGCGATGTCGTTGGCCATTTACGAAGACGGCGATTATACAGAGGCTATCGCGGTAATGCTGTTCTACCAGATAGGTGAATGGTTCCAGGCCTATGCCGTGGGCCGCAGCCGCCGGGATATCAGCGCTTTGATGGATATCCGGCCGGATTATGCTAATATAGAACAAGCTGACGGAACGCTGGAAAAGGTCGAGCCGGACGAAGTGGAAATCGGCAGCATAATCGTGGTTAAGCCCGGGGAAAAAATTCCCCTTGACGGGATAGTGGTGTCCGGAGCCTCGAGCCTGAATACCGTGGCGCTGACAGGTGAGGCTCTGCCCCGGGAGGCCCAAGAGGGCGATGAGGTTATCAGCGGGTGTGTGAATCTGAATGGCTTGTTAAAAATTAAGACTACCAAGGATTTTGACGAGTCAACCGCCTCCAAGATTCTCGAAATGGTAGAGGACGCCAGCTCGCGCAAGTCCAAATCCGAAAACTTTATTGCTAAATTTGCCCGGGTATATACTCCTATAGTGGTTTATGCCGCCTTGGCGCTCGCTGTCCTGCCGCCATTGGTAAGAATATTGGGCATGGGACTGGCGCCGGAATGGGGGACGTGGATTTACCGTGCCCTGACGTTCCTGGTTATCAGCTGTCCCTGTGCCCTGGTGGTCAGTATTCCGCTGTCTTTCTTTGCCGGCATTGGCGGTGCAAGCCGTCAGGGTGTGCTGGTGAAAGGCTCCAACTATCTGGAAACTCTGTCAGAGGTAGCAACCATCGTCTTTGATAAGACGGGCACATTGACCAAGGGCGTTTTTCAAGTTACGGCCATTCACTCGGATAAATTGAATGAAGAACAATTGCTGCACCTGGCAGCCCATGTGGAGCGTTATTCTACGCACCCCATTGCTGAGTCGCTGCGCAATGCCTACGGGCAGGAGGCAGACGGCTGTACTGTGGAACAGGTGGAGGAAATTGCCGGACAGGGTATCCGCGCACAGGTGAACGGGCAGACTGTCTACGTTGGTAATGCCAAGCTGATGGCGGCCATCGGTGCTGGCTGGCATGAGTGTGATGTTGTCGGCACAATTATCCATGTGGCCATTGGCCAGGAATACGCCGGACATATCATCATTGCTGATGTGGTGAAAGAACATGCCGCCGAGGCGATTAAGGCCTTAAGGAAAAGCGGTATCCGGCAGACGGTTATGCTGACTGGTGATAATGCGGTCATAGCAGACAAAGTGGCGGCTGATTTACAGCTGGATACGGTTTACAGCCAGCTGCTGCCGCAGGATAAGGTGACGAAAGTCGAAGAACTTTTAGCACAGCAGGGAACTGGTAAACTAGCCTTTGTCGGTGATGGCATCAACGATGCACCGGTGCTTTCCCGGGCTGATGTGGGGATTGCCATGGGGGCTATGGGTTCTGATGCGGCTATTGAGGCTGCAGATATTGTGCTCATGGACGATGACCCGTTAAAGATTGCGACAGCTATGAAGATTGCGCGCAAGACACTGAGAATTGTAAAACAGAATATCTGGTTCTCCATAGGTATCAAGGTGCTGGTATTGCTGCTCGGGGCCCTGGGCCTGGCCAATATGTGGGCGGCTATCTTTGCTGATGTGGGGGTAATGGTACTGGCGGTACTCAATGCAGTACGAGCCTTGTTTGCACCGCCAAGCGATGTTGTAAAAGCGACTGGCAGTCAAATGCATACAGATGTGACTGCAGCCTGATATTTAATAAGCTAATGAGGAAAGGGCGTATTTATCATGAAGAAAACTTACAAGATTGAAGTAGATTGTGCTAACTGTGCAAATCTGATGGAAGAGGCTGCCAAAAACACGGCCGGGGTTAAAGACGCCAGCGTCAATTTCATGACTTTGAAAATGAAGGTGGAATTTGAAGAAGGCCAGGATGTACAGGCCGTTATGGAAAATGTCCGCAATAACTGCAAGCGTGTCGAAGATGACTGTGAGGTCTTTATCTGATTGCCGGCAATCTTGACATATACCCCCTATAGGTATAAAATTTATACCTATAGGGGGTATATTTGTGTATGGAGGCTTTTATGGAAACAAGTGCTGCAGGCTGCTGTGGCGGTGAAGTAAGACATAAACACCGCGATAAGGATGGCAGGGAATACAAGAAACTGATATCCCGGCTGAACCGTATTGAAGGGCAGGTACGGGGCATTCGCCGTATGGTGGAAGATGACAGGTACTGTGTGGATATCATGACACAGGTCAGTGCAATTCAAGCCGCCCTGGGTGCTTTTAATAAGGAGCTTTTGTCTGAGCATATCAAAAGCTGCGTAGTGCATGATATTCGTGAAGGTGATGACGCAGTGGTGGACGAGCTCGTAATGCTATTGAGCAAAATGGTTCGCTGAGGCGAGGTGATAAAATGAAAAAAGAACGGTTTACGATTACAGGCATGACCTGTTCGGCTTGTTCGGCCAGAGTGGAAAAAGCTGTGACGAAACTGGCTGGCACGCAGGACGTGAGCGTAAATCTGTTGACTAATTCCTTGCAGCTTGCTTATGATGAAGGGCAGCTAAGTCCTGCGCAAATCATTGCGGCTGTGGAACAGGCAGGCTATGGGGCCAGTCTGAAGGACACAAAGCAGACAAGGGCGCCGCAGGCTGATGGCGATGATATATGGGCTAAGAACGCAGCGGCATTGCAACAACGGCTTTGCTTATCACTTGTGTTTTTACTGCCGCTTATGTATATAGCCATGCACCAGATGGTTTATGGCTGGCTGGGCCTGCCAGTGCCGGAAATTATACAGACGATTTTTACCGGCCCGGAAAATGCCTTAACCTTTACTTTGGCCCAGTTTTTGTTGCTGCTGCCCATCATGTACCTGAACAGGAAATACTATATAAATGGTTTCCGCAATCTGTTTCAGGGTGCGCCGAATATGGACAGCCTCGTGGGCATGGGCTCGATGGCGGCGGCCGTATTCGGGGCCTTTGCCATGTTTCGCATGAGCTGGGGACTCGGCCATGGTGACTGGGGGCTGGTAACTGAGTACAGCCGTAATCTTTATTTTGAATCGGCAGGTATGATAGTCACGCTGATTACTGTGGGAAAATTCATGGAGGCCAAGGCCAAAGGCAAAACAGGTGCGGCACTGGCCGGGCTTATGGCTTTGGCTCCGCAGCAGGCCGTTGTCATGCGCGGCGGTCAGGAAGTCACTATCCCGGCCGACAGCCTGGCCGTGGGCGATGAAATAGTCGTGCGTCCCGGAGAACGACTGCCGGCTGACGGCGTGGTGCTTTCCGGCCAGACCAGTGTGGACGAGTCGGCGCTGACAGGGGAGAGCCTGCCGGTGTTTAAGCAGCCCGGTGACAAGGTTACGGCGGCCACGTTGAATAAAAACGGTGCAATTCATTTCCGGGCGGAAAAAGTGGGCGGTGATACGGCTATCAGCCAGATAATCCGCCTGGTAGAAGAGGCCAGCGCCAGCAAAGCACCACTGGCCAGAATGGCTGACCGCATAGCCGGGGTGTTTGTGCCGGTGGTTATCATCATTGCGCTGGCTGCCGGTGGTATCTGGCTGGCCTTAGGCGAGAGTGTGGAATTTGCGTTTTCGATGGCGATTTCCGTGCTCGTAATTTCCTGTCCGTGTGCCTTGGGACTGGCTACGCCGGTGGCGATTATGGTAGGGACAGGCAAGGGAGCGGAGAACGGTATTCTCATAAAATCCGGTGAAGTACTGGAAAATGCCCAGGCCGTAGATACGGTGGTCATGGATAAGACAGGAACCATTACTGAGGGCAAGCCTGTGGTCACTGATGTAATTCCCCTGGCCTTATCCGAATCTGAGCTGACAGCATTGGCGGCAGGGCTGGAGAAAAACAGTGAACATCCTTTGGCTGAGGCCGTTATGGCCTATGCGGCGGAAAAGGGGCTGACGCCTGTGCCGGTAAATGATTTTCAGGCTGTTATTGGCAAGGGGATTACAGGCCGTGCCGGTGCCAGCCTGTGCCTGGCTGGCAATGCGGCCTTTATGGAGGAACAGGGCGTAGATACGGCGTCCTGCCATAAGGAATTGACAAGGCTCACTGCTGAGGGGAAAACACCTCTGCTGTTCGCACAGGACGGCAGGCTGGCCGGGATTATCGCTGCCGCTGACAGGGTGAAGGAATCCAGCAGCGAGGCTATCAGGCAGCTCAAAGAAATGGGGCTGGAAGTCATAATGCTGACCGGTGATAATGAACGTACCGCCGAGGCCGTGCGCCACCGTCTGGGATTGACAAAATGCATTGCCGGGGTGCTGCCGGCCATGAAGGGGCAGCATATTGCTGCTTTGCAGGCCGCAGGGCACAAGGTGGCTATGATTGGTGATGGTATCAATGACGCTCCGGCACTGGCACGGGCAGACGCAGGCATTGCCATTGGTGCCGGTACAGATGTGGCTATGGATAGTGCTGACGCTGTGCTTATCAGGAGCAATCTGCTCGATGCTGTAAGTGCCATCAAGCTGTCCCGGGCCGTAATCCGCAATATCAAAGAAAATTTGTTTTGGGCATTTATCTACAATATCATTTGCATACCTTTGGCCGCAGGTCTTTTGTATCCGGCTTTGGGGCTAAAGCTCTCTCCGATGATAGGGGCGGCGGCTATGAGTATGTCCAGTGTTTGTGTGGTTCTGAACGCATTGCGGCTGCGGTCTTTCCGGCCGGAGCGCAGTGCCGCCGGGAGTGAAAATACACAAGGTAATCAGGAAAGACAGGTATCTGTCGGAAAGGAAGGAATAAAAATGGCTATGGAAACTGAATTAAAGATTGAGGGCATGATGTGTGCTCATTGTCAGAAACATGTAAATGACGCCCTGGGCAAGATGGCGGGTGTCACGGCTGTGGAGGTAAATCTGGAGGCCGGTACGGCTAAAGTCACTGCTGAAAGGGAAATCTCCCGGGCAGAATTTGCTGAGGTCATCACCGCGGCTGGTTATGAATTAGTGGGATAAGCACATACAACTACAAATAAAAGAGGCTGGAGCATAAGTGATTTTTCACTCAGGCTCCAGCCTCTGTGCTTATGGCGTGGGTATAAATTTGGCGATAAAGGTATGATTGTTATCCAATAATTGTTTGTGGATTTGAGCCAGCGGCGCGAATATCGGAGCGTACTGCAAGCGCATTTTAAACCGCATCAGGGTGTGATTGGTGCAGCCGAAGATGGGCACGCGGTCCAGTAGGTAGCGGTTGGCGTCCTTGTCCGCAAAGCCGAAGTTGACGGTAAAGGCACCTTTATATCCGGCCTCTTTTACCTTGCTTTGCAATTCCTCATCATAGAAACCACAGGGGTAGGCCAGGAAGTTTACATCTGTTTTCAAATACCATTCCAAAGCCTTTTTGGAGTTGTACAGCTGATTCCACGTTTCTTCCGGACTCGTGGTGTCCAGCTGAGCATGGGACAGCGTATGGCTTTCAAAGTTCATCAGGCCGCTTTCCTGCATTTCCAGGATTTGCGCCCAGGTCAGATAGTTGGGATAGGTGCTGATGAAATCAGAAACCAAAAAGATGGTGCCTTTGAGGTTGTACTTTTGCAGTATAGGGTAAGCATAACGGTAGTTGTCAGCATAGCCGTCATCAAAAGTGATGATAACGGGCTTTTCCGGCAAAGGAGTGCCTGATTCCCAGGCGGACACCATTTCATCGGGCGTAATGGTATGGTAGCCATTATCTGCCAGATACTTCATTTGGGAGTCAAACTGATCCGTGTGTACGGTCAGGGCGTTTTCATCCCGGTCGTTAATCTGATGGTAGTTCAGTACCGGCACAGGCTGGTTGGGCTTGTGCATAATGTAAAAACCAATCCCGAACAGGGCTGCACAGATGACCAGCATGATGATTGCCAGCCGTTTTATCCAGATTATCATTCGTATACATCCTCTTAATATTCTTTTAATACGTTCACTAATATATAACAATGGACAGGCTATGTCAAATGAAAAAGGACATTATCCCCTGACTATTTGCAGGTGATAACAATTCAAGGACATGTGTCCTAAAAATCGTTGACAGGTAAAAAAAATATCGATATGATGTAAGAGTCGATGATTTATTTTCTAGTATTTTATGGGAGACGATAAAATCAATGAAAACGTACAAACCTTTTAAATCCGGTAAAGTTCGCGAGGTTTATGAGGCTGATGACAGCATCATAATGGTGGCTACAGACCGTATCTCGGCCTTTGACCACATTCTGAAGAACAAGATTACGGACAAGGGGGCTATACTCACCCAGATGTCCAGGTTCTGGTTTGATTTCACCAGGGATATCATTCCTAACCACATGCTGTCGGTGGACAATGCTGATATGCCGGAATACTTCCAGCAGGAGGAATTTCAGGGCAACAGCATGAAGTGCAAGAAACTGCACATGATTCCGATGGAGTGCATTGTTCGTGGCTATATTACCGGCAGCGGCTGGGAAAGCTATAAGGAAAACGGCACTATCTGCGGTATTGAGCTGCCGGCAGGTTTGCAGGAATCAGAAAAACTGCCTGAGCCGATTTTTACCCCCAGCACCAAAGCTGAACTGGGCGACCATGACGAAAACGTCTCCCTGGAACAGGGCGCCAAGGTTTTGGAAAAGGAATTCCCTGGTCACGGTCAGGAATATGCAGAAAAGATTCGTGATTATACCATCGCCATTTACAAGAAATGTGCTGAGTATGCACTGACTAAGGGAATTATCATTGCTGATACGAAATTTGAGTTTGGTGTTGACGAGGATGGCAATATCGTACTGGGGGATGAAGTGCTGACTCCGGACAGCTCCCGTTTCTGGCCGCTGGCAGGATATGAAAAAGGCAAGAGCCAGCCTTCTTATGACAAGCAGTTTGTACGCGATTGGTTAAAGGCAAATCCGGACAGTGATTATCAGCTGCCGCAGGATATCATCGACAAGACCATTGCAAAATACAAAGAGGCTTACGAGCTTTTGACTGGTAAAGAATTTTCCCGCTAAGGAAATACGGACGTAAATCCCGGCATGTGCTTTACGTCCGCCGGTTCCCGGCGGGGAGCGCATGTGATTACTATGAAAAACAAGTACCTATAGGTTCGCTATAAGATGCTTGGTGAAAGGAGAACAAACTTTAATGAAAGCAGCAATCCTTATGGGCAGTGATTCTGACTGGCCAATTTTGAAACCGGCGGCAGATTTGCTCAAAAGTTTTGGGATAGAGATTGAAGTTGTGGTGGCCTCCGCTCATCGTACTCCGGCTAAGGTGCGTGAGTTTGTTTTGTCTGCACCGGAAAAAGGCGTGGGTGTATTTATTGTGGCGGCTGGAGCAGCAGCTCACCTGGCAGGTGTGGCAGCCAGCTATACTACGCTGCCCGTTATTGGTGTGCCCATCAATGCTACGGCCTTGAACGGTATGGACGCGCTCCTGAGCACGGTGCAGATGCCTTCCGGTGTGCCGGTGGCAACTATGGCCATCAATGGCGCCAAGAATGCGGCGATTTTTGCTGTGCAGATTTTTGCTGTGGGTAATGCTGACCTGGCTGCAAAGCTGGCAGCTTATCGTGAAAAAATGGTAGAAGAAGTGGAAAAGAAAGCAGCCCGTGTTGCTGCGCAGCTTTAAAGCGCGCGGCAGCGGACTGTTTTTTTGTAAAAAATTATTTATACGAAGTGAGAGATAAACATAACCATGTATGAAAATGGCTATAATTTAGAACCGAAATGGAAAGAAGAGTGCGGTGTTTACGGTGTATATTCCCATACGGAAGATGTGTCAGCTCTGACATATCTGGGACTCTATGCCTTGCAGCACCGCGGACAGGAAAGCGCCGGTATCGCGATTACGGACGGTGCCTGGATGGATGTAAACCGGGGCATGGGGCTGGTAAATGAGGTTTTCCGTCATCAGATTCCCCATATGGATAATCAGTGCATTGCCATTGGGCATGTGCGGTATTCCACCACGGGGTCGAGCCTGTTATGCAATACCCAGCCGCTGATGGTAAATTACTCCGGCGGTAAAATTGCCCTGGCACATAATGGTAATCTGACAAATGCGGCAGAAATCCGCCATGAGCTCGAGGAGCAGGGGACAATTTTCCAGACGTCCATTGACTCCGAGGTTTTTGTCAATCTCATTGCGCGCAGCCGGGAAGAAACGGTGGAAGAGAAGATTATCGAAAGTCTGAAAAAAATCCGCGGTGCCTACTGCCTGACCATTATGACAGAGGATAAGCTGATTGGTGCCCGTGACCCACAGGGATTCCGTCCGTTATGCCTGGGCAAAACGGAGGAAGGCAGCTATATTATTTCCTCCGAAAGCTGCGGCCTCGATGTGGCCGGGGCGGAGTTTATCCGTGATATTGCTCCCGGGGAAATGGTGGTCATTGATGAAAGCGGCTTGAAGTCTTATCCGTTTGCTACGGAGGAAAAGAAGGCCTCCTGTATTTTTGAGTATATTTACTTTGCCCGTCCGGACTCGGTGATTGACGGTCAAAGCGTCCATGACGCCAGATTTATGATGGGGCGGGTACTGGCCCGGGAATCCGGCTTTAAGGGTGATATTGTCATTTCCGTGCCGGACTCCGGTACTACGGCCGCCACGGGCTTTGCCTATGAGTCAGGGATTCCCTTTGTGGAAGGCCTGATTAAAAACCGTTATATCGGGCGTACTTTCATTCAGCCCACGCAGAAAAAACGTGATAACAGCGTGAAATTAAAGCTCAATGCCATTCGTTCTGTGGTGGAGGGCAAGTCGGTTATCATGGTGGATGATTCCATTGTCCGGGGTACGACGAGCGGTAAAATCGTGCGCCTGCTCCGTCAGGCCGGAGCCAAAGAGGTTCACATGTGTATCAGCAGTCCGCCTATCGGTTATCCCTGCTTTTATGGCATTGATACATCGGTACGCAAGGAACTGATTGCGGCCACCAAGAGTGTGGAGGAAATCCGCCAGTTTATCGGGGCAGATAGTTTGCACTTCCTGTCCCTGGACGGGCTGAAGTCCTGTGTGTCGGCGGTTAATGCCGAGGACATGTGCTATGCCTGCTTTAACAGCGCTTACCCCATTGCCGAGGGAGAAAAGCCTGCAGGCGACAGCAAGTATGTATTTGAACAGCGTAAACAAAATTGATAAAGTGAGGAAACAGCTGACAATGACGGAGAACAAAGCAGGAATTACCTATAAAGATGCCGGGGTGGATATTGATGCCGGCAATAAGTCGGTGGAACTCATTAAGGAAAGCGTCAGAGCGACCTACCGTCCGGAGGTATTGGGAGATTTAGGCGGCTTTGGCGGCCTCTTTGCCTTAAACAGCGGCAAGTACAAGGAACCGGTGCTCGTGTCCGGTACGGACGGTGTAGGCACTAAGCTCAAACTGGCCTTTATGCTGGATAAGCATGATACCATCGGTCAGGACGCCGTGGCCATGTGCGTCAATGATATTCTGGTGCAGGGGGCAGAACCGCTATTTTTCCTGGATTATCTGGCGGTAGGCAAGCTGGACCCGGAACAGGTGGCTGACGTGGTTAAAGGTGTAGCCGGTGCCTGCAAGGAATCAGGCTGTGCGCTGATTGGCGGCGAAACGGCTGAGATGAACGGTTTTTATCCGCAGGGTGAATATGATATTGCCGGTTTTGCTGTCGGTGTGGTGGAAAAGAGCAAGCTCATCACCAGTGCCAAGGTACAGGAAGGTGATGTAATTCTCGGCCTGCCGTCCTCAGGTGTACATTCCAATGGTTATTCGCTCGTGCGCCGTATTGTCTTTGACCACAAGGGCTTTAAGGGCGATGAATACATGGAAGAACTGGGAAAGACCATTGGGGAGGAACTCTTAACACCCACCCGTCTTTATCCGCAGTCCTGCCTGCCGCTGATAGAGAAGTTTGACATACACGGCATGGTACATATCACGGGCGGCGGTTTCTATGAAAATATTCCCCGCGCTTTGCCGCAGGAACTGGCTGTAGAAATCGATACAAGCAAATGGGAAATGCCGGCTATCTTCCGCCTGCTGCAGCAGTGGGGCAATGTGGAATGGCCGGAGATGTACCGTACATTCAACATGGGCATTGGCATGATTCTCATTGTGCCGGCAGCAGAGGTTGAGGCGGTCAAGGCACATTTGCAGCAGGCAGCTGAAACTGTATATGAAATCGGCCGGGTAGTTAAAGGTAATCATGATGTGACGTTGCAGGGCGGTGTGTTCGGTGCATAAGGAAAAACTAGGCGTACTCTGCTCCGGCCGGGGCACGGACTTGCAGTCCATCATTGATGCCATTGCCGCCGGCAAGGTACCGGCAGAAATTGCCATTGTGCTGACGGATAAGGAGGCCTATGCCCTGGAGCGGGCCCGTAAGGCCGGCATTGAGGCTGTCTGCGTTGACCGCACACAGTATGATGGGCGGGAACCGTTTGAAAAAGCCCTGATTGAAAAGCTCGAGGCCGCTGGTGTTACCTTGGTGGTATTGGCCGGTTTCATGCGGATTTTGACGCCGTATTTTGTCGGGCATTTTGCCGGACGGATTATGAACATTCACCCGGCGCTGCTGCCCAGTTTCCCGGGCGCACATGCGCATCGTGATGTGCTGGCTTATGGTGTCAAGGTCAGTGGTTGTACCGTGCATTTTGTGGACGAGGGCACGGATTCCGGCCCGATTATCATGCAGGCAGCGGTGCCTGTACTGGCTGACGACACGGAAGAAACTCTGGGAGCCAGAGTCCTCAAGGAGGAGCACCGGATTTATCCTGAGTGTATCCGCCTGTACTGTGAAGGCAAGTTGAAAGTAGACGGCCGTAAGGTGACGATTTTAGAGTAAATGTCGTAAAGGAGACAGATAAATGCAGATTAAGCGTGCCCTGATTAGCGTATCCAATAAAGAAGGCGTGGTGGAGTTTGCCCGTCAGCTGCATGAGGCTGGCGTGGAAATCATTTCCACGGGTGGTACCATGAAAGCCATCAAGGAGGCCGGAATTCCTGTAACCTACGTCAGTGATGTAACGGGCTTTCCTGAAATCATGGACGGCCGTGTGAAAACCTTGAATCCCTATATTCATGGCGGCATTTTGGCTGTACGTGACAATGCAGAACATGTGGCTCAGATGGAAAAACATGGGATTAAGGGGATTGACCTCGTAGCTGTCAATCTCTATCCCTTCAAGGAAACCATTGCCAAGCCGAATGTAACGCTGGCTGAGGCCATTGAAAACATTGATATCGGCGGCCCGGCGATGGTGCGTGCGTCGGCTAAAAACTTTAAATTTGTCACCATCGTAACCAATCCGGCTAAATATAATGATGTTATTGACCAGATTAAGAAAAATGGCGGTGTAGATGACAAAACCCGTATGGAGCTGGCACAGGAGGCTTTCGCACATACGGCAGCTTATGACACGATGATTCAGGATTACTTAAAACAGCAGTTGGCAAAATAAGGGGTAAGTAAAATGAATATACTGGTAATCGGCAGCGGCGGCCGTGAGCACACGTTAGTTTGGAAAATTGCCAAATCGCCTAAGACGGACAGGCTGTATGCCCTGCCGGGCAATCCGGGCATGGCTGATAAGGCTATGTGCGTGGAGGGCATTGAGATAACGGACAATCAGGCCATTGTGGATTTTGCCCAGCAGCATCATATTGATTTGGTAGTAGTGGGACCGGAAGTGCCCCTGACCAACGGCCTGGTAGACGCTGTGGAGGCAGCCGGCATACGGGCCTTTGGACCGTCACAGGCGGCTGCACAAATCGAAGGCTCCAAGTCATTCTCCAAGGAACTGATGAAGAAGTACCATATCCCTACGGCTAAGTACGAAGTATTCACTGAGGCGGAAAAGGCTAAGGCTTACATTCGTCAGGAGGGTGCACCCATTGTCATCAAAGCTGACGGTCTGGCCGCCGGCAAAGGCGTTGTGGTGGCCATGACGGAAACGGAGGCCCTGGCGGCCATTACCGACATCATGGAGGACAAGGAATTCGGGACAGCCGGCAGCCGTGTGGTCATTGAGGAATTCATGGCTGGGGAAGAGGCCTCCCTGCTCTGCTTTACCGATGGTCAAACAATTTGCCCCATGATCAGCTCGCAGGACCATAAACGCGCTTATGACGGCGATAAAGGCCCCAATACCGGCGGCATGGGAACTTATGCCCCGGCACCGGTGATGACGGAGGCGCTGCTGCAGGAAACCTTTGACAAAATACTGGTACCTGTAATCAAGGCTATGTCCCAGGAGGGCAAACCCTATAAAGGCTGTCTTTATGCCGGCCTGATGATTACAGCTGAAGGTCCGAAGGTTGTGGAGTTTAATGCGCGGTTTGGCGACCCGGAAACCCAGGTGGTCCTGCCTTTGCTCGAAAGTGATTTGGTGGAAATAATGACTGCCTGCTGTGACGGAACTCTGGCCGAGCAGCAGATTGACTGGAGCAAAGGGGCCGCCGTTTGTGTGGTCATGGCCGCTGGCGGTTATCCCCGGGCTTACCGCAAGGGCGATAAAATAAAAGGACTGGCAGAGGCCCAGGCAGCCGGCAGCCTCGTGTTCCATGCCGGTACAGCGCAAAAGGGGGCAGACATTGTCACCAATGGCGGACGTGTCCTGGGCGTTGTGGCCAAGGCTGATAACGTGCGTGCAGCTGTAGACAAGGCTTATCAGGGGGCAGCCATGATTTCCTTTAAAGACGCATTCTATCGTAAGGACATTGCCCATCGTGCCTTGAACCGGTAAATGTGCTTTGTGGTTTTTTTCCCATGAATACATGGGAAAAATATTTACAAGATTACAAGAGTCTATTATAATACTACACGTAGACGTCAAAGACAGACGCTCTCCTGTATGATTTTCAGCAGGGGAGTGTTCTTATTTTAGTTCTTATTTTATTAGTAGGGATGTGGATATATGGATTTTGCAGCTTTAATGGCGGATATAAATAATTTCGTCTGGGGGCCGATAATGCTGGCCTTGTTGGTGGGGACAGGTGTTTTCCTCACCCTGCGCCTGCGTTTTTTGCCATGGATAAATCTGGGCTATGCATTACGGATGATATTCCGGCACAAGGCTGACCATGAGGGTGATATCTCCCCGTTCCAGTCGCTGATGACGGCGTTGTCGGCAACGGTGGGAACCGGTAATATCGTAGGTGTGGCCACGGCCATGGTACTGGGTGGACCTGGTGCTTTGGTCTGGATGTGGATAAGCGCGGCCTTTGGCCTGTCTACCAAATATGCAGAGTCGGTATTGGCGGTCAAGTACCGGGTAACCAACGGCGTCGGGGAAATGTCCGGCGGCCCCATGTATGCCATGCGCTATGGTATCAGAAATAAATTTATTGGCCGGACACTGGCGTTTTTGTTTGCGTTGTTTGTCGTACTGGCCTCTTTTGGTATCGGTAATATGACGCAGGCCAATTCCATTGCGATGGCCCTGTCACATAGTTATGCGATACCTGCTTATGCCACCGGCGCAGTGATTACGGTGCTGGCGCTGGCAGTGCTGATTCGCGGCATTCACAGCATTGGCAAGGTGTCCAGTGTCGTGGTGCCGGGGATGGCGGCATTCTACTTTGTAACGGCGACGATTGTGATTATTGTCAATTTCTCTGCTGTGCCGGCAGGTGTGGCCGAGATGTTCCGCATGGCCTTTTCCTTTGATTCCGTGGCCGGCGGTGTGGGCGGCTCCATCGTTGCGTCAATGCTGACATCCATGCGCTGGGGTGTGGCCCGCGGCGTGTTTTCCAATGAGGCCGGCCTGGGTTCTGCACCTATTGCTGCGGCTGCTGCCCAGACGGACCATGCGTCCCGGCAGGGCTATGTCAATATGACTGGCACGTTCTTTGATACGATGATTGTCTGCATGCTGACAGGTCTGGTTATTGCCTCCTCCGGCATGTTGGGCATGACCAATCCGGCAACTGGGGAACTGCTCTCCGGTGCTGAGCTCACCATTGCGGCATTCAGTACAGTCTTTGGTGAATACGGCAAGCTGATTATTTCTATCTCCCTGAGCCTTTTTGCTTTTTCCACCATTTTGGGTTGGGAATATTACGGCGAAAAAGCGTTGGAGTATTTGATTAAGAAACGGCCGGTGATTATGGGGTATCGGGTGCTTTTCAGTCTGGTGACCTTTGTCGGTGCGACCACCGCCCTGGAAGTTGTCTGGAACTTTTCTGATACCATGAATGGCCTGATGGCGATTCCTAACCTTATCTGCCTGCTTATCCTGCATAAGGATATTGCCGATGAGTGCTTTGATTTTCAGCGTAAAGTAGTTGTTAAGGAAAAAAAGGGCCAAGTCGTAGATATGTCCTGACTTAATAAACAATGAAAAAGCCCGATGGACTGTTTTAAAAACAGTTTCATCGGGCTTTTTGGCTGGATAAGGCGTGTCTTTACCGCACGATATCGTTTTTATCCAGATCAAATTCCAAATGGCTGGCGGTTGTGCTCTTTCCCTTTTGTACACATAAGACATGGCCGTCAAAGGTGACGATATGGGAATTCCAGTTGTACTGCATATTGTCACCGTGAATGACAAGTCCCGGACGTTCAACGCCGCAACGGGTGCCAAAGCACCAGACGGTATTTCCGGATAGTTCGGCATACAAGGCGTCGCAGGTAAAATGCAGTTCGCCTTCGATAATTTCCGAGCCGCCGTCCGTCCAAAGCAGCAGGGATACAGGGTTGATTTTGGCAGTTTGCGTAAGGAAGGTACGCTCTGGCAGTTTGATGCGGACATTGCCTGCCAGCGTGTAAAGGCCTGTATCTTCATGGTAGTTTACATTTTCGGCAGAAACGGTAGGGCGGGCTTTGCTTTTGGCCATATCAGCGTTGATGTTGTGGCCGCTGCTGGATTCAGCATAGACAAAAGGACTGCTCACCAGTAAAAAACAAAGCATGATGAGGGTCAGCAGGCGAATAGGCATGAAATCCCCTCCTTTAAATGAATTTATTAACTTATATTTTACAGCAAAAACTTATTTTTGGCAAAATTGCAGGACTTTTATTTTATCTGCTAGTATTGTATAATTAAACATCTGTTATATATATTGAAACAGGAGGTGGCGAAGGTGACTGTCAGGGAGCGCACTGAGGAACAGGAATATCAGATATTATCGCCGTTGGCGGCCAAGAGCCGGGAGGCCAGAAGAAAACAGCCTATCGAGGAATGTGCCTTTCGTACGAAATTTCAGCGGGACCGGGACAGAATTCTGCATTCTAAGTCTTTCCGCCGCCTGAAACATAAAACTCAGGTGTATATCGTGGCCGGGGACCATTACCGTACCCGGATGACACATAGTCTGGAGGTGTCACAGATATCCCGGACTATTGCCCGGGGGCTGCGGTTAAACGAAGATTTGGCCGAGGCCATTTCCCTGGGGCACGATGTAGGACATACGCCCTTCGGTCATGCCGGGGAATCGGTCATGGACGATTTGACAGGTCATTTTACCCACAATGAGCAGAGCCTGCGTGTCGTAGAATTTTTGGAACTGGGTGGCAAGGGGCTTAATCTGACTTTTGAAGTCAAGGACGGCATTGTCAACCATACAGGGCCAACGCTGCCCCGGACCTTGGAAGGCCGGATTGTGCGCGTAGCTGACAGAATTGCCTATCTGTGCCACGATTACGATGACAGCCTGCGGGCCGGCCTGTTGACACCGGGGGACCTGCCGGCAGAGATTTATAAAGGTCTGGGGGACAGTACCTCCCAGATGATTACGACCATGGTTGAGGATATGATTGTCAGCTCTGAAGGGCAGGGCGATATCCTGCAGTCAGCCAGAATCAAAGGACTTATGGATGTTTTTCGCGAGTTTATGTTTAAAAACATCTATCACTCGGATATGTTGTCCCGGGAACGCCGTCAGGCAGCCTTTGTTTTACGGGAACTCTATCATTATTTTATGGATAATTTCCTGGAGCTGCCGCCGGAATATATCGGCCGGGAAGAATGCTGGGGGCGGCAGAAGGTGGTTACGGATTATGTGGCCGGTCTTACGGACAGCTACGCCGTGGAACTCTTTAATGATATATTCATACCGCCGGTAGGCCATACGGCCAGTCCGGCAAAAAATAAAAAGGGATATTGACAAATAGAGTAGAATAATATACTGTAAAAGAACTGTATACAAAAATGTTATATTTTCAAGAAAAATTATTTATAAAAAGCAGGATTTTGAGTATAAAGCACGAATAGTATACAGCATGCTTGTTATAGTTAGTAACGGGATATTGGTTATCTGGTAAGGGGTTAGGTCATGCGCAATGAACAATTGGATGAATTTGTTGAGCAGGTTCGTGCTCAGTCAGATATCCTGCAGGTTGTGCAGACCTATGTTTCCCTGAAAAAAAAGGGCAACCGCTATTGGGGCTGCTGCCCTTTTCATGGTGAAAAGACGCCGTCTTTTTCCGTGGTACCGGATAAAGGTTTTTTTTATTGCTTTGGCTGCCATGCAGGTGGAAATGTTTTCAAGTTTATATCATTGATTGAAAATGTCACGTATTTCGAGGCTATTAAGCTTCAGGCAGAAAAGCTGGGTATTCCTCTGCCACAGCGGCAGCGTACCCCACAGGAACTGGCCCGTGACCAGCAAAAAGCTGACCTGCGCAAGGTCAATGAAATGGCACGGGATTTTTTTCACAACTGTTTGACGCTGACAAAACTCGGTGAGCCCGGTAAGGCATATTTTGCCAAGAGAAGTATTTCGCCGGAGACGATAGAAGAGTTTAAGTTAGGCTATGCCCCCGAGGCGTGGGATAAACTGTCCACAGCCTTTGTAAAACGCGGGGTTAAAGAAGAGTTCCTGTTGGAGGCCGGGCTGGCTGCGGAGCGCAAGAACAACCGGGGGATTTATGACCGTTTTCGGCACCGGGTTATCATACCGATAGCTGATGAACGGGGACGTGTCGTTGGTTTTGGCGGCCGCGTGCTGGATGACAGCACGCCTAAGTACCTCAATACTCCGGAAACTATCTTATTTAATAAGCGCAGACTTCTTTTTGGCTTGGACCGCTCGCATCGGGCTATAAGCAAGGCCGGCTATGCCATAGTCGTGGAAGGCTACATGGACGCGATTTCTGTATTCAGTGCAGGAATCCGTAATGTGGTGGCATCGCTGGGGACTGCTTTTACAGCAGAGCACTGCAAGCTGATTATGCGTTATGCATCGGCAATTTATTTCTGTTACGACAGTGATGAGGCCGGGCAGAAGGCTACTATCCGGGCGTTGTCCATTGTCCGGGACTCCGGGGCAACGGTGCGCGTGATTGTGGTGCCGGATGGCAAGGACCCGGATGAATTTATTCGTAAGCATGGGGCACAGGCCTTTCAGGAACTGGTGCAAAAAGCCCTGCCACTGGTGGAATACCGGCTGCAGTATGTGCTAAAGCATATCAATCACGATACGCTGGAAGGCAAGGTAAAGGCACTTCATGCTATGCTGCCGGTTTTGGCCGGCATTCGCGAATCAGCTGTAGTTATTGAGTATCGAAAAAAATTGTCCAGTGCGTTGCTTTTGGAAGAAGGCATTATTCAGGAGGAACTGCGGCGGTATGGCCGCAATCCGCAAATGCCGGAGGAGGGAGCTGTGGCCAGCACACATATCCGGCAGGCAACCAGGCAGGTGGATTCAGCTCTGAAACGGGCCGGCCGTATTGTTTTGCGTGTGGCCTGGCAGGATATGGGAATTCTGGTCCATTTACAGACAATGGTACCGTTGGAAAGTATTGTAGATGACAATCAGCGAGAAGTTTTGCTTTACTTGCAGGAATTAGCGGTAAGCAGGCAGAATCCTAATGAAGTACAGGCTGCGGAAAAATTAAGTGAGGCAGCGATGGCAGAACTGTCCCGGGCACTGGTGGAGGATTTAGGCAACAGAAACGAGGCTGATGCGTATAACGATGCCGTACGGGTATTACGCCATGCATATTTAAATGCCTGTTACACACGGCATGCCCGGCTGGCGGAAGAATATCTGCAGGCTGGCAATACTGCCTATATTGCGGAGTTAAACGAAGCAAAAAAAATAAAAAGCGAAATGGAAGAGTTGCAATTTGAGTGAATTTGTATGGATTTATGAAGTCGTGGAAAGGGGAATTCTGAATGGCTGAGGCTAAGAAGAAGATAAGCGTTCAGGCTGAGGCTGGCAGTAAGAACCACAGTTCGGAGATTGTGGAAAGTTTATTGGCCAAAGGTGCGAAGAATGGCGGTACATTAACGTATGGCGAACTTGTGGAAGCCTTGCAGCAGGAAGACCTTTCACCGGACGAAATCGACCGTATGTATGACACTTTCAGTCAGCAGGGTATCGAAATTGTTGATGATTCCAGCAATGTGGATACTGTTGACGATGAAATAGATGATAAGGAGACCGAGGACGTGGAGATTGACCTCTCTGTGCCCGAAGGTATCAGCATTGATGACCCGGTACGCATGTACCTTAAAGAAATTGGCCGTGTGCCCCTGCTCACAGCTGATGAAGAAGTGGCATTGGCCAAGCGCATGCAGGACGGCGATGAAATCGCCCAGAAACGTCTGGCAGAGGCCAACCTGCGACTGGTAGTCAGCATTGCCAAGCGCTATGTCGGACGTGGTATGTTGTTCCTGGATTTGATTCAGGAAGGCAATCTGGGCCTTATCAAGGCTGTGGAAAAGTTTGACTACACCAAGGGCTATAAGTTCAGTACCTATGCTACGTGGTGGATTCGTCAGGCCATTACCCGTGCCATTGCAGACCAGGCGCGTACTATCCGTATCCCTGTGCATATGGTAGAAACCATCAATAAGCTGATTCGCGTGTCCCGTCAGCTCCTGCAGCAGCTGGGACGTGAACCGTCGCCGGAAGAAATAGCCAAGGAGATGGATATCAGCGTAGAGCGCGTCCGGGAAATCATGAAGATTGCCCAGGAGCCTGTATCTCTGGAAACGCCTATCGGTGAAGAAGAAGATTCACATCTCGGTGACTTCATCGAGGACCAGGATGCACCGGCACCGGCTGACGCGGCATCTTTCATGCTCCTGAAGGAACAGCTTGAGGAAGTTCTGGATACCTTGACGCCGCGTGAGGAAAAAGTTTTGCGCCTGCGTTTTGGCCTGGACGATGGCCGCGCCCGTACTTTGGAAGAGGTCGGCCAGAACTTTGGCGTTACCCGTGAGCGTATCCGCCAGATTGAGGCCAAGGCTCTGCGCAAACTGCGTCATCCCAGCCGCAGCCGCAAGCTCAAGGACTTCCTGGACTAATAACATTCCCTTGACATTAAAGATTCTGTTTAATATAATTATCCCTGTTGGTGCGTAGGCATCGATGTATATTCCCCGATAGTTCAGTTGGTAGAACGGTGGACTGTTAATCCATATGTCGCAGGTTCGAGTCCCGCTCGGGGAGCCATGTATACTCAAGGGTGTAACGTAATGGTTACACCCTTTTTCTTATGATTAAAGGAGGCATCCTTATGCATTTAGATGAAAGATTGCAAGCCCTGGCTGATTTCGTGCCGGAGGGCTGCCGGGCTGCTGATATTGGCACGGACCACGGCTATCTGGCGGCAGCACTTATTCAGCAGGGCAAAGCGGCCTTTGTAGTGGCTGGTGACAAGAATCGCGGCCCCTATGAGGCTGCGATACGCACGGTGAAAGAGCAGGCTCTGAAGGAAGACCAGATTGCCGTGCGGTTAGGCGACGGCCTGGCGGTTTTACAGCCCGGTGAAGTGGATACGGTGTGCATAGCCGGTATGGGCGGTGTACTGATAGCCTCGATACTCGAGGCGCAGCCGGAGGTGACTGCGGCCTTGGGGACGCTGGTGCTGCAGCCCATGAACGGTGCCGCAGAACTGCGCGAATGGCTCTATGATAATGCCTGGCATATCAGTGATGAGAATCTCGTCATTGCTGATGGGCGTATCTACGAGGTCATCAAGGCGGAGAAAGGCAGCCGGAAAAAGCCGGGGCCGTTGGATTTGCTGGTGGGACCAAAGCTGTGGCAGAAAAAACCGCCGCTGCTGCGTAATCATATTGAGGCCCTGCTTTTTCAGCAGCGCCGAATTATTAACGGCATGGAGAAAAGTGACCGGGCTAAGGGTGATAAACGTTTTGCCCGGGTAAAACGTCTGGTAAGGTCATTGGAGGGACGGCTGAAATGGTAAAATGCCAAGTGGTGATGGATGCCATAGAACGGCTGGCTCCGAAACGGCTGGCCGAGGACTGGGATAATCCCGGACTGTTGGTCGGTTCCTTTAAGCAAAATGTGCGGCGTATTCTGGTATGCCTGGATGTCAGTGACGCAGTGGTCGAGCAGGCCATTGCTTGTGAGGCCGATATGATAGTGGCTCACCATCCTTTGATATTCAAAGGTCTGAAAAAAATCCGCACGGACCTGCCACTGGGAGCACGGCTGCAGCAGCTGTTGAAACACGATATAGCCGTGGCCGCAGCGCATACAAATCTTGATATCGCTGTGGGCGGCGTCAATGATGTCCTGGCGGCGGCGATTGGTCTGGAAAAGTTGTCCACGTTTGTTATTACCTCGCAGGCTGAGGACGGTACGGTGGAAAGTCTGGGCCGTATGGGCACCTTGCCGGTCCCCATGGCGGTGGATGATTTTGCCCGGCAGGTGCGTGACGCTCTGCCTGCCAGTCATGTGCGCCTGGTTAATGCCGGCAAGCGGGCTGTGCGCAAGGTGGCTTTATGCAGCGGCAGCGGTGCGGAATTTATTCAAAAGGCCGCCTTTATGGGGGCTGACGCCTACGTTACCGGTGATGTAAAATACCATGAGGCTCAGCAGGCCGTGGAACTGGGTATGCACGTTATTGACGCCGGTCATTTTGCCACGGAGTTTCCCGTGGTGGAAGTTCTCAGGGAAAAACTTTCCCAGGAGCTGGCGGAATATGACGTGGAAGTTATCGCTGACAGGGAGTCTAAGGACTTTTTCCAAATCATGTGATGACAAAAAATGCAGAGAAAGTTTTAGAGCGAAAATATGAAAAAGAATGAATTGCGAAAGCAGACTGTACGTTATATCCAGATTACACTGGGTGCGCTGATTGTCTGCCTGGGCTTTAATCTTTTTATTATACCGGCGCACCTTCTCACCGGAGGCATTAGCGGTATTGCCCTGATTATCTACTATCTGACTGACCTGCCGGTAGGGATGCAGAACATCGTCTACAATCTGCCGATACTGTATCTGGCCTATAAGGTGTTTGGCCGGCTGTATGCCTGGGATACAGTGGTGGGAACGGTGGTGCTGTCCCTGATTCTGGATGCCACGCATTTTCTGGTGGACTGGAACATCACGCAGGACGGCATGCTCAATGCCATTTTCGGCGGTGTGATGGCCGGCATAGGCTTTGGTATTATCTTTCGGGCCAATGCCAATACCGGCGGCCTTGATGTAGTGGGGGCCGTGGTCAAAAAGTTTTATTCCGTGGATATGGGCACGGTGATATTCCTGATGAATTTCATCATCGTCATGTCCTCGGCCTGGATGTTTAACATTGATGAGGCCTTGTATACGCTGGTGTCCATTTACGTTACGGCAGAGCTGACCAATCGTGTGGCTGCCGGGCTCAACCGCGAAAAATCGATTTTTATCGTGTCGCCGGCGGCGGAGCAAATCTGTCAGGACATCATGGAAAATGTCCATCGCGGTGTGACTTTCCTGGAAGGGAAGGGCGGTTTTGCGCAGGAACACAAGGATATTTTGTTCATTGTGGTACGTCTTACGCAGGTCAGCCGCGTCAAGGCCATCGTTGACCATTATGACCGGCAGGCCTTTATGATTGTGTCTGACACGTCAGAGGTTTCCGGCAAGGGCTTTACCCTTGAATGTGAAAGCTATCAGGATGCCCGTGCCAAGTGGCAGGAAGAACAGAAAAGACATAAGGAGCTTACTGGCGGACATATCTGACCAATGGTTGCGATTTTGCCCCAGTTACGGTATAATACACCTAATTGTGAACATTATTAGGAGGAGATAGGCTTGGATAAGTATTCACCCCAGGAGATAGAAAAGAAATGGCAGGATAAATGGGAAAAAGATGCTGCCTTTAAAACAGAGATGGACGCGAACCGTCCGAAATATTATGCGCTGGAGATGTTCCCGTATCCTTCCGGCAACCTGCATATGGGACATGTCCGCAATTACTCCATCGGTGATGTGATGGCCCGTTATAAGACCATGGAGGGCTTTAATGTCCTGCATCCCATGGGCTTTGACTCCTTCGGTATGCCGGCGGAAAATGCAGCCATCAAGAATAATGTCAAGCCTGCGGACTGGACGTACAGCAATATCGAGAACATGAAACGCCAGCAGCGTTCCATGGGCCTGTCCTATGACTGGGACAGGGAGGCTATTACCTGCAGCCCGGAATACTACAAGTGGACGCAGTGGCTCTTTGAACTCTTCTACAAGAAGGGGCTGGCATATAAGAAAAAGGCATCCGTAAACTGGTGCGATACCTGCGGCACTGTACTGGCTAACGAACAGGTTATCGATGGCAAGTGCTGGCGCTGTGATTCTGACGTACAGAAGAAGGACCTGTCCCAGTGGTTCCTGAAAATCACGGATTATGCCGATGTGCTCTTAAAAGACCTCGACAAGCTCAAAGGCTGGCCGGAGCGTGTTAAGACCATGCAGGACAACTGGATTGGCCGCAGCGAAGGCCTTGAATTCGAGATGCCTGTAGAAGGACTGGATGAGAAACTTTCCGTCTACACCACCCGTCCGGATACGGCTTATGGTATTACTTTCGTGGCTCTGGCTGCCGAAAATCCGCTCGTGGAAAAAATCTGTGAAAATAATCCGAAGGCTGCGGAAATCAAGGCTTTCTGTGATAAAGTCCGCAATCAGTCGGAAATGGAACGTACTTCCAGTGAGTCGGAAAAGGAAGGTATCTTTACCGGCGTTTATGCTATCAATCCTTTCAACGGCAACAAGGCTCAGCTGTGGGTGACCAATTACGTGCTGGCTGATTATGGTACCGGCGCTGTTATGGGCGTGCCCTCCGGTGACCAGCGCGACTGGATGTTTGCCAAGAAGTACGACCTGCCCATTATCCTGACGCTGCAGCCGAAGGACAAGGAACTAAAGCTCGAGGAAATGGACGCTGCTTATACGGATAAGGACGGCGTACTGGTGAACTCCGGCAAATTCACCGGTATGGAAATCCACAAGGCCATGAGCGGCATTATCGATGAGGCTGAGGCGCAGGGCTTTGGTAAGCGTAAAGTTAACTACCGCCTGCGTGACTGGCTGATTTCCCGTCAGCGTTACTGGGGCGCACCGATTCCTGTTATCCACTGCCCGCATTGCGGTGAAGTGCTCGTGCCGGAAAAAGACCTGCCGGTCAGACTGCCGGAAGACGTGTCCTTCGACAGCGGGGCTTTGTCGCCGCTGGCTACCAGCGAGGCCTTTGTCAACTGCAAGTGCCCGCAGTGTGGTGCTGATGCCAAGCGTGAAACGGATACCATGGATACCTTTATCTGTTCCTCCTGGTATTACCTGCGCTACACTGACCCGAAAAATGACCAGGCACCGTTTGACAAGGAAAAAGTCAATTACTGGGCACCGGTTGACCAGTATATCGGTGGTATCGAGCATGCTATCCTGCACCTCCTGTATTCGCGTTTCTTTACGAAGGTGCTCCACGATGCCGGCCTCGTAGACTTTGATGAACCGTTTGCCAATCTGCTCACGCAGGGCATGGTTCTGAAAGATGGCTCCAAGATGAGCAAGTCCAAGGGCAATGTTGTTTCCCCGGAAGAAATCATCGCCAAGTACGGTGCCGATACGGCGCGTCTGTTTATCCTGTTTGCGGCTCCGGTTGACCGTGACCTTGAGTGGAGCGACCAGGGCGTGGAAGGTGCTTTCCGTTTCTTAGGCCGTGTATGGCGTATCCTCGACCACTTTGAGGATATGGTCAAGGCGGGCAAGGACGACTACGATGTGTCCGCGCTGACCAAGGAAGAAAAAGAACTGCGCCGTGTACTCCATGTGACCATCAAAAAGGTTACGGAGGATATTCGCGACCGCTTTATGTTCAATACGGCTATTTCCTCCATCATGGAACTGGTCAATGCGGCGTATGTATTCCAGGATAAGGAACTCAATGCCGGCCTGGCCAGAGAGTTCGCTGGCAGCCTCGTGAAGATGCTGGCTCCGTTCGCACCGCATATTACGGAAGAACTCTGGCATAATCTCTTCGGTGAGGGCAGCGTGCATCAGCAGCAGTGGCCGCAGTTTGAAGAAGAGGCCACGAAACTGGCCGAAATTGAAATCGTGCTCCAGATTAACGGCAAGGTAAGGGATAGAATCACCTTGCCGGCAGATATTGACAGAGCCGCCATGGAAGAGGCCGTCAAGGAATTGCCCCGGGCTAAGGAGCTCACTGCAGGCAAGACCATTGTCAAGGTTATCTGTGTTCCGAAGAAACTTGTTAATATCGTTGTAAAATAATATGGCTGATAAATGCAGGCAAGGCTAAAAAATACCTTGCCTGTGTTTTTATATGTAGCGGCTTGTACTATTGTATGCTATAATGGAAATAATGATAAGAATCAAGATGCAATTGTGGAGAAGCTGGGATTAGGGAGGATGATGGCTGATGTTGAAGGTGTACGCAGTTGAGAATCTGCGCTCAGGAATGCGGGTTGGCCGTGATATCATGGATGAAAACGACCAGATACTTATCGGTACGGGCACGAATCTTACCAAGGAAATGATTTATGGTCTGCTTGACAGACCAATTTTTGCCGTATATATCGATGAAGAAGAAACTCACGGAGAAATACCAGGCAAGGAACATCTGCTGGACGACAGTTATACCAGCTGCTACAATGAAGTTTATGATAAGCTCAGTGTTCTCTTTACGGGATTGGCAGAGCGCGGTGAGTTTAATGCTGCGGATTTGCAGTCCATTATGGATGAGAAAAACTTCACGGAACTAAGTGATGGGGCCAAGGCTGTGTCCCAGATTCACAATATGGAGCAAAGCGGTTCATATCTGATACATCATTGCCTGCATGTGGGGATTTTGGCCGGACTTATGGCCAAGTGGATGGGCATGTCGGTGCTGGATCAGTACAATCTGGTCATTGCCGGCCTCTTTTTGGATATTGGTAAGCTGCGTGTTCCCCGGGAGATTTTGGAAAAACATAGCAGCCTTACCGATAGCGAGTTTGAAATGGTGAAAAAACATGCGCAGTTTGGCTATGATATGCTGTCGCAGACGACGATGAATGCGAATCAGGATATTATGCAGGGCGTGCTGCAGCACCATGAACGCTGCGATGGTTCTGGCTATCCCAACGGCTTAAAGGGAGATAAGATTTCCAAGTTTGGCAAGATACTGGCTATTTTGGATATTTATGATGCCATGGCCAGTGACCGCGTCTTTGCCAAGCGCAAATCCCCCTTTGATGTATTTTCCACCTTGTATGACGATATTCTGGATGGCAAGCTGGATACGGAGTATGGTGTGTTATTCATCAAACATCTGTGCCATGCTTTGAATGGTAACTGGGTAGGCCTGAGCAATGGCGATAAAGGCCGGATTGTGTACCTGGATGAAAGCCGTGTGCGCTCCCTGCCGGTTGTGCAGACAGCCGGGGGCGAGTTCATTGACCTGGGGCAGAGACGTGACATAAAAGTGACGTGCATTCTGACGGCCAATGAGGTTATGGTATAACGAGGCAAGAAAATGTCCCCCACCTCAGCAGGTGGGGGCACGAATACCAAAACAGGCGGCGAGCATATCTCCCCCCTCGTTGAAACGCCAAGAGGAAGTTTTGCCTATGGCAAAACTGGAACAACGGCGTTATAAGTAAAACAAAATGGCAGCCGTCCCCGTGTGGGGGCGGCTTTGTTATAGGAGGATTCAATATGGCTATGGTGCCGAAGTTAAATACCATGCAGTTTGATAAGGAAACGCCGTTTAAGGTCGTGGCACCGTTTGAGCCGATGGGGGACCAGCCGCAGGCTATTGCCGACCTGGCCGCGGGCATAGAAAATGGCCAGCAGGCGCAGGTTTTGCTCGGGGCTACCGGCACAGGCAAGACCTACACCATAGCCAAGGTAATCGAAAAGGTGCAAAAGCCGACGCTGGTCATCGCCCATAATAAGACGCTGGCGGCACAGCTGGCCAGTGAGTTCAAGGCGTTTTTCCCGGAAAATTATGTGGGCTATTTTGTCAGCTACTATGATTATTATCAGCCGGAGGCCTATATTGCCTCAACTGATACCTATATTGAAAAGGACAGTTCCATCAATGATGAAATCGATGAGCTGCGTCATTCCGCTACCTGTTCCCTGTTTGAGCGGCGCGACGTGATTATCGTGGCCTCAGTGTCCTGCATTTACGGCCTGGGCTCTCCGGAAAGCTATCATGAAATGGTATTGTCCCTGCACAAGGGGCAGGAAGTGCTGCGTGATGATATCCTGCATAAGCTGGTACAGATGCGCTATGAGCGCAATGATATTGCCTTTGAACGCGGCCGGTTCCGGGTACGCGGCGACGTTGTCGAGGTATTTCCGGCCGGCTATAATAACCGGGCTGTGCGCATAGAACTCTTTGGTGATGAAATCGACCGTATGGTGGAATACGATGTGGTGACCGGCGAGGTTTACGGCGAGCGCACGCATTTGATGGTATTCCCGGCCTCACACTATGTCACGGAAGACGAGGATATGAAAATTGCCATGCAGGATATCCGGAACGAGCTGGATGAGCAGCTGAAATTGTTTCGGGAAAATGGCAAGCTGCTGGAGGCACAGCGCATAGAACAGCGCACGAATTACGATTTGGAAATGATGCAGGAAATGGGTTACTGTTCCGGGATTGAAAACTACTCCCGGCATTTAACACATAGAAAGGCTGGGGAGGCACCATATACACTGCTCGATTATTTCCCGGAGGACTTTCTGATTGTGGTGGACGAGTCTCATGTAACCTTGCCCCAGGTGCACGCGATGTACGCCGGGGACAGGAGCCGCAAGGTGTCACTGGTGGAAAATGGTTTCCGCCTGCCCTCAGCCTTTGACAATCGTCCGCTGACTTTTGAGGAATTTGCGGCCCGGATAAATCAGATTATCTATGTATCGGCTACGCCAGGGAAGTATGAACAGGAACAGGCGCAGCAGATTGCCCAGCAGGTAATCCGCCCCACGGGCCTGGTGGACCCGGAAATCGAGGTGCGTCCGCTGGAAGGTCAGATTGATGATTTGCTGACGGAAATCCGCCTGCGTATTGAGCGCAATGAGCGTGTGCTGGTCACCACGCTGACCAAGAAGATGGCAGAAAATCTGACAGATTATCTCAAAGAGGCCGGCGTGAAGGTGCGTTACCTGCATTCGGATATTGCTACCATCGAACGGGCGGAAATCATTCATGATTTACGGGCCGGGGAGTTTGATGTACTTGTCGGTATAAATCTCTTGCGTGAAGGTCTGGATATGCCGGAGGTTTCCCTGATTGCGATTCTCGATGCCGACAAGGAAGGTTTCCTGCGCTCGGATACATCCCTGATTCAGATAATCGGCCGTGCTGCCCGTAATGCTAATGGCCGGGTAATCATGTATGCCGACAGGATTACGGATTCCATGAAACGGGCCATGGACGAAACTGAACGCCGCCGGGAAATTCAGCAGGCTTACAACAAGGAACATGGAATTGTGCCCAAGACCATTATTAAGCCGATTAAGCCGCTGATAGAAACTACTTTGGTAGCTGAGTCCGCTGCCGGGTATACGGCAGGTGAGGGGCGGAAGAAAAAGAAGCTCACCAAAAAGGATAAGGAAAATCTGGTTAAAACCCTGCTGCGCGAAATGCAGCAGGCGTCCAGGGCGCTGGAGTTCGAGCGGGCTGCTGAACTGCGCGATATGATACTGGAATTGGATGGGACATTGCCGCAGGGCAAAGAAAAGTGAGCAGGGAAAAGCCCCCATAAGCCGGAAGAAGAAATCTGGCTTATGGGGGCTTTGATAAATTGCAGTTTGACGGTTAATGCCTGCTTTATTTTATTTGTTACAGCTCAGTGGGGTGGAGGTGGTAATACTTTTCGCTGTTTCACTAAATGTCCCA
>NZ_CAJODG010000023.1 GCF_905233635.1 Selenomonas sp. AE3005 | reverse complement strand
TCCTCACTGCGTTCGGACAGTCGTTCCACTGCGAAAAGCATCACCACCTCCGCCCTAAGCGACGTCCATGTAAAATGATTTTTCGCAGTGACAGGTAACCAGCACATCGATGTTCTTGTAACGGGAGAACGGGTTAGTAGCAATTGTAAACACCGTAGCTGGGGGCGAACGGGGGAGTGATTTTTATGCGGGGAGCGACTGCCTGAGCGCAGCGAAGGCCGGCACACTGTAGTCAATCGCTAAGCAACTACGCTGAAAGGAGCGCCGTTGGCCTGCCCGGCGCAGGTAACTGGACAATGATATTTTCCGAGGTGTGTCGTTTAGCGGGGGCAGAAAAATTACTCCCCCGTGAACCCCGTGCACGCATAAACAGGATATTTTTAAGAACGTATTGACCGTCAAACTGCAATTAAAAAAAGTCTGTTGACGCTTTTTTCGTCAACAGACTTTCGTATCTGTTAGTGATAATATCATTACATCAAATATAATCACTACTTTTATTCAATTTCTATAGCGATATCGTTCATAGCCTCTGTCATAGCTTTATCGACAGCCTTTTCCATTAGCCGACCATTAACCCCACTACCACTAAAATTAGAACCATGCGTAGATCCTGCCGTTACAATATCATTTCTATAAGCATAGTCACCTTTATTTACGTCTACTAAACGTACACGCACCCAAATGTTTCCCTTATTTGTTGTTGAATTAAACAACACAAAGCCATGTTTCTCATGTTTAAGCATACCTACATTCATGGTTACAACAAATAAATAATCATAACCATATTTACGGCCAACTTCTACAAAATCTTCACGCCGCAAATCTGCAAATCCCCTAGGCTGTATTCCAACTGGCATTTGGTCAACATCAGTACGCGATGTAATAGATGTTGTCGTACTATTTTCATTGTTACTTCCATTGCCACTAATAAGGGTATCTGTCGCAGCTCCTATGAGGGCTCCATTTATTTCGCTTTGACCTCTATTATGCGCTATAACAGCACCTGCTACAGTACCAGCTACAGATGCAATACTAAATCCACTTGCTGAACGATATGGTTGTCGATTCGTACTTATTGACGAAGATGGTCTGTTATCATAGAATTTATCTTCTTCCATCTGCAACAACGAAGTTTTTACATCTGTCCCTTTCATTAAGGCAAACTCCTCTGGTGAAAATTTTGCCCTCAACTTGCTATATATACGATTTTTTACCCTATCTTCAACAACAATCTGTTCGTCGCCATTGATGACTACAGCAATGCGAGTGCGCTGGTCTTTTGGCACTCTGCCATTAGGATATATTATATGATGAGCACGCTTATATATGTCCGATGGCTCATAGTTCTTTTCCTTTTTCATCTCCCGGTCTGCAGCCGCTAAAGACGCCCTAGCCTCTGCTTTCGTAAAAAAAGCATAGGAATTGCAATCAGTATTTATAGTCTGCCCCCCCCGCAAAAACAAATGCCCATTGCCAATGTAACAATCAAAGACTTCCTACTCATCTTTTTAACCCCCTCACAAATCCCTTTGTATGTCAGGTAAATTCTATTGCCATTTCTTGCATCCTATATTATATCCTAAATTTTCGCAAAAGTCCATTTTTTATTTCACACAACAAAAAGCCGCCCTCGGCTAAGAGAGCGGCTTCAGTCCAAATAGCGGACTCCGTGCGTCACAGGCAGTCAGCATGCAACACCGTCATCATCGCAATTCCTTTAGTACCTGATTATATATCAGCAATGTAAATATCATTGTGCCACCGATAATATTCCCCAATCCGGTGGGAATGAGGAACTTGAAAAAATAAGTAAAGAAGTCAGCATTTCCCTTTATGACCTCATAAGCCATCTCACAGGAACCAACTACTACATGAGAGAAATCTCCCAGAGCGATAAAATACACGAAGAACATAATCATCATAAAGCGGAAGTATTTTGTCTGGGGAGATATCCACACGATTGCCGCAATGAGAATCCCGGCCGGAATACCTCGCAATATATTTTCTATTGGGAGCAGCGTCATGACATTGGCTGCGACCTCGTGCATTGCCGCTTCTACATGAGGCGAAAGCGTATAGGGACTGGCAAAGAACGCTGCCGCTATGGAAGTACCGATGATGTTAAACAGAAATACCGTTCCCCAAAGGCGCAGCACCTTTAATAATCTGGTGATTGACCACTCACTCAGCAGTGGAACGATGGTGGTTATCGGATTTTCCGTAAACAGCTGCATACGTCCCAAAATGACAATCAGAAAGCCTGTGGTATACCCAATACTAGATACCAGCGGCTCCAAGGGAGAGTCTCCCATGTGCATGTGGAATATGGAACGGAACAAAAAAGAAAAGCTGACAAAAATTCCGGCGGCCAGCCCCGAAAAGGCCAGTGCCCGGAAGGATCGCACCAGCTCTTCCTCCCCTTCTTTACGAATGATTTTGAAGATTAGCTGTGGAGGCATCGGAGCATGCGTAGCCAAAACATGCTGTTCGATTTTGGGCAGATTATGGACAAAATCATTGTCATTCATTAAATCACCTCATCAGCCTGCACTAACATAGCTGCGCTCAGCCGCCGGTATTTTGTCCCATTGAATATCTCTAGCTGCGACATTGTGCCTAATCCCCCAGACAGCGGCAATGCCTGCGGCTTCGCCCATGCTCATGCAGGTGGGCTGAATGCGGAAGGAAGCCTGAGCCGCAAAACTGCCGCTGGCACAGCGTCCCACCACCAGCAGGTTGGCAAGTTCATTTGTCACCAGTGCCCGGAAGGGTATTTCGTAATACTGACCTTTTTCCAGCTTTTTAAAGAGGTCAAGTTTTACATCGTGAATGTCGATGGGATAGGCCGTCCGGCAGACCGCATCGGGGAAATGATGCGCCTTCAGGTAATCATCGGCCTCCATATAGTACTTGCCGCGAATCCGCCAAGATTCACGCACACCTATCATGCTGGCCTCACGGCTGATGTAGGCTTTTTCAAAGCCCGGAATGTTTTTGACAAAAAAGGCTGACAGATGGCGCATCATCCGGCGTCCGAAACTGACGGCCCTGCTGGCCGAGACCGCATCCGTTGAGCTGAACGTCAGCGGCGGCATCTCCGGGCAGTTCATGGACATGACATTGGGCTTGCCGGGGATGGAAAAGGCCTGAATATACAGGATATCGTCCTCGCTCAACTCTCCACGTGCCACGCCTGCCTTGAAGAATTGCTCGTTCTTTTTCCATTTGGCAAATTCAAAGAAAGGCGCACGTTTTTCCTTTAGCGCATCTTCCACGATTTTAACGAACTTTCCTCTTGTATAGTCATCATGCAAATTTTTCTGGAAGAATTTATAGACCTTGCCGACATCGACACCGCCCATTTCAAAGCGCAGGCTCATGGGCTGATTGCGTCCATTCGTTTCCGAACCCTTTTCGGCAGGTACACCGGCAAACCGCGCCAGCAGAGCGTCACCTGTACCGTCAATGAATACCTTAGCCTGAATTTTTGCCAATCCCTCCGCAGTCTGGACAACGCAGGCCGTGATTCTGCCCTCCTTGGTCACCGTGCCTGCCAGGGCGGCATTGTAGAGTATCTCGACACCGGCCTCGGCACACATTTCATCATAGACAAGGGCAAGATATTCCGGCACATACTGTCCCCGGCCACCGCCATAATAAGTGTCCGTATCAATGCCAAGTGATGGTGAGGCTCCCTGACTTTCCATGCGCTTGTTCAAATCTGTTATATAGGGCGTATCACTGCCATCGACAAAGGTCGGCATACAGGGGAACACACAACCCTGAGTTGCCAGCCCCCCAAGGGAAATGCCGCGCTCTACCAGCACCACTTTTGCTCCCTTGCGGGCAGCACTGATGGCCGCAGCAGTACCGGCAGAACCTCCCCCTACCACACAGACATCGGTATTGAAAATTACGGGCAGTTCCACTTCGCTAAAGTTCAGCGCCGCTGCCGGCGGCGCAGCAGCCTGTCCGGTTTCCATGCCACTCCCCAGCAATGTTCCGGCGGCAGCTGCTCCCATCAGCTTCATAAAACTGCGACGCGACATGGGAATCGAAAAGGATTTTTCCATAATACCATCTCCTTCTGCCAAAATACATATTATAAAGCCCCTATTCGCTTTGAATAGGGGCTTTTCCTGCCTTGTTCAGCCATCGTCTCAATGAATTTCGATAAATTTTTGTACTAAATATCCGAACACAGCGGTAATGGTCAGCACATCCGTCCCATTCAAGCCCCCTCCCCTAAAGAACAATGCTCTATACTATGGGATTTTTGGCAGGTGTTCCGGCCTTGCGCGGATATGTTTTGGGTGTGGGCATGGTCTTGGTAATGATGATAACCGCCCGTTTGTCGTCTATTTCCGGCAGTTTTACCGGACGGATTTCCGTATGGCTGCCGCCCATTACTTTGATGGCCTTGGCAGCCTCTGCCGCTTCATCATTATACTGCATGCCCTTGAGGGCGATGAAATGACCGCCTTTTTTTACAAAGGGCAGGCAGTACTCACAGAGAATGGGCAGTCTGGCCACTGCCCGGGACACGGCGATATCGAAGGATTCGCGATATTTTTTATTACGCGCCCCTTCTTCAGCCCGGGCATGGACGCATTCTACGTCCTTTAAGCCCAATTCCTCGACTACCGTCTGCAGGAACTTAATGCGCTTATTGAGGGAGTCCATCAGTGTCAGCTTTATTTCCGGACAGAAAATCTTTAAGGGCAGGCCCGGAAAGCCGGCACCAGTACCTACGTCAATAACGGTGGTTCCTGCCTGAAATAAAGCAGCATCATAAGCCGTAATGCTGTCAATGATATGCTTGATAGCTACGTCCTTAGGGGCAGTTATGGCTGTAAGATTTATCTTTTCATTCCACTCGATAAGCAGTTCAAAGTAACGATTATACTGCGCTATCTGCGTTTCCGTAAGGTTAATGCCATACTCAGCAGCTGCTTTCTGCAGCTCTTCCTTAAACATCTGCTTTCCCCTCCCCGGCCTTTAGGCGCTGCTGCTGTTCCAGCCAGATAAGCAGGACGGAAATATCTGCCGGCGACACCCCACTGATACGGCTGGCCTGTCCTACGGAACGGGGACGGATAGCCTTTAACTTCTCCCGTCCTTCATCGCGCAGGCTGGGCACATCATCATAATTAAGATTTTCCGGCAGGAGTTTTTCCTCCAGCTTTTCCATACGTTCCACCTGTTCCAGCTGTTTTTTGATATAGCCTTCGTAGGTGATAGTGATTTCCACCTGCTGCTTGACCTCCGGAGCCAGTTCCGGCAGGTCAAATAAACCAGCCAGTTTATCATAGTCCACAGCCGGACGGCGCAATAAGTCATAAAAACTCGTGGCGTTGCGAATGGGATCAATGCCGGCACCAGTCAGCTTATCCGTAATTTCCTGTGTGGGATTGATACTGTTGTTTTCCAAAAAAGCCAGAGCCTCTTTAATAGCCGTCTGCTTGGCTGTAAATCTTGCCCAGCGGTCGTCCTTTACGAGTCCGACTCTGCGTCCTAAGGGTGTCAGGCGCTGGTCAGCATTATCCTGCCGCAGGAGCAGGCGGTATTCCGCCCGGCTGGTCATAATACGGTAAGGTTCATTGGTGCCCTTGGTCACCAAATCATCAATAAGTACGCCAATATAAGCCTCACTGCGTTTTAAGATAAGTGGTTCTTCGCCCTTGATAAACATGGCGGCATTGATACCGGCAATAATCCCCTGCGCCGCCGCCTCTTCATAACCTGATGTGCCATTGGCCTGCCCGGCAGAGAAGAACCCCTGAATGTTTTTAAATTCCAAAGTTGGTTTCAACTGCGTAGGGTCAATGCAGTCATATTCTATAGCATAACCGGCACGCATAACCTTGGCGTTTTCCAGGCCAGGAATGGTACGCAAAAATTCGAGCTGTACATCCATAGGCATAGAAGTGGACATCCCCTGTACATAGACCTCATTGGTATGACGGCCCTCCGGCTCTAAGAATAGCTGATGGCGTTCCTTGTCTGGGAAACGCAGGATTTTAGTTTCAATTGACGGGCAGTAACGGGGGCCTATGCCTTCGATAATACCGTTGGCCATCGGCGCCCTTTCCATATTATCCCGCAGGATTTTATGGGTTTCTTCATTTGTATAAGTCAGATAACAGGGAATCTGCTCGCGCGTGACTTCATCACTCATAAAGGAAAAGTTACGGCAGGCTGTGTCACCGGGCTGAATTTCCATTTTGCTGTAATCCAGTGTCCTTGCATCTACCCGGGCAGGCGTACCCGTCTTAAAGCGCATCAGCTTGACGCCGGCCTCTTTGATGGAATCGGAGAATTTCACCGCCGCCCTTTGGCCGGCTGGGCCGCCCTCATAGGTATGTTCACCAATGATAATACGCCCCTTTAGATAGGTGCCTGTGGCCATAATGACAGCTTTGGCCTGATAGATTTCCCCGGTTTCCGACTGTACGCCAGTAACCTTGCCATCTTCTACCAGCAGTTTATCGATAAGCAGCTGTTTAACGTCCAGATTTTCCGTGTTCTCACAAGTTTCCTTCATCGTGAACTGATAAAGTTTTTTATCCGCCTGCGCACGCAGGGCATGTACAGCCGGGCCCTTGCCAGTATTTAACATACGGAACTGAATGCAGGTCTTATCGGCATTTACCCCCATTTCACCGCCTAAGGCGTCAAGCTCACGCACGAGATGCCCCTTGGCCGGACCGCCCACGGAAGGATTGCAGGGCATCATGGCGATATTGTCCATGGACAGCGTCGTCAGCAAGGTATTACAGCCGATACGGGCAGCCGCCAAAGCCGCCTCGACACCAGCATGGCCGGCTCCTACCACTATTACATCATAGTTGCCAGCTACAAACACATTTTTATTATCCATTTTCCTTAACCTTCTTTATTTACCAATACAGAACTTGGAGAATATCTCATCAATTATATCCTCACCCACTGTTTCACCGGTGATTTCGCCTAATTTTTCCCAGGCCGAACGCAGGTCAATGGAGATAAAATCTAGTCCCATGCCGGCCTCAATGGTATTTAGGGCTGCCGCTAAGTGGCTGTCAGCCTGCCGCAGGATATTGGCCTGGCGTTCATCACTGACAAAACTGCCTTCATCAGTCATTACCTGGCCGCCGTAGACCTTATCCTGGATAGCCGCCGTCAAGGCGTCCAGTCCATGTTGTTCCTTGGTGGATATTTCCAGCACTGCAGTCTTAGTCTTATTTTGCAGCATTGCAGCTGTAACCACTGGCGCTAAATCGCTCTTGTTTAACAGAACAATGGCCTCCCGGCCCTGCAGCAGTTCCAGTATTTCTTCATCTTCCTTATCCAGCGGCCTTGACCCGTCAAACAGGGCCAGAACCAGTGCCGCCTCGTTTACCATCTGCCGGGCCTTCTCCACGCCGATTCGTTCCACGACGTCCTCGGTAGCACGAATACCGGCAGTATCAATGATACGCAGGGGCACGCCGCCCACATTGGCGTATTCTTCAATGGAATCACGGGTTGTACCGGGAATATCGGTAACTATGGCCCGTTCTTCCTGCAACAGGGCATTTAACAGACTTGACTTGCCTACGTTCGGCTTGCCCACGATGGCCGTCATGAGCCCCTCCCGTAATATTCTGCCTGTACCAGCAGTTTTGAGGAACTTGGCAATGTTTTGACGTACTTCGCTGACTTTGTCACTTACCTCTTCCGTGACAACATCATCGACTTCATCTTCGGGGAAGTCGATGGCCGCCTCCAAATGGGCAATCTGTCCCAGTATTTCATGACGCCATTCCTTTATCTGTGCTGAAAACTGACCTGTCAAATGCCCCGTGGCCATTTTTAATGACTTGTCAGTTTTGGCCGTGATAATATCCATAACCGCCTGCGCCTGCGATAAATCCAGCCGTCCGTTTAGAAAAGCCCGTTTGGTAAAATCACCGCCCTCTGCCGGCCTCGCCCCATGTACATAGGTCAGGGCCAGTGTCTTGCGCAGCGGCATTACACCGCCATGACACTGCAGCTCCACCACATCTTCCTTGGTATAGGAATGCGGTGCCTTCATTATTACAGCCATGGCTTCATCAACAGTACGTCCTTCTTCATCCACTACCGTGCCATATACAGCCCGATGGCTGGGATAATCTAAAATGCTTTTGCCACTGGCCGGCCGGAACATTTTGTCCGCCACGGTTAGTGCCTCACCGCCGCTGAGACGGATAATGCCTATACCGCCCTCGCCCTGAGCGGTAGCAATGGCGCTGATGGTATCTCCTTGCATAAATTCACCTTCTCATAACGTAAAAGGGCAGCCTCAATAATGAGACAGCCCTTTCACAGCTCTCTTGCTATAGCAATACTTATTCTTCTCCATAATTCTCCCGGTCATAATCGCGACGGCGACGGCGGCGACGGGGAGCAATGACCACATAGCGGCGCGGTTCATCACCGGCACTATAGGTCGACACACGGCGGTTATCCTGCAATGCCATGTGAATAATCTTGCGCTCATGGCGGTTCATGGGTTCCAAATGAACCTCATCACCGATACGGCAGGCCTTATCTGCCAAATGTCCTGCCAGGCGCATCAAGGTTTCTTCGCGGCGGGCGCGATAACCTTCAATGTCCAAAATGATATGCACACGGTTTTCCGCGTTACCGCGGTTAGCCGTAAGATTTACCAGATACTGCAGGGAATCAAGCGTCTGGCCATGCTTGCCAATCAAAATACCCAGGTTATCACCTATCAGGTCGTAAACCACACCTTCACTGGTGTCACGGCGCTGCCACTTTACTTCGATATGCATAGCAGCAAATACATCCCGGAAAAATTGCTCGGCACGCTGCAACTGTTCCTCCGCAGGAACTGCACAAGGTTCAGACACAGCCTCTGCCGGCTCGGCAGCTTTTTCTGCCATTGCCGGTTCTACAGGCTTTACTTCTGTGTTTTCCTTTACTACAGCCGGTGCTTTTTTCGTCACACGCAGGTGTGCCGGTTTTACACCGAAAATGCCAAAGATGCCCTTGGAGGGTTCTGCCAGCACTTCGTAATCGACATCACCAGCCGTACACCCCAGTTCCTTAAGGGCATTGTCCAAGGCATCTTCAATGGTTTTGCCCTTAGATTCTACCACTTGTGCCATTAAGCGGCCTCCTTTTTCGTTGCCGTGTTGTCACCACGGTACATCCACCACTGCTGTGCAATCTGCACCACGTTCATCGTTACCCAGTAAAGAACCAGACCGGACGGGAAGTTTATGCTGATCCAACCGATAAAGAGCGGCATGATGAACATCATCATCTTCATCTGCGAATTCATTTCCGTAGTCGTCATCTTCTGCTGCAGGAAAGTTGTCAGTGCAGACAACACCGGCAGAATATACAAGGGGTCAGGTTCAGACATATTCGGCATCCATAAAAATACGGCCGAGGCCTCCGACGGATACGTAAAATTATACAGCGAATAGTACATACCCATAAGAATCGGCATCTGAATCAAGAGCGGCAGACAGCCAGCCAGCGGATTAACCCCGGCGTCCTTATACAGGGCACCGATTTTCTGCTGCATCATCTGCGGATTATCTTTATATTTTTCCTGGATTTTCTTCATCTTCGGAGACAGTTCCTGCATGGCCTTCATGGACTTGACCTGCTTAACCGTCAGCGGATACAGAATCATCTTAATGATGATAGTCAACAACACAATAGCCCAACCATAGCTGGCGAAGCCGGCTGCACTGGTAATGGCAAACAGCGTTTCGAGCACAAAACGCAAAAGACTTTCAATCGGAGAAAATAACGTACTAAAAAATTCCAAACCATCACGTCCTAATCTAATCAAAAGACAACAACATATATATAATGCCTTTTACGGCACGGGGTCGTAGCCTCCAGGATGCCAGGGATGGCAGCGCAAAATGCGCTTTAAGGCCAGCTTTCCTCCGCGCCAGGCTCCATATTTCTCAATGGCAAGCCGTGCATACTCCGAACAGGACGGAATATAACGGCAAGTAGGTGGTTTCAATGGGGATATAAAATTCTGATATCCCCAAATTAAGAGCAGCATTAGTTTCTTCACTGCTTTAACCTCGATTTCCTATTCCTTATCTTTACAGAAAATCCCTGCCTTTTTCCCCAGGGAAAGGAAGGCCTTTTCCACCACGTTGCATTTCACATCCAGCATGGGCCGCCTGGCCACCAATAACAAGGCTATTCCCGGGCGCAGTTCATGACTGTGCAGGCGATAGCTTTCGCGCAGCAGCCGTTTCACACGGTTACGTTTCACCGCACAGCCCAGCTTTTTTCCAGCGGCAAAGCCCACCTTGCCGGCCAGCTGCTCCGTTTCAAATACATAGAGAACAAAGTAGCGGTTGGCCAGGGACTTACCCTTACGGTACACCAACTGAAAGTCATTGCGGCGTTTCAGCATTCGCCGTCGCGGTAATGTAAACATACCTAAATTCACCAAAATCTATCTAAAAAATCGTTACTAAACTAAGAAAAAAGGTCACCGCTAAGTGACCTTGCTGTAAAATTTATGCCGAAAGCTTCTTTCTGCCACGCTGGCGTCTTCTCTTCAAAACGAGACGGCCGCCCTTCGTCTTCATGCGCTCACGGAAGCCATGAGTTTTCTTTCTCCAATGGTTGTTCGGCTGAAAAGTCATTTTCATTCGGTAAACACCTCCTTAACCTGTTTTTATTCTGATATTCTCTGTCGTATAGAAGCAAGGCATCAGAAATTGCTAATCTAAGCTCTCATTCGCAGGAAATTTGCATCCTCGCGCTAAGAATCACTATGAATTATAGCCTAAGCCCTGTGTGGTGTCAATATTTTATCCACTTATTTTTGCTGTCAATCTGGGGATAATTTTCGTTTTTATCAGCTTATCCACGGAAAAACTGTTGATAACTCCGAATTATTTTGATAAGATATTGTTGATAATTTTGCGGAAAACTCTACAAGACGTATTTTTCGGGAGTATTTGACTCCCGCCTTTTTATCCCATTTTGCCGCCTCTCTCCTGCGGAAACCTTCATTTATCCACAACTGTGGATAATAATGTGGATAATTTTATGCACTTGTGGAAACTTTTTTCTAATTCTATACGCAGAAAGGAACTTAATACATGGAGCAATCACAGCTGCAAGCTGTTTGGGCACAGATTTTAGATAGCATGAAGGAACAGCTCGCCCCCTCGGCTTTTAATTGGCTCAACCCCATCCAGCCCCTCTCCCTCTCCGATTCTGAACTCGTTCTTGGTACCCAGACCGAAATGGCCAAGGAATGGATAGCAGGTCACTATCAGACATTTATTGAAGATGCTGTCAGTGAGGTACTGGGAGCACAAAAAAACATAACCTTTACGGTAGTTGCCGAAGAAACACCTGCCGAAACCACACCTGTTGTGGCCAGCAGCCGGAGCAAAAAAGACAATCCCAATCAGGGCAGCCTCTTTAGCGAGGGCGATAACAGCACTGAAACTGCAGCTGAAACTCATATTGTCGCCCCAGGCGATAATTCATCACTCAATCCTAAATATACATTTGATACTTTCGTAACCGGCAAGTCCAATAACTTTGCCCATGCGGCTGCCATGGCCGTAGCCGATAAACCCGGCAAGACTTACAACCCCTTCTTTATGTACGGCGGTGTAGGTCTGGGCAAAACCCATCTCATGCATGCTATTGGCAACCGGGTACTGAAAAATCATCCGGATATGCGCGTACTCTACGTATCCAGTGAACAGTTTACCAACGAAATCATTCAGGCCATTCAGCAGGGTACGTCGGATAAGTTCCGTCAGAAGTACCGCAACATCGATGTGCTGCTGATTGACGATATTCAGTTTATTTCCGGCAAAACCAGTACACAGGAAGAATTCTTCCATACCTTTAACACCCTTTATGATGCCCAAAAACAGGTTATACTGTCCTCCGATAGGCCGCCCCGGGAAGTGGAACGCTTAGAAGAACGCCTCCGTTCCCGTTTTGAATGGGGACTTACGACGGATATTCAGGCACCGGACCTCGAAACACGCATCGCCATTTTAAAGACCAAGGCGCAAAGCGACCATTACAGTGTGCCTGATGATGTACTGGTTTACATCGCCAGCCGCATCGACAGCAACATTCGTGAGCTGGAAGGTGCCTTGACCAAGGTGGCAGCCTATGCCTCCCTGACCAAGCGGCCGATGAACACCGACCTGGTGGCCGAGGCCCTGAAAGACATTCTGCCATCCGGCAAGACCAAGGAAATTACGATGGATGTCATTCAGGAAATTGTTGCCTCCTACTTCAAAATTAAGGTTGAGGACCTGCAGTCCAAAAAGCGGACACGCACCATTGCCTACCCACGACAGATTGCCATGTACCTGTGCCGCTCCCTGACTGATACGTCCCTGCCACAGATTGGCCAGTTCTTTGGCGGACGTGACCATACTACTGTCATTCACGCCTTTGAAAAAGTCAGCCAGGAAAAGGAAAGCGACAGCAATCTTAACTCTATCCTCAACGAGCTGATAGAACGCGTCCAGAAGGTCTAAGACGCAGTACAGCCTGTCAACAGGCATGCCGTGGATAACCTTGTGGAAAGCCAGATGGTTTTCTTGTCAATAAAATGTGGATAAAATGCAGGGGAGATTATCACCGTGGATTATGTGGATAACCTCCCCTCTAGTTATAAACAAATTACTAACAGCTAATCTGTCGATAACCAATAAGCGCAGCAGGCTTTTCCACATTTCCACAGGGCCTACTACTACTACGGCTATTTATTTATATATTTAGAGAGTAATATTAAAAAAAAGAAAGGGTCTATCCAAGATGAAAATAACCTGTTCCAAAAGCGAAATGGTCAATGCCCTGCAAATCGTCACCAAGGCCATAGCCTCTAAACCCCAAACGCCCATCCTCTCTGGTATTTTTCTGAGAGCAGAGAATGGTATCTTAGAGATGCAAGCCACCAATAATGAGATAGGCCTGATAAACAAGATACCTGCCGAAGTTGAGGAATCCGGACAAATTGCCCTTGGTGGCCGTTATTTACTGGAAGTTATCCGCAAGATGCCTGGGGATAGCCTGACACTCAGTTATAACCGTACTGAAAAAATCGTCAATATAACTTCAGGACAGGCCAATTTTACCCTGCTCAGCATGAACGCTGCCGAATTCCCGACCATCAAAGAAATCGAAAGCACGGTTGATTTCACAATTAAAGATAATGTACTGCGTTCTTTAATTAAGAAAACAGTATTTGCCTGCTCCAAGGATGAATCCCGTCCCGTATTCACCGGCTGCTCCCTGGAAGTTGCTGACAACAAAATCACCATGGCAGCTACGAATATGCACAGACTGGCTGTTAAATATGAACAGTTAAATGACGAGCTCGGCAATATTAAAGTCATCATTCCGTCGCTGATTTTGCAGGAACTGTTGCACAATATGACATCGGAAATCCCGTCAGATGTTCATGTAAGCTGCAATTTCAATCAAATCAGCTTTGCCTTTGACAATCTCTACATGACTTCCCGTCTGATTGAAGGGGCATTCCCGGATTATAACAATGTTATTCCGGCTAATCACACCACTTTGGTAACGCTGGACTCGGCGGAATTCAATGCTGCTGTTGACCGTGTTTCCCTTATTTCCCGGTCAGGCGATTACAATGTCATCAAATTAGAATTTGCCAATTCCCAGCTGGTGATTTCTTCCAATAACCCCGATGTGGGTAATGCTGTGGAAACCATTCCGGCCTCTATCGAAGGCCCGGATATCACCATTGCTTTCAATGCCCAGTACATCATCGATGTGATGAAGAATATAGACAGCAATAAGTGTGAACTGCGTCTGACGCAGCCACTCTCCCCCATCACCATCCGTGAAGAACACAATGATGCCTTTATCTATGTGGTAACGCCGGTACGTACGGCTCACTAAGGAGGATTTATATGGCAGCAGCTATTATCGATGTGGAAATTGAAACGGAAGAAATTCAGCTGGACCAGTTTCTCAAATGGGCTGGTGTGCTGGCGTCCGGCGGTGAAGTAAAGGCCCTGCTGGCCGACGGTCTCATCAAACGCAATGGTGAGAAGGAAAGCGCCCGGCGCCGCAAGCTGCACGCTGGTGACGTCATCGAAATCGAGGGCATGGGGGCCTGGCGGGTGAAGTAATGCATATTTATACATTACGCTTAAGAAATTATCGGAACTATTCTTCGCTGGAACTGACATTTGACCCCAATATCAATGTTTTTCTGGGGCCTAATGCTCAGGGTAAGACCAATGTGATAGAGGCTGTTTACTATGCTTCTTTGGGACGTTCCCATCGCACCAGTACTGATAATGACTTAATCAGCTGGGAAATGCCGGGCGGCAGTATTTCTTTGGACTTTGACCGCCTGGGGGTGCAGAACAGGCTGGATTTTCAATTCAGCCAAAACAAACGGCGCCGTATACTTTTAAATGAACATCCCATCCGGCCCAAGGAACTGGTCGGGAATCTTAATACAGTGTTGTTTTCCCCGGAGGATTTATTTCTCATCAAGGGAGCGCCGGCAGGACGCCGGCGTTTTTTGGACGGAGAAATAAGCCAGGCCAGTCCGGCTTATTACCATGAGCTGAATAAATATGGGAAAATCATCACGCAGCGCAATAATCTGCTGAAAAAAATCCGGGAACGGCAGGCCGGTATAGATATGCTGGAACTGTGGGACACCCAGCTGGTGGATAGTGCGGTTAAAATTGTCACCAAGCGTCTGGCGGCGGTAAAAAAATTAAATATGCTGGCTAACCTCATGCAGCGGCGTATTTCCGGCAACATCGAGAATCTGGCAATTACCTATGACATACATGGGGCCGCTGGGGAAAATGTGACAAATGACCTGGTTTCATGGTATAATAAAGAGCTTGTTGCACATCGTCAGGTGGATATTATGCGTGGCTCCACCGGTCGTGGGCCGCATTTGGACGATATAATTTTGACCGTAAATGGGATAAATCTGCGTTCCTTCGGCTCACAGGGACAACAGCGTACTGGTGTACTGTCGCTCAAATTAGCAGAGCTGGAATTTTTGCGCTCGGAAACGGGGGAATATCCTGTACTGCTGCTGGACGATGTGATGAGTGAGCTTGATGTATCAAGGCGGACAAAGTTACTGGAATTCATTCGTCATGAGCGGATTCAGACTATGATTACAGCCACAGACGAGGCCTATTTCCCGTCTGAAAAAATCGGTACTTATTACCGGGTGGCGGCCGGGGTGATTACGAGGTAACAGCATGGCAAGGCGTACACCGGGACTGGAACGTCCGGACACCATTATCAAAAAGACCATCCACCATATGGGTAAGCCGGCAGAATTGAAGTACTATATGCACTGGGTACTTTGGCATTGGCCGGATATTGTGGGGGAGTTTATCGCCCGCAATACGGAGGTGCAGGGGATTCGCAAGGATGTACTGTATCTCTATAGCGATAATGCTGCCCTGCGCAATGAATTGCAGATGATGATGCCGCAGATAGTCCAGCAGGTCAATAACTTTGCCGGGCAAAAGATGATAACCAAGGTGGTTTTCGGCAAGCGTTGGGATAAAGCCGATACTGAGGGGCTAGAGGAAATCAGGCTGGCTCAGCAGGAAAAAGAGGAAAATCTCGGTGCCCAGCGGCGTAAAGTTCCCCTGTCACCAGTGGAAATGCAGCAGGCTGAACAGCTGGCTGCCCAGGCCAGTGACGCGGAAATTGGCACAGCTGCCGGCAATGTCTACCGCAAATACCTGCAAATGCAAAAGCTGCGTAAGCAGAGCAATTGGCAAAAATGCCCGGAGTGCGGCCGGCTGATGGAGCCGGAGTCAAAACTGTGTCCGGAATGCAGCCGCAGGGAACGGGAGCAGGTTACAGCCGCTGTACGTCAGGTGCTCAGAGATATGCCTTGGGCAAGGTACAAGGAAGTGCATGAATTTGTGCCTCTGTGTACCCCAAAAATCATCAATGAACAGCGGGCCGCAATGGTACAGCAGCTGGCCGCGGAAGTGGAGGCCGGTGATACCAAAAGTATGAAGGCCAAAACTCTGGTTATGCTTTATCGCTGTTTGCCGCCGGAACAGCTGAACGAAGATAATATCACCAGAACAATCTATGATTTGCGGTTTGACCTGCATCGGCCACGTGATTATAAAGCACCCCGGCGCTACGATGTGATAAAACTGGGTAAACGCAGGCAAGGCAGTTAAAAGGAGGCAAGTGATGTTTCTCCATTTGGGTAATGGCATATCTGTGCGCACCAAGGAAGTGGTGGCTATTCATGATTATGCTATCTTTGCCAAGGGAACAGGCAGTGAATTTTTGAATAGGGAACAGGCGGCAGGCCGTCTGGTAAACACCTTGCCGGCTGAAATAAAGAACAATGACGGGGCGTGCAAGTCCCTGATTATTACTGATGACAAAACTTATCTGTCGGCTATTTCACCGTGGACTTTAAAGCGGCGGTCGCAGATGATTTACGATACAATGGATAGTGATAAGGACCTTTCCGAACTTGTGGCGGAAGAGGCAGAGCTTTGATGATGGGAGCGAAGAATATTCATGGCAAATGATAACGAAAATCTGGAGCTTGATGATATGGTGGACACCAGCGGTGTAGAAATCCATACCGATGAGAGCAGTGCCGAGGTAACGGCAGTAGATGCAGATTACGGTGCCGAACAGATTCAGATTCTGGAAGGGCTGGAGGCTGTTCGCATGCGTCCGGGCATGTACATCGGCAGCACCTCGGAACGCGGCCTGCATCATTTGGTGTATGAAGTCGTGGACAACTCTATCGACGAGGCTTTGGCCGGTTACTGCGATAAAATCGACGTAACCATCCATCGGGATAACAGCATTACCGTTACGGATAATGGCCGCGGTATCCCTGTCGATATGCACGAAAGCGGCATGCCTGCTGTAGAAGTCGTACTGACGGTACTCCATGCCGGCGGTAAGTTCGGCGGTGACGGCTATAAGGTATCCGGCGGTCTGCACGGTGTAGGTGTGTCCGTTGTTAATGCTTTGTCCACTTCTATGGAAGTACAGGTTAAGCGTGACGGCAAAATCCACGAAATCTCCTTCAAGCGCGGTGAAACCGTGGAAAAGCTCCATGTTACCGGGGAAACGGAAATCACGGGAACCCGTGTACATTTCGTACCGGACCCGGAAATTTTCTCTGTGACCACTTACAGCTTTGATACGCTGAAACATCGCCTGCGTGAGCTGGCTTTCCTGAACCACGGTATTACCATTGTCCTTAATGATGAACGCGGCGAGGAACTCAGGAGTGAGAAGTTCCATTTCGAAGGCGGCATCAGCTCCTTTGTTGAACATCTCAACCGCAAGAAGGAAAAAATCAATCCCGAGCCGATTTACTTCAACGGCACCAAGGACGATACTGTCGTGGAAATTGCCCTGCAGTACAATGACAGCTATCAGGAGAATATCTACTCCTTTGTCAATAATATCAACACCGAAGAAGGCGGCACGCACCTGGCCGGTTTCAAACTGGCGCTGACGCGTGCGGCCAACGACTTTGCCCGTAAACAGAATATCCTCAAAGATAAGGACGACAATCTCTCCGGCGATGATGTACGCGAAGGCCTTACGGCAGTTATCAGCCTGAAGGTGCGTGACCCGCAGTTTGAAGGCCAGACCAAGACCAAGCTCGGCAACAGTGAAGTCCGCGGCATCGTGGACTCCATCGTGACGGAAGGTCTGTCCGAATACTTTGAGGAAAATCCCGTCATTACCAAGAAATTTATCGAAAAGGCCATCATGGCTGCCCGGGCCCGTGAAGCTGCCCGTAAGGCCCGTGAACTGACGCGCCGCAAAAATGCTTTGGAAGTATCGAGCCTGCCCGGCAAACTTGCTGACTGCTCGGTCAAGGACCCGGAAATGGCCGAAATTTACCTCGTCGAGGGTGACTCGGCAGGCGGTTCTGCCAAGCAGGGGCGTGACCGTCGTTTCCAGGCCATTCTGCCGCTGCGTGGTAAGATTTTGAACGTCGAAAAAGCGCGCCTTGATAAGATTTTTGCCAACGCCGAAATCCGTACGATGATTACGGCCTTTGGTACTGGTATCAGTGACGAGTTTGACCTCTCTAAGCGACGTTATGGCAAAATCATCATCATGACAGATGCCGATGTGGACGGTGCCCATATCCGTACACTGCTCCTCACCTTCCTCTATCGCTATATGAAACCGCTGATTGAGCACGGTCATGTGTTCATTGCCCAGCCGCCGCTCTATCAGATTCGCAAGGGCAAGAAGCATTGGTATACCTACAGCGATGAAGAGCTGGCTAAGAAACTCGACGAAGTAGGCCGTGACGGCAGCACTGTCCAGCGCTACAAAGGTCTGGGCGAAATGAACCCGGAACAGCTCTGGGAAACGACCATGGACCCTGCCGGACGCACCATGCTCCGCGTGGAAATGGCCGATGCTGAGGCCGCTGATGAACTCTTCACTATTTTGATGGGCGACAAGGTTGAGCCGCGCCGTCAGTTCATCGAAGAAAATGCCAAACTGGTGCGCAACCTCGATATTTAATCTTTTTTTAATTGACATTTCGCTTGGTTATGGTAAACTAAGCGTATGAATCCCGTACAAGGGGAGTAGCTGAACGGTCAGATATCGTCAGTACGGTGCGCAGCACCCGGTATGACCGGCTATATTTAGTAAGCGAGACCTTGTCTTACAGCAGCCTGTGGGCGAAGTGTAAGGCAAGGTCTTTTTGGTATAATGAATTTATAAAAAGGAGATTGACGAAAGATATGGAAACTTTATTTGCAGGGATGTTTAGTCCTGAGTGGCTGGCAGCTTTTTCGGGGATTTTACTGCTGGATATTCTGCTGTCGGGGGATAATGCGATACTCATTGCGCTGGCCTGCCAGAACCTGCCGGCACATAATCGCAAAAAGGCGATTTTTATCGGCGGTTTCGGTGCGGTGTTTATCCGCATTGTGTGTACGCTCTTTGCCACCAGTGTGCTGGCGGCGCCCTATATCGAGTTTGTCGGCGGTGCGGCACTGCTCTATATTGCCGTGAAACTGCTGACAGACCACAAGGATAACGATAAGGAAGGCGGTGCTGCTCCGGCAAGTTTCGGTGCAGCGGTGCGGACGATTCTCGTGGCTGACTTCATCATGAGCATTGATAATATCCTATCCTTGGCCGGGGTGGCCAATACCGTGCCGGAAGGCAAGTGGAGCCTGATTATCTGCGGCCTGCTGATATCTATCCCCATCGTGCTTTTCGGAGCACAGATTTTCCTGAAGCTCATGCAGAAGCTGCCTGCTCTCATCTACGGCGGCGCGGCTATTCTTGGCTGGACGGCGGCAGCGTTGATGGTGGCCGACAAGGGGCTGGGCATGTATTTTGCTCCTTATGCTCTGGAAATGAAGGTCTGCTTTGTGGTAATTGTTTTAGGTCTCGGTTATTATTTGAACAAACGCTATGAAAAAGAAGAAAAGTTAGGAGTGACAGAAAATGAATAACCTGAAAACCTTGATGTTAATGGTGCTGCTGGGCGCCATCATGATTTTTATCGGCGGTCTTGTGGGCGGCAAGGGCGGCATGATGATTATGCTGATTATCTCTTTGGGGATGAACTTCTTTTCCTATTGGTTCAGCGATTCCATGGTGCTGAAAATGTACAATGCTCAGGAAGTGAGCCGGGAGGATGCTCCCCAGCTGTACGGTCTGGTGGAAAACTTAGCCGCTAATGCAGAATTGCCCATGCCGCGTGTGTACATCATCAACGAGGATACGCCCAATGCCTTTGCGACAGGCCGTAATCCGTCCCATGCAGCCGTGGCGGTGACTACGGGGATTATGCGGGCCCTGGATTACAACGAGCTGTCCGGCGTTCTGGGCCACGAGCTGGCGCATGTGAAGAACCGTGATATCCTGACGGGCACGATTGCCGCGATGATGGCTACGGTTATCACTTATACGGCCCAGTTCTTTGCCTTCTTCGGCGGCCGCAGTGATGATGATGAAGGCGGAAATCCGATTGCAGCGCTTTTGATGGTCATTCTCGCGCCTTTGGCTGCCAGCCTGATTCAGATGGCTATTTCCCGTTCCCGGGAGTATGAAGCCGACCATGATGGCGCTGAGATTTGCGGCAATGCCAACTATCTGGCTGATGCTCTGGAAAAAATCGAGTATTACGCTCTGAACGGGCGGCAGATGCAGGACGCCACGCCGGCTACAGCTCACATGTTCATCATCAATCCGTTCAGCGGTATTGGCTCTACCATGAGCAAGCTGTTCAGCACTCATCCGCAGACAAGTGAACGCATTGCCCGTTTGCGCGCTCAGGCAAGCGGCAGATAAAAAAAGCAAAAAAAGCCCGGAATAAATATTTCCACAGCGTTTGGCAGGTTTGCCTGAACGCGCGGATAGTTATTCCGGGCTTGATTTTTTCTTTATAACTTTATAATGCAAAAGCAGGAACTACCGAACGTTCCTGCTTTTGCCGCCTCTATACCTTCTGCCTACAACGATATACTATATATCGTTGTTCTCCCTTCTCTATAATACAACATTTGCAAAATGATTTCAATAGAAAAATAGAGTTTCTGTTAATTTATGAAAAAAGGGATTGGCGTTCTTATGGCGAATATAATAATAAAGTATACGACTGCGCATTGATGCAAATTTTAGCAATAATATTAGGAGGGGTTGACATGTATTTTTACTGTGAGAAATGCAAAAAGCCATATCCGCTGAATACGCATTCCTATATGTGTGAGTGTGGGGGTATGTTCCGCTTGCATAAAGACCCTATGGATGAGGTGCATACGGAAATTACGCTGGGGGAAGTGGAGACACCAATGCTGCCGCTGAAATCCGGCAAGCTGGATGTGCTGCTGAAACTGGAGAATCTTCAGCCGACAGGCTCATTTAAGGATCGTGGCGCTCATACGCTGATAAATGAGATAAACCATTTGGGGATTAAGAAAATCGCCCTTGATTCGGCAGGCAATGCAGGTGCCTCGATGGCGGCTTATGCAGCGGCTGCCGGCATTGAATGTACTGTATATGTGCCGGATGATTTGTCCAGCGAAATGGCTAATCAGATTGAGTCCTACGGTGCGAAGATTGTAAAAGTTCCCAACGGACGCATGAATACCTGTGCTGCTGTCAAGAAGAATCTTGGCGATGCCTATTATGCTTCGCATGTGTACAATCCCCTGTTCTTCGAGGGGATGCGCCCCATGGCCAAGGAGATTTACAAGCAGCTGGGCAACAAAATTCCTGAGTATATTTTCATGCCTGTGGGCAATGGCACCATGCTTATCGGCCTCTTCAATGGTTTTATGGAGATTGGCCGTCTGCCGCATTTTGTGGCCGTACAGAGCAGCAAGTGTGCACCACTGTATGAGGCTTTCTATGACAAGGAACCGCAGCCGAAAAAGACGACGATTGCTCATGCTATCCGTATTGAAACGCCGAAGCGCCTGAATACCATGGTGAATATCTTAAAGCAGAGCGGCGGCGATGTGGTGACGGTGGAAGATACGGACATTCTCAAGGCGAAGAAGTTCCTGGCCTCCAAGGGCGTGTATGTGGAGCTGACTTCTGCCGCAGCTTTGGCCGGGGCAGAAAAGTTCTTTGCCGCAGGCAAGCCGGATAATTACAGAGTGGTTATTCCCATGACGGGCAGCGGCCTCAAGCGCTGATACTTTAGGAGAAATGGCGATGCTACAGGGGATAATTGACATTGGTTCCAATACGATACGGATGGCAGTTTATCTTATCGAGGGCAACCATTTTGAACAACTGATGAAACGCAAGGCTACGGTGGGACTGGCCTCCTATGTAAAAGAAGGCGTAATGCAGCCGGAGGGAATTGAACGGGCAGTGGAGACTTTGCTGGAGTATAAGCGTTTTCTCCATTGCTTTAAAATCAATCGCGTGGCGGCTTTTACCACAGCGGCTTTGCGTAATGCCAAAAACAGCCGTGAGGCTGTAGAGGCCATCGAAGAGCGTACGGGCATTAAGATTCAGGTTATCAGTGGTGACGAGGAGGCTACTTTTGATTTTATCGGTGCCACTCATAATCTGCAGAATGATTCCGGCCTGCTGATTGATATAGGCGGGGGCAGCACGGAGATTGTGACTTATCGTGACCGGCAAATCCAGTATAAGACCAGCCTGCCTATCGGCTCGCTGAGTTTTGCCAGCAAGTACGTAAAAGATGTCCTGCCGACAATGCAGGAGTGCATGGAAATGCATGGTGAGGCTGAGGCAACCATCGCTGCGGCCTCAGATTTTATCAGTATCAGTGAGGCGGAGATTGTGGGCATAGGCGGTACTTTTAAAGGAGCCTGTGCATTAAACAATGAATTATTTAACCTGCCGGCGGCTAACCGCCGTTTGGAAACTAAGAATATCCGCAGCATTATCGGCAATTTTGTCAGTGATTTGGGCATGACTCAGGAAATGTCCATAACACTGATGCGTTCTGTGCCGGAAAGGCTCAATACCATTATCCCGGGGCTGATTATCGCCAGCGTGCTGTCCCGCAGGTTCCAAAGCCATTGGATTACGTATAGTGATTCGGGGGTAAGGGAAGGTTATATATATGACCAGATAATGGGGAAATAAAATAAAAAGCATTTGCCTATTATATACGGCAAATGCTATAATGTACGTAAAGAAGGTGCCGCCTAGCGACGCAACGCTAGGCCTTGTAGGGCGGTCGCCCTCGGTTAGGCTATTTTCAAAATGAATAAACCGCCGAAGTTTGCGAGGCTAGGGCGGTTTATTTTTTTATCTCTATAATAATGAGCAAGATTATAAACAGAACTATGATTAGCTCATTCATAGGCGAGCACCTCAATTCTGAGGGCAAAATTAGACCGCCAAACAGCACCTAAGTAAGATGTTATACTAATGATTGGAGTCTGTCAACGCTTATTTTATCAGTGTTGATGGACTTTTTTGTTTAAAAATGATATAATAAGAAGCTAGTATTTTGCATTTTTATTATAGCTTTAGCATATATTTTTATGGACAAGCAGGAAGATTTTGAGGTGAGATTGTGGAGTTTGAACAGGGAAAAATAGTCCCCGTCAATCTGGAACACGAGATGAAGAACTGCTACATCGACTATGCGATGAGTGTTATCGTCTCCCGTGCATTGCCGGATGTCCGCGATGGTTTGAAGCCGGTACACCGCCGTATACTCTATGCCATGCAGGAAGCTGGTATGGGCTCAGGCAAGCCCTATAAGAAATCGGCTCGTATCGTCGGTGAAGTACTCGGTAAATATCACCCGCATGGTGATAGCTCCGTTTATGATGCCATTGTGCGTATGGCTCAGGACTTTTCTATGCGTTACATGCTGGCAGACGGTCATGGTAACTTTGGTTCCGTCGATGGTGACCCGGCCGCAGCTATGCGTTATACGGAAGTCCGTATGTCCAAGATTTCGGAGTTGATGTTACAGGACATCGACAAGGAAACGGTGGACTTTACCCCGAATTACGATGAATCCCTGAAGGAGCCGTCGGTATTGCCGGCCAAGTTCCCACAGCTGTTGGTAAACGGTACGTCCGGTATAGCCGTAGGTATGGCCACCAATATTCCTCCGCACAATATGGGCGAGGTTATTGACGGTACGTTAATGCTTATTGATAATCCCGATACTTCTATCGAAGAGCTTATGACGGTTATCAAGGGGCCGGACTTCCCGACTGCTGGTCTGGTACTGGGCAAGGAAGGCATTCGTCAGGCTTATACCACTGGCCGCGGCATTATCAAAATGCGCGCCAATGCCCATATCGAAACCATGAGCAACGGCAAGCCGCGTATTGTAGTTACGGAACTGCCCTATCAAGTAAACAAGGCTCGTCTTATTGAAAAGATTGCCCAGCTTGTCCGTGATAAGCAGATTGAAGGCATTACTGATTTGCGTGATGAATCTGACCGCAATGGTATGCACATTGTTATCGACCTGCGCCGCGACGCTAACGCCAATGTTATTCTGAACCAGCTCTTTAAGCATACGCAGCTGCAGGAAAGTTTCGGCGTAATCATGCTGGCCTTGGTAGACGGCAAGCCGCAGGTATTGAACCTCAAGCAGGTGCTGCATTATTACATCAAGCACCAGGAAGAAGTTATTACCCGCCGCACGCAGTATGAACTGAAAAAGGCTGAGGCCCGCGCACATATCTTGGAAGGCTTGAACATCGCCCTCGACCATCTGGACGCAGTCATTACGACCATCCGCGAGAGCCGCACGGCTGATATCGCCAAAGAGGCCTTGATGACGGGCTTTAAGCTCTCTGACAAGCAGGCACAGGCCATCCTCGACCTCCGCCTCCAGCGCCTCACCGGCCTGGAACGGGAGAAGATTGAGGAAGAATATCAGGAAACTTTGAAGGCTATTGAAAATTTCAAGGCTATCCTGGCTGATGAACAGAAAATCCTGAACATCATCAAAGAAGAACTTACGGCTGTGAAGGAAAAGTACGGCGATGACCGCCGCACGAAACTCACCATTGACACCTCGGAAATCGATGTGGAAGACCTCATCGCGGAAGAAGATGTGGTGATTACCCTCACGCATAACAACTACATCAAGCGTATGCCGCTGGATACTTACCGTCGTCAGAATCGCGGCGGCAAGGGCATTAAGGGCATGGGTACTAAAGAAACGGATTTTGTGGAAAACCTGCTGATTACCACTACCCACCACACCATCCTGTTCTTTACGACCCGGGGCCGTGTGTACAGCCTCAAAGCCTACGAAATTGCCGAATCCAGCCGTACGGCCAAAGGAACGGCGATTGACCAGGGCGAAAAGATTACGGCGGTCATTCAGGTCAAGGGCTTTGACCCGGATAGATACCTCTTTATGGCTACCCGCAAGGGTATCGTGAAGAAAACGTCCCTGTCTGAGTTCAGCAACCTGCGTAAAAATGGCCTGAATGCCATTAACCTTGACGATGATGATGACCTCATGGGTGTTAAATTCACCGATGGTGAAAGCTATCTGATGCTGGGTACCAAACTCGGTAAGGCTATTGCCTTCTCCGAGGACGATGTCCGCGCTATGGGACGTATGGCGCGCGGCGTAAAGGGCATTACCCTGTCTGACGGTGATGAAGTTGTCGGCATGGATATCCTCGTGCGCAATGCCGAAGTCCTCACCGTTACGGAATGCGGCTATGGCAAACGTACCAGCACCGACGAATACCGCGCTCAGACACGTGGCGGCAAGGGCCTTATCAATATGAAGGTCACGGAAAAAACCGGCTGTGTGGTAGGCATTAAGGTAGTCCGTCCTGACCATGAACTGATGCTCATAACCACCGACGGTATCGTAATCCGCACCAATGTGTCCGATATCTCCGTCATCAGCCGCAACACACAGGGCGTCAAGCTCATGACCACGGCAGAAAATGACAAGGTAGCGTCCATGGCAACTTTGGAGCAGAAGGAAGACTAACAAATATATAGGGAATAGAGCTTTACTTGTTCTTTTTGCTATAGAACTTGCAGTTATTTACTTTAGAAATATCTGATACTGAAAGTAGAAAAGCTCGCTTGAAAGGGAGGTAATGTCGTTGCGGCGATATTACCTCCTTATTATTTTTGCGAAATTTGACCATTGCTCACATATATTATATAAATATATTGATTTTCTCCACATACTATCATACAATGATATTAACAGGAGGAAATCGGTATGATTAGAGACAGTGTAGAGATACTAAATGGCCTTACCAATTATGCGAATCCTGATATGAAGCTAAAACGTATGGTAGAAGATAAGGCATTGTACCGTTTACGTAGAGGTATGTATGCAACGGATAAGAATATAGCTACATATTTATTGGCTGGAGCCATATACGGGCCGTCTTATGTTTCTTTTGAAACAGCACTTTCTTTGCATGGACTGATACCTGAACGTGTTTTTGGTTGTACCTCTGCGACCTATGACAAGAACCGTTCGAAGGTATTTAGAAATGAAATCGGCACGTTTTATTACCGGGATGTTCCCAAGGCCATCTACCATGTGGGAGTAAAGTGGCAACAGGAAAATGGGATGGGATATGCGCTGGCTACGCCGGAAAAGGCTATTTGTGATATGCTATACATACAGAAGCCGGTATTCAGCAAAAAAGCACTTAAAGAGTTATTGTTTGATGATTTACGGATTAACGAAGAAGATTTGCGAAATTTAGATGCAACCGATATAGTAACTTTGGCACCGTATTATAAAAAGAGAAATCTATTGTTCCTAAGTAAAATAATGGAAGAAAGGCGGTGCGTGTGATGAATATGCTTTTTCAGGATTTTATAGAAATGTATAATCCTCAAAATGCTGATGAGTACCGTAATGCGCTTAAAGAAATCGTACAGGAGATAGCGCTTTATGGCTTGAGCAGAACCGATTTTTTCAAAGTGGCTGCCTTTTATGGGGGGACAGCGTTACGCTTATTCCATGGTTTGGACAGGTTTTCAGAGGATATGGATTTCTCGTTAGAGGTGCCTGAACCAGATTTTGCACTGGATAAATATTGTTCGGCAATAAGAGATACGCTATTGAGTTTTGGTCTGGACATGGAAGTTTCCCGCAAGGAAAAGAACATCGATACGGCGATACAGTCTGCCTTTATCAAAGGCGATACACTGGTTCAGCTCATAACAATCTATAATAAGGATAGTAATTTCAAAGCGATACATAGTGATGAAAAGGTAAAAATCAAAGTGGAGATTGATGTAAATCCGCCACAGGGAGCGACTTTCGAGTACCAATACGGCCTTAGGCCGGTACCATATATGGTGAGATTATACGATAAACCATCCTTGTTCGCTGGCAAACTCCATGCGGTCATTTGCCGGAATTGGAAAAATCGCGTCAAGGGACGGGATTTATATGATTTTGTATGGTATATCCAACAGGGTACCAGTATCAATCTGCCACACTTGCAAAGCCGTTTGGAGCAGACAGGGGCATGGAAAGCTAATGAAGAACTGACCATAACCTGCTTGCAGGAACTTCTTTGTCAGCGATTTGCCACTATTAACTACGAAGCTGCTAAAAACGATGTACGTGCCTTCATAAAGCATGATGAAAGTTTGCATATATGGAGTGAAGATTTCTTCAAGGCGATGGTAAGCAGGTTGAAATAAAGAACACGTTTTGTATAGAGTAAAAGACCGATACAGTCGGCGGGGGAAGGCTGATTGTATCGGTCTTTTTGTTTGGAATTTTACTTTTTCAGCAGTTCCCGTGTATGCTCAGCCACCATTTCCGGGGTCATATTGCGGTTTCTGGCTACGCCGGTCTTACGGGCGGCTTTGGCTACGGCGGCGGCAACTGTTGGGGCTACTTCAGGATTGAAGGGGCTCGCTATAATATGGTCTTCGTTCAGTTCCTCCGGTTTAATCAGTGAGGCAATGGCGTTGGCTGCCGCCATCTTCATTTCCTCGTTGATGGTGCTGGCCTGTACGTCCAACGCTCCACGGAAGATGCCGGGGAAAGCCAGGAGGTTATTGACCTGATTGGGGAAATCGGAGCGGCCCGTGCAGACGATTCGGGCACCGGCCTTCTTGGCCAAATCGGGCATAATTTCCGGTTCGGGGTTGGCCATACCCATGACGATAGCGTCTTTTCTCATGGTGCGTACCATATCGGGCGTCAAACAGCCGGCAACGGACACGCCGATAAAGACGTCAGCCTTGCGGATAACGGCGTTTAAGGGGCCGGCCTCGTGGTCAGGATTGGTTATTTTGGCAATGTCTTCCTTATAGGGGTTCATGCCATTGGGACGGCCGTCATAGATGGCACCACGGGAGTCACAGAGAATGATATTGCGGCCGCCGGCGCTGTGAATCAGCCGGGTAATTGCCTGACCGGCTGCACCGGCACCATTTACGATAAATTTGGCCGTGGCAAAGCTCTTGCCGACGATTTTAAAGGCATTTATCAGGGCAGACACCACGACGATAGCCGTGCCGTGCTGGTCGTCATGGAATACGGGAATATCCAGCGTTTTCTTCAATTCGCGCTCAATATCAAAGCACTGGGGCGCTTTGATATCTTCCAGATTGATGCCGCCGAACGTGGGCGCCATAAGCTGCACGGCCTTTATGACTTCCATGGGTTCCTTGGCGTCCAGACAAATGGGAACGGCATCAACGCCGGCAAAGCCCTTAAAGAGGATAGCTTTGCCTTCCATGACCGGCAGGCCGGCCAGAGCACCGATATTTCCCAGACCTAGTACCGCAGTGCCATTGGTGACTACTGCCACCATATTGCCTTTACTGGTGTAGTCATAGGCTTTGCGCTTATCGTCCTTGATGGCCAGACAGGGCGCTGCCACACCAGGGGTGTAGGCTAATGTCAAATCTTCGGCCTTTTCCAGGGGTACTTTGCTATGTACGGCTAATTTACCTTGATATTCTTTATGCAGTTTCAGAGCTGCGTCATTTACATTGCTCATTTCTATACTTCCTTTCATATTACGGCTAATAGTATATACAGATAATGTGTGAATTTCTGTATTATAACGCCGTTGTTCCAGTTTTGCCATAGGCAAAACTGGAACAAGCTTCGCTTCGCAACGAGGCGGGAGATATGCTCGCCGCCTGTTTTGGTATTCGTGCCCCCACCTGCTGAGGTGGGGGACATTTTCTTGCCTCGTTATAAGTTACAATTTACACTTTTTTAATAAATTAAGTATAAATATAAATAAAGTGTAATATCTATTATTATATACAGTAATAAGAAAAAGACAAATATAAAATATGCATGGATATGATAAACATACGCTATGGATATTTAGCAAAATTGAAAAGCCTGTGTAACAATTTACTCTTTAGCAGATTGTTACACAGGCTTTTTAGCTTGTGAAGTATTTACTTAGCGCGTTTTGCTGACACCACTGCTGGGCGTGGGAACGGCGGCCGGTTCACGGATGCTGTCACTGGCTTTATTGGAATCACTGCCGGAAGTAGTTGTTGTGGTAGTGGCTTCGTTGCGCTCTTCACTGTCAGAGGTACGTGTTTCCTTGCTGGTTGTTTCTTGGCTGGTACTGCGTTTTTTCTTGTCAGTATTTTTTTCTTCTTTTTTGCGGTTCTTAATGTTATCCGCAGGTTTGGCGCGGCCAATGGAGGTATCGCTGGCCGGAACTTCGCTGGCACTGGCAGGAATGCTGTTTTCGTACTCGCGGATATCGGCCTCCATACGGGTTTTATACTTGCCGCTGAGGGATACACCTAATGTATCAGCCACCGTCATACGGAGCTTGTTCAAGTCAGGAATCCAATAGCTGATACCTTCAATATACAACGGGCGTCCTGGTACCATGTCGGTTTTGAGGCCGTTATTTTTTGATTCTTTGAGCGTGCCGGCAAATTCCAGCAGCTGACGGAAGGACAGGTCTGTTTCAATAGAACCCATTACTTCCTTGATGACAACAGGCAGTTTGGGAATAATGGCCGGGGAAACAAGTTTTTCCATGCAGGCTCTGACAAAGTCCTGCTGACGGCGGATACGTCCCAAATCGCCTTCTTCATCACGATAGCGTACATAGGTTACGGCTTTGGCGCCGTCCATGTGCTGCATACCGGGATGGAAGTCGATGATAAGGCCGCCATCATCGTCCCAGGGGTCCTCATAGTGCATACGTTTAGGCACATCGATATCAATGCCGCCTATGGCGTCGATTATCTTTTTGAAAGACTTGGTGTTGATGATGATGTAGTGGTCAATATTTACCCCTAAGAGGCTCTCTACCGTGTCCTGGGAGAGTTTTTCCTTACCGTAGGCATAAGCAGCATTAACCTTGTCAAAGCCGTGTCCCTTTATCTTTACCCGGGTATCACGGGGCACAGACAGCAGGGAGGCCTGATTGTTTTTCGGGTCAATGGAGGCAATCATCAGTGTGTCACTGCGCCCTACATCGTCGTCGCGCTCATCGACACCCATAATCATGATGGTGGCCTTGTCCTTGGCGGTCAGCAGTTCTTCTTTCTGCTTGTTGTTCTCTGTCGGCTTTTCCAGCAGGCTGTTGCTGGCGAAATACGCACCGCCTATAGCTGCGGCAAGAAAAACAACGATAAGCAGCAACCAGGGCCAAATGCGTCGTTTATTTTTTGCTTTACGTGGTGGAATATTTGATTCTTGCAAAACAATACCTTCTTTTCTGTAGTTTGTAGTGTTATAACGCGGAAGAAGATATCTTCCGCGTTATAAACAAATAAAAGACATATAGTGTTATTATAGCAAAGAAATATGAAAAAAGGAGTAGATAAGCAAAAAAAGTGTTACAATTACGAGAGAAAAGGAGGTTGCTGATATGGCACAGGAAATAGAGCGCAAATTTTTGGTAAAGGCTGGCTGGCAGCCACAGGGGCAGGGGGAAAAAATTGCCCAGGGGTATCTGTCTACAATGCCGGAGCGTACAGTGAGAGTCCGCATAAAGGGCGAAAAGGGCTTTTTGACGATAAAAGGAAAAAACAAGGGAATAAGCCGGGCGGAGTTTGAATACGAAATACCGCTTAAAGAGGCAGAGGCGATTTTAGAGCTGGCTGAGCAGCCTGTACTGACCAAGACACGTTATCTGGAAAGACACGGCAGCGATATATGGGAGATAGACGTATTTGCCGGGGAAAATGCAGGACTGGTTGTGGCTGAAATTGAACTGACTGCCGAGGATAGTGATTTCTTTAGGCCGGCATGGCTCGGAGAAGAAGTATCAGGCGATGTGCGTTACTATAATGCGAACTTAATAAAATCCCCATATTCCCTGTGGAAAAAGTAAAAAATTGTAACTATATGGTGAGAGTAGCTGTTATCCACAAAAAGTTGATAAAAAATGGTGGAAAAAACCACAAAATATATGGAAAATCAACTTGTCAAGAGGGGATATATAGGGTTATCCACGGATTTATCCACATTGTCCACAGATTTTAGCGTATTTGTTTTGAACAATATACACATGTGGCTTATATATTATAGTAGGAAAATGATAAAATAGTTACGATAAACAGAGTTTATCCACAGCTGTGGATTGTTTTGTGGATAATTTTATGATGTTTAAGGGAATGTTGTATTGTTGAGGAAGGATTTTCTGCCAGGAGAGGGAATATATTATAGATACCGGGAATATGAAGAAAATGCTGCGGAGGTGAGATGATATGCTGTCAGAGGGTGAGTTGTTTCTGCGGCTGGTTCTCGCCTGTGTTTTGGGCGGCGTTATCGGGTATGAACGGCAGTCACGACGCAAGTCAGCAGGTCTGAGAACAAATGTGCTGGTATGTCTGGGTTCCTGTCTTATTATGGTCCTGTCAGAGGCCCTGTATCAAAATGTCGAGGGACGGACAAATGCTGACCCGGCCAGATTAGCTGCACAGGTGGTCAGCGGCATAGGTTTTCTGGGGGCTGGCGCCATCATGAAGGAAGGCCTGTCGGTTACCGGACTTACCACTGCTGCCTGTTTGTGGGTGGTGGCTGGTGTTGGTCTGGCTGTGGGTTGTGGTTTTTATTCCGGGGCTCTTATCACTACGGCGTTGGTATTTGTGACTTTGGGCAGTTTATCACGCTTGGATGACTGGGTAGACCATGAAAAGAATTTATCACTTAATATCCATACGGTTGACAGGCCGGGGCAGCTCATGCGTATCAGCCGCTGTCTGGAAGATTTGCAGCTCCGGGTGCGCGGCGTTAAGGTCAAGGCCGATGAAGATGAAGTTGATGACAGTGGCGAGAAATCCATGTATATAGACCTGGAGATTTTCAACAAGCAGAGCATTAAGAGTATCATCATCGTTGATGCCGTACGGCAGATAGATGGGGTTATCCGTGTAGATGTGGTGTAAAAATTTTATTTTCCCGCGACAAGGAATTTGCTGATGGACGGGGAATAGTAAAAGTAGATAGTATTGGCGACAAAAGGAGTGAGTGGACAATGAATCCGGAAATAGTGGATACGATGGTGCGGGCGGCCATGCAGGTCATGGATAATGCCTACGTACCTTATGGTAAGGCGGCCATAGGAGCATGTGTGCTGGCCAGTGATGGGACTTTTTACACAGGCTGCAATATAGAAAATGCCATACCGCGCCTGTCGGTTTTTGCGGAGGAAGTGGCTATGTACCGTGCCGTGGCTGATGGCAAACGCGAATTTGACGCCATCGCCATAATCGCTGATACGGAAGAGCCCTTTATCCCCAATGGTGCTGTATGCCAGCTGTTGGCAGAGTTTGATGTACAGGAAATAATTATGACCAATATGGATGGCGTAGTTAAGACAGCCAAGCTGAGTGACCTGCTGCCGAATGCCAAGGCACCGATGGATAATGCCCTGCGCCCGGTAGAAGAAGACTAATATAGCTAAAGTTTTGCCCCCTTTCTGTCGATATATAGGATAGAAAGGGGGCTGTATTTATGTCACAAATGGCTTTGGAAACATTGCTGACCCTGCAAAAGTTAGCAGATAAATCATATAAGGGTACGAAAACGACCACGAATAAGACAGATATAGGGGAGAGTTTTGCGGATATCTGGAATGAGGTAAAGAGGGAACAGGAAGAATGGGACAAGACTCTTAATGAGTATGACCTGACGAAGTATAAGCTGGGCCTGATGGACAGCTTTTGGTCAGACAGCCGTAAAAAGACGCAGGATTATATGTACAGCTATTATAAACGCCAGCAGCGTTCGCTGAATCAGCAGGCTATTAACGAAGTAGCGCAGAATATCGCCTGGCTGAATCAGCTGAATAACACCGGCCTGCTCAACGGAAATATCGACACCGCAGCGGCCCAGGCCACCGGCAAGGCACTGACAGCAGCCCTAAAGACAACTATGCTGGCCAGTATCAGAAACTTCCAGGTCAATTCGTTTTTGGGGATATAACGAGGCAAGAAGCACGAATACCAAAACAGGCGGCGAGCATATCTCCCGCCTCGTTGAAACGCCAAGAGGAAGTTTTGCCTATGGCAAAACTGGAACAACGGCGTTATAAGTACATAGCGCAAAAAAGCAGCTCATCAAATGATGAGCTGCTGGTTTTTTATGCGATATTAGTCTTTAAGAGGCTTTTTGAGTACGGAGAGCACTGCGCAGCCTACTACAGCACCGATGACGATAGCTGCCAGATACATGCCGGCATTGCCGATGGTCGGTACTACGAAGATACCGCCATGGGGAGCACGCAGGGTGCAGTCAAAGGCCATGGAGAGAGCGCCAGCCGTAGCGGAGCCGATGAATACGGAAGGAATTACACGCAGGGGGTCACTAGCGGCAAACGGGATAGCACCTTCAGTGATGAAGGACATACCCATTACATAGTTGGTGATACCAGCTTTGCGTTCGCTTTCGGTGAAACGGTTCTTGAAGAAGGTTGTGCAAAGGGCGATAGCCAGAGGCGGAACCATACCGCCAGCCATAACAGCGGCCATTACATGGTATTCACCGGAGGCCAGGAGGCCCGTACCAGTTACATAAGCAGCCTTGTTGATGGGGCCGCCCATGTCGATAGCCATCATGCCGCCCATAACGATACCCAGCATAATGCGGGCGTTCGGGTCCATATTCTTCAGCGTATCAACGAGCCAGGTGTTGATTGCACCAACCGGCGGCGCAATGATGAACATGCTGATGAAACCGATAATCAGAATACCGAAGAACGGATAGAGCAGAACGGGTTTGATACCGTCCAGAGATTCCGGCAGGCAGGAGAACGCTTTCTTCAGGAAGTTTACAGCGTAACCAGCTACGAAACCGGCAACGAGAGCACCGAGGAAACCGGAACCAGTGCTGCCAGCCAGAGCACCGCCGACGAAACCTACAGCCAGACCCGGACGGTCAGCAATGGACATGGCGATAAAACCAGCGAGAATCGGCAGCATGAAACCGAAGGACGCACCGCCGATATCCATGAAGAACTTAGCCAGCGGCGTGTTGGAACCGAATTTGCTCGGGTCGATGGAGTAATCATCGAACAGGAAGGCCATGGCAATCAGGATACCACCGCCAACAACGAAGGGCAGCATGTGGCTGACACCGTTCATGAGGTGCTTATAAATCTGACGGCCGAGGCTTTCACCAGAAACGTCAGCTGCACCGGTTTCTTCATCAGCGCCGGACGCATGGTAGATGGGAGCATTGCCGGACAGGGCACGGTCAAGGAGTTCGTCAGCCTTGTTGATGCCGTCAGCAACCTTGGTGATGATGGTCGGTTTGCCATCGAAACGAGCCATAGCGACGTTCTTGTCAGCAGCGACGATAATAGCGTCAGCTTTGGCGATTTCTTCAGCGGTCAGTACATTTTTGGCACCGCCGGAGCCATTGGTTTCAACCTTAATGGTGATGCCGCGCTTTTTAGCGTGCTGTTCGAGGCTTTCAGCGGCCATAAAGGTGTGGGCAATACCAGTCGGGCAGGCCGTAACAGCCAGCACCTGAATGTGGTCAGCCTGAGGAGCTGCTTCTTTTGCTTCGCTTGCGGCGGCAACGAATTTGCCATCTTCTTTAGCGTCGATGAGTTTCAGGAATTCTTCCTTGGTCTTGGCAGCGATAAGAGCCTCTTTGAAGTCCGGGTCCATAATCATGGTAGCCAGCTTGGACAGGATAGCCAGATGGTCGTCATTGGCAGAGTCCGGAGCAGCAATCATGAAGAACAGGCGGCTCGGCAGGCCGTCCATGGACGCAAAATCCATACCGCCGGGAACCGTCATAGCGGCCAGACCGGCAGCCTTTACGCCAGCACTCTTGGCATGCGGCGTGGCGATACCATCGCCGAGGCCGGTCGTGCCGGAGGCCTCACGGGCAAAGACATCTTTCTTGTACTGTTCCTTGTCGGACAGGTTGCCGCCAGCCTCCATGAGGTCGGCCAGCAGATTGATGGCTGCGTTTTTATCAGCCGGGGAAGTACCCAGAGCGATGCTCTCGCTCTTGAGCAGGTCGGTAATACGCATAATGTTCTCTCCTTTGTAAAAAAAGAATTTATAAATAATGCCTTACAGGCGAACACCCAATTATATAATGGAATTTTAGTTTAGGCGATGGTCTTCAAAAGCGCCTCTACTTCAGGACGGGTAGCAAGGTTTTCGCTGAACGCAGAAGCGGAGCCGGTAGCTACGCCCCAGTGGAAGGCCTGTTCAAAATCGCCATTGGATTCCATGTAACCCGTGATAAAGCCGGCCACCATGGAGTCACCAGCACCTACGGAGTTGATGAGCTTGCCCTTCGGTGCCGGGCATTTGAAGGACTGGCCCTCAGCCGTCAGCAGGATAGCGCCATCGCCAGCCATGGAAATCAGCACGTTCTGCGCGCCTTTTTCCTGCAGCTTCTTGGCGTAGGTGATGATTTCCTCGTCGGTTTTGAGGGTTACACCGAACATATCACCCAGTTCGTGATTGTTGGGTTTAATCAGGAACGGATGATATTGCAGCACGTTGAGGAGCAGTTTCTTTTCGGCATCAACCACAATGCGGATGCCTTTGCCGTCCAGACGGGCCATAATGCGCTGATAAATATCGTCCGGCAGCGTCTTGGGAATGGAACCGGCCAGCACCAGTGTGTCACCTTCTACCAGCTTATCCAGCTGCGCGAAGAGTTCCTGCTGTTTTGCCTCGCTGATGTCAGGTCCCTGACCGTTGATTTCCGTTTCATTTTCAGCCTTGGCTTTTACGTTAATACGGGAGAAACCCTTTTCCAGCTGGACAAAATCGCTTTTTACGCCAAAGTCTTTCAGCTGGGATTTGATTTCTTCGCCGGTAAAGCCAGCCAGGAAACCCAGGGCCGTGTTATCATGGCCGAGGTTCTTCAGCACGATGGACACGTTGATGCCCTTGCCGCCGGCCAAAACCTGCTCGTAGTTGACGCGGTTAATCTGGCCTGCTGTAAAGGAATCAAGGCGTACAATGTAATCCAGGGATGGATTGAAGGTTACGGTGTAAATCATTCTCTTACTCTCCTTCAAGAATAGTGGTATAATCTCGATATTTTATATCTGTCAGTTTACCGGTAATGATGGTAGCACTGGAGATATGGGCAAAGGTAATGGGGGAAATCTTGTTGAATTTTGACTGGTCAGCCAGTACGTAGGCATTTTTGCAACGTGATAAGGCGGCCCCTTTGATGGTGCCCTCTTCGGCATCTGGCGTAGAAAATCCGGATTTCATGCTGATGCCATTGGTGCCGAAAAAGCCTTTGGTGAAGTTATAATATTTTAAATTGTTTAAAGCCTCTGTGCCGACCACGGCCTCAGTGATGGCTTTTACTGCGCCGCCGATAATAAAGACCTTAAAACCTTTGGCTGCCAGTTTGCTGGCATGCTGCATGCCGTTGGTGACAAAGGCGGCACTGGTTTCGGTAATGAAGTCAATAAGGTGCAGCGTGGTGGTGCCGGCGTCGATATAAACGAAATCTTTGCGCTTAATCAGGCTGGCGGCTTTTTTGGCAATAGCGATTTTTTCCTCGGGGAATAAATCGTTCTTGGTTTTCATATCTTCCTCGGCATTGCTGTAATTGTTGTCGATGGAAGTAGCACCGCCGTAAACTTTGTAGAGACGTCCACTCTTATGCAAGGCGGTGAGGTCGCGGCGTACCGTGGATTCCGAGGCATCAAGGGCCTTGGTTAAATCAAGGACTGTAACAGCCTTTTTTTCTTCGAGAATACGGAGGATTATGGCATAACGCTCTTCCGTCAGCATGGCTATCACTCTCCAAAAGTTTGATTATTTTATACTATACAACTAAAGTCAATCAAAGTCAATCAAAGTCGCGAGAAAACACGCAAAAAAATGGGTTAATCCCGTCAAAAAACTCCAATGTAATACATTTGTACTTTAGTGATATACAGTGATAAAATTGTTACCTGGTCCCCGGAGGAAAACGCTAAGAGGAAGTTATGCCTGTGGCAAAACTGAAATAACGGCGTTATAATATATATAAATATATATGAAAGATCTAATAATTAGGGAAGTATAGGGGAGTGTGAGGCGTGTGGAAGAGGCAACTGCTTATGCTGTTAATAAGACAAAACAAAAAATAGGACAAAACCGCAAGACATCATTCTATATAAAAAAATACCTGATGATTTTCGTTGGTGCTGTAATTGCCGCTTTCGGTTTGGAAGAGTTTTTGATACCGAATAATGTAATTGATGGTGGTATCGTCGGTATTTCCATCATGCTCGAAACCATAACGGGTATGAGTCTGGGTGTGTTCCTGATACTGCTCAATATACCCTTTCTGTTCATGGGCTATAAGCAGATTGGCAAAAACTTTGCTATCGCCACTTTGGTAGCCATTTGTTTTTTGTCAGTTTGGTCGGAGATTTTTGAGCCCTTGCAAAAGGTGACGGACGACCCCTTTTTGGCGGCCATCTTTGGCGGCATAATTGACGGTCTGGGGGTAGGACTCATAATCAGGGCTGGCGGCAGCCTGGACGGTACAGAGATTGTGGCTATCATCATGGATAAGAAGTCCGTTTTCTCCGTGGGCGAAGTAGTTATGTTTATCAACCTCTTTATTCTTTCCAGTGCCGGCCTTCTTTACGGCTGGGATAAGGCCATGTATTCGCTGGTAGCTTATTTTGTTATTTCCAAGATGATTGACGTGGTTATCAAAGGGTTGGACGAATCATACGCTGTCATGATTGTGACTAATGCACACGATGAAATAACCTCAGCCCTGAATGACCGTCTGGGGCGTGGCGTGACGCTCCTGCATGGTGCCGGCGGCTACACGGGGGAAAGCAAGGAAGTTCTTTACTGCGTGGTGACACGCTTGGAGGTGGATAAACTCAAGGAAATCGTACTTGACAAAGATGAGAGTGCCTTTGTTACCATCAATGCTGTTCATGATATCGTGGGCGGCCGGTTTAAGAAAAAGTCAATTCACTGATTGGGAGAAGAGGTGCCGGCAATGAAAAAGAAAATTGTTTTATCATTGGTAATGCTGCTTTGCTGCTTTATGGCACAGGTTTACGCTGCTCAGCGTGTGCCGTTAAGGGTGGCGCAGTTTCCCCTGACGGTGCAGAGCTATATGACACCGTCACAGGACGTGCAGGATAATTTGGAAAGACTTGTTGACCGCAGTCTGCATATTCCTTTAAATGGCACATTGAATGCGGTTTACTATATTCCCGAAAAGGAATGCTGGGAGGCTTTTGACGCAGCCCGGGCCGAGGCTTTTGGCAAGGTAAAACTCAAGGATTTAATGCGTCCGGTAGCGGAAAAACTCAAAGCTGATTTGGTAGTCATGCCGGTGCTGACTGGCTATGAGCAGTACCAGACCATGAGCTGGAACCGCTGGGGCAGGTACATAATCCACAGCTACGCCGCTGTAGAGATTTATGGCTTTGACAAGTCAAAGGACGAAGTGTTTAAAAAAGGCGCGTCACGCCGATTTGATGACGAGTATTCTACGCAGGCAGAGGTGTCCAAACTGGCACTGGAAGCCATGGACGAAGCTTTGCGCGAGGCAAAAGTCAAGGAACGGGTATGGATTTGGAAGGATAGATAAGCCATACATAAACTTTTTTGTATTTATGGGCACATAAAAATAGCCAACCGGGAAAAGTGCAGTCTGATACACGCAAACCTTTGCTGGCTGGAGTTATGGAAAGATTACTGGCTGAACGCGTCTGATTAAAATTAACTGTATCAGGAAGTATGTGTAGACATAAACAGAGATTTTAAACAGTGCAAAGTTGAGAGTAAACACATTGGAGGTTTTATAGTTGAAACGAAATATATTACAAATCATAGGTGTATATTTGGGCTTAGTAATTATGAGTACCGTAATATTTCATGATTTTAGTCCGCGTTACACAATTTTCCTGCTGATAGATGCGATTTTGCTGGTAACATCAGCAAAAGTGTTTTCAGAAGAGAAAGGATATTATGAAGCTATAGGCGTTGGCTTGCTATTAGGTAGTTCTTTGTTTGCTATTCGTTATCTAACAGTATCCATGCCAAAGATAGCAGAGGTAGATATATTATTTAGCTATATCTTTGCAATATGTAATTTTATGATTTTGATACTGTCAATGTTTTCAAACAAAATGCTAAAAAATATAATGTTTGCGGGGGGGGACATGTGTACTTCTCCCGTTGATTTTATTTTGGGGATATTACGTTTCGGAAGCAGCATGGCTGGATGCAGAAGCGCTAATGGCAGTATTGCAGACTAATTTCAGTGAAGCTATTAGTTATATAAGAGATAGGACAGGATGGTATGCCGGACTATTATTATTTTTTTATGCAGCTGTTTTGCTTGGATGGGGAAAGATTGTATGTAATTTGCAGCTTAAAGAACGAACAAAAGTAATATATTTCGCAATTGCAGTGTCAATGATATTAAGTTATATCCTTTTTATGCGTACAAGTGAAAATATTTTGACAAAAGTATATATGGAAGTTCAAATATATCAGGCAAACTATGAGGAATTTGCTAAACAATGTGAAGCTAGAAAGGAAAGATTAGTACAGGGGATTGATTTAGATAATAATGGTGAAGATGGTATATATGTACTTGTTATAGGAGAGTCACAAAATCGTACGAGAATGTCGGCCTATGGGTACGAAAAGAATACTACACCGTGGTTGGAAAGAATGAAAAATGATGATAACTTACTTTTATTTAACAAGGCATATTCCTGTCATGTGCAAACTGTACCTGTTATCACATATGCTTTGACATCAAAGAATCAATATAATGATATAAAATTGGAAGATGCAGTATCACTTTTGGAAGTAGCTAATGAAGCTGGATATGAGACTGTTTGGATAAGTAATCAAATGCGCTATGGTCAATGGACAACGCCTATAACTGCCATAGCGGCGTCAGCTAATCAACAAATTTGGCTAAATGACCATTCTGATTATTTTATTGACACAGATTACTTCGATGAAGAGATTGTAAAAAATATGGAAAATATTTCCATCAAGGATAAAATGCTGATAGTGGTACATCTAATGGGAAATCATGGAACGTATCGTGACAGGTATCCTTCTGATTTTAAAAAATTTGGTAGTGTAGGAGAAAGTAGTGAATATGATAACAGTATTTTATATAATGATTATGTAATGAGTGAACTACTGGATAAAGTTACAAAATGGAAAAATTTTAAGGGCCTTATGTATTTCTCTGACCATAGCGAAGGTGTTAATTATGAACAAGAACATAATCCTAGTACGTTTATATTTGATATGACGTACATTCCTATGTATATGTATATATCTTATGATTGGCAGCAAGAGCATCAGAGTAAAATGATAAATCTAAAAAAAGCTAGAAATTATGTTTTTACAAATGACTTGGTGTTTAATACTATGTTAGGATTTATGGGAGTAAGAGTTAGAGGTCTTAGTGGAGAAAATGATTTGACCTCATCAAAGTATGATAGTAACGTTAATCGCTTTAGAACTTTGTATGGCAGACGTTTGATTAGCGATGATGATGGAACAGGAAAATAAAAATGTCATGATTATTTTCCATACATTCGCCGCAAGAAGGTATCAAATTGAGGTACGGTGAAATCAATGAATCCTCTGTCTACGGCGTAGATGAAGCCCTTATGGATGAGTTGGGCACGCAGGGGACTGATTTTATTTATGGGTTCGTCCATGAGGTCAGCGACCTGTTTTGTGCTGCATGGCAGTTCGGGGCATTTTATCATGGCAGTCATAAATTCCAGTTCTCTGGGAGTAGCGCGGTCATGGCGGACTTTGAAGAAGGCTTTGTCCAAATTCTGCTGGAAAATATGCTGAGCGTTGTTTACGATATCAAGTGTTATGGTATCGTTACTGCCTTTGGCGTCCCATACACAACTGCCATATTCCTGCAGGAAGTATGGATAGCCCTGGGTGATGGCAATTATCCGGTTCAAGGCTTCGGGCGTGTAGCTGACCTGATATTTGCTGGCAGGCTTGGCCAGAGCGTCACAGGCGGCGGTATCTGTAAGTGAACCGATTTCTACAAAGGAGAAAAGCCGTTCGGCATAGGATTTGGCATCGCCAGCAATTTTGGCAATCTTTGGGAGGCCGGCAGCAAAAATTGCTAAAGGATAGCCTTTTTGATTGATACGGTGCAAGCCTTCACAGAGGGCACTGAACTCTTGTTCCTGCAGATACTGAGTTTCATCTATGAAAATTGCCACGCCCCGGCCTTCGGCATGGGCGACATTGCCAAGAGCCAGCAAAAGTTCCTTTATGTCATTGGCGAGATTGCCGGTGTCGGCAAAACCACGCAAAGGGTCGATATCAATACTGAGGGTGGTTCCACCAGTAGAATATTTCAAGGAAAAGGCTTTGAGGATACCCAAGGCCTTTTGGGCGTAACTTTTCAGCTGGGTGGCGGTACTGAGTCGGGTAATTAGTTTATAGATGTGAAGGGCGATATTTTGCTGGAAGGAGGATTCCTGTTCGGAAACCTCCATATATTCTGTGAGTATATCGTATTCATCGGCAATGTTTTCCAGATAGTTGAGCAAAACGGTTTTGCCGACACCACGCAGCCCGTAGTATATAGTGGAACGGATGGCTTCGCCTGCGCCTAAAGCTTCTAATGAGTCACGGGCATCGCTGAGTACCTGTTCGCGGCCAGCTAAATACAGCGGACTTCTGCCTGCTCCCGGACGATAGGGATTTATAGCCATGATATAACCTCCTTTGCGTATATTATAGCTTATAAATACCTATAATTCTATATAAAATTAACTGTCGTTATTTTTGTTATAGCCGTTTTCCACCACATCTATCTTGCCGGTACGAGGATGGAAGATTAGGCCGTGGATGGGGACATCGGCAGGGATAAGGGGATTTAAGCGGATATATTCCACGGTGTCGCGGACGTTTTGTTCCGGGTGGTGAAATTCGTCTGCCCATTCCTTTAATTCTTTTTTGACCATGTGGATGGCTTCTTTGGCTATGCCCCGGGCCAGCATGGCTTTTATCAGGCTTTCGGAAGTGGTGTTGGCCATGCCGCACTCATGATGGCCGATGACGATGATTTCCTTAACTCCCAGCTCGTAGATACAGACCAGCAGGCTTCTGATTGTGCCGTCAAATACGCCGGTAACGCCGTTGCCGGCGGTTTTTATTACCTTGGCTTCGCCACGGCCGATGCCGAGGGCAGGCTCCAAAAAGTTTACCAGCCGGGTATCCATGCAGGTGATGATGGCTACCTGCTTTTGGGGCAGCTTGCTTTTCTTATGGTCTTCCTGCGTGTAATCTGTGGGCGGATGGGCGCAAAATTCCGCGTTGGCTGCCAGCATATCCTCAAGAATGGACATAATGTTTCCCTCCTCGTGGTTAAATGATTCCCGGACGAATATTTATTTTCTGACCATCGCGCAGGGTTACTTTTTGTACCAGACAGCTGCGCATACCTACCATAAACAGTTCAAATTCGTCAGCATGGGGGAGTTTTTTCAGCAATTCGTCACGGCTGACTTTTTCCGTGAGGTTTTGAGATATTTCCTTGCCGTTGGGGTCAAGAATCATGACGTAGTAATCATTGGCAGGGATATCCTTGAATTCAAATTTGCCCTTTTCGTCGGCTGCAGCTTTGTAGATGGGCTGATTGGCAGGAATCACGCCCTGCTGGTACCATTTTTGAATGGTGTCGTAGGGGATGGCGGCAAAGTTGATGTTTCGTCCGATAAGCCAGATTTCGGCACGTTCGGAGTTTTTCTTGTTTTTGGGGGCACTCATGTCCCACATCATGCCTGCGCCGGCATCGTTTCTGGCTATTTGCATGCCCCGTTCTGTGTTGGGGGTGTAGACCGTGCCTGAGATGGTGCCGGACGCGGAGACGATGGTTGCACTGACTGCCCAAAGGCAAAGCGCCAGCATTATAATATAGCGTTTCATATATATCATCCTTTCTAAAATAATCCTTGTAGATATTCTTCGCTTTGCAGGAAAAAAATCCTGCTGTGTTTGCCTGTAACATCATTTTGCGGTACACTAGAGAGCGACGGTATGCACGGCAAAAAAATTAGGTGCAACTGTACGAAAGGAGTATTTATTTATGACAGAATGGGAAAAGTATCAGCAAATTCGCCGGGAGGCCGTGTTTACGGGACTGGCATTGCTGGTACTTATTTTATTTTGGTGCTGGGCCGGGTTTGGCCTTGCGGATGTGGATACGGAGATTTTCGGTCTGCCGCTATGGGCGGTCACGTCAAGTATCGGCGTTTGGTTGTTTGCCATCGTGCTGGTGAAAATTTTGCTGAAATTCGTATTCCGGGATATGCCCTTGGAAGATAGTCAGGTGGAAAAGGGGGCTGATATCCATGAATAATGGTGGTAATCTGGCCGCGCTTTTACCTCTGCTGGTTTTTATGGCGGTGATGGTCGGCATTGGCTTTTATGTACGGCAGGTGCAGGCCCGGGGCTTTGCGAAAAACTTTGTTCAGCAGTATTTTATCGGCAATCATGATTTAGGCGGCTTTGTACTGGCCATGACCACGGTGGCTACATACAGCTCCGTGAGTTCCTTTGTCGGCGGCCCGGGCATGGCCTGGCAGATTGGCTTTGGCTGGATTTACATGGCGGTCGTACAGGTGACAGCAATTTTTCTGGTGCTGGGTATCTTCGGCAAACGGGTGGCCCTGTTGTCGCGAAAGTTTGACGCGGTGACGGTAGTGGATATCATTCGGGAGCGCTTTCAGTCAGATGGGCTGGCCAGCCTCGCGGCGTTCATCATCGTTTTGTTTTTCTGTGCAACGATGACGGCACAGTTTGTGGGCGGTGCCAAGCTGTTTGCGGCGGTGACTGGGTACAGCTATGAAATGGGCTTGCTGCTCTTTGGTCTGGCCGTGGTGGTATATACGACTGTCGGCGGATTCCGGGCGGTGGCGATTACTGATACCTGTTGTGCGCTGATGATGATGGTGGGGATTGTCCTGCTGCTGTACTATGTACTTGCGGCCGGGGGCGGTTATACGAATTTGATGGCTAATCTCCACAGCAGCCACCCGGAAATGTTTGAGCCGTTTTCCGGCGGCCACATGCCAGCCGGGCTGTACCTGACACAGTGGATTTTGGTCGGTATCTGCACCATTGCCCTGCCACAGTCAGTTGTGCGTGGTATCAGCTACAAGGATACGGCCAGCCTGCACCAGGCCATGCTTATCGGTACGGTGGTCGTAGGTTTTATGAATATCGGCATCAATTTCACGGGGATTCTGTCCCATGGCGTGCTTACCGGCGATCTGGCCTCCTATGGCGGCGTGGATAATATCATTCCCAAAACCATCGTTACGGTCATGCCGCCGGCTTTGGTAGGGCTGGCTATTATCGGCCCCTTGGCGGCGTCCATTTCCACGATTTCCGGCCTGTTGATTGTAGCGTCCTCAGCGATTATCAAGGACGTATACCTGCACCACGCGCATAAGCAGGGCAAAGAGCCAGGGACACAGCAGCTGCGCCTGTTGTCCATGGCAGCTACGGCGGTTATCGGCGTGGTGGTCTTTGTAATTGCGCTGACACCGCCAAGTCTTATCTGGATTATCAATATGTTTGCTTTCGGCGGTCTGGAAACAGCTTTTTTCTGGATGCTGCTCTTGGGCCTCTTCTGGCGGCGCGCCAATAAGCTTGGCGCTTTGCTGTCCATGGGCGGCGGCACGGTGGTATACTGCCTGACACAGGGGATGGGCTTTAAAGTCATGGGGCTGCATCAGATAACCATCGGTATTACAGTCTCTCTGCTGTTCTTCCTGTTGGGCACGTATTTAGGTAAGCCGCAGGACGAACGGGTGCTGGCCATGTTCTTTCCCCAGAGGGATAAATAGATAAATACAAAATGGCGTTATAAACAAACAGCCATGGAAGTTCAGGAAAAAACTTCCATGGCTGTTTTTATGTTTTCATTATAGCAATACCAGTTCTACGCCAAATACGACAATACAGCAGGCTGCGGCCACTTTGAACAGGCTGAATCCTTTCCAGGCCAGGCCAATGCCGATAAGCAGGGCCAAAAGTCCGGCGTACGGGCTGCGCGTGGCGTCCATGATGGCCGGGAAGGTCATCACTGCCAGCGTCACATAGGGGACGTAAAACAGGAACGAGCGCAGAAAGACGTTTTTTATCGGCCGGCGGATAAGGGTGACGGGGAGTATGCGGATAGCCAGCGTAACGGCGCTCATAACGAAGAGATAGATGTATATATCATGATTCATGATAATGTTCCTTTCTGCATATATATGTTATATATTTTATGGTGCAGTCCGTTTATTGTAAAGGAAAATTTATCATTTGGCAGGAACAGGAAAATTTTGCAAGAATAAGACAATATGACCTTTACTAGGTCATACGTAAACATCTGCCCAAGGAGGTAAATATGGACTTTCTGAAACTTGCTCAAGACCGCTATTCTTGTAAGAAGTACAATCCTGACAAAAAGGTTTCGCAGGATGTGCTGGATAAGATTTTGCGTGCCGGTCAGCTGGCGCCGACTGCCAAAAACAGCCAGCCGCAGCACATCTACGTCATGCAGTCCGAGGATGCACTGCAGACAGTAGACAGCCTGACGCCCTGCCGCTATGGTGCTCCGTTGGTACTGGCAGTAACTTATGACCAGCATCAGGAATTTACCTACCCCGGTGACAAATACACTTCCGGCATTGAAGATGCCAGTATCGTAGCCACGCACATGATGCTGGCTGCTGCAGCTGAAGGTGTAGACAGCTGCTGGCTGAATTTCTTTGACCCGGATAAGGCCGCAGAGGCGATGAAATTGCCGGAGAATGAAAAAGTAGTGCTGCTGTTGGATATCGGCTATGCTGCTGATGGGGTACGTCCTACGCCTATGCATGAAAAGACAAAGAGTATAGAGGAACTGGTAACATATTGCTGAGGAAAAGCCCTATTGGAGTGTAAGGCTCTGATGGGGCCTTTTTTTAATATCCTGTTCATGCGTGCACGGGGTTCACGGGGGAGTAATTTTTCTGCCTCCGCTAAACGACACCCCTCGGAAAAGAGAATTGTCCAGTTACCTGCGCCGGGCAGGCCAACGGCGCTACTTTCAGCGTAGTTGCTTAGCAATGGCCTACAGTGTGCCGGCCTTCGCTGCGCTCAGGCAGTCGCTCCCCGCATAAAAAATCACTCCCCCGTTCGCCCCCAGCAACAGCATATACAATTGCTACGAACTCGTTGCTCCCGTTACAAGAACATCGATGTACTTGTTCCCTGTCACTGCGAAATAATCATTTTTCACGGACGCTGCTTAGGGCGGAGGTGGTGATGCTTTTCGCAGTGAAACGACTGTCCGAACGCAGTGAGGACTGGCCCACAAACAACCGTCCCTGGATATTTTGATGAATAATCGCGCCGCTGGCCTGCCCGGCGCAACGTTGCTAGAAAGCCCCATCGTTTGCTGGTGGGAAATTTAGTGAAACAGCGAAAAGTATTACCACCTCCACCCAATTGAGATGTAACAAATAAAAATAAGCACGCATTAACCTTATATAGGTGATTTTGTTTTCTTGCACCGTAGTGGCAGGATTTCGTATTAGGGAGAGCGAACTATACTAAGTGCTTTTATTCATAATTATGTAACTAAGGAAAGGTGTGTAAAAGATGAACAAAATACTGCCAATTAGATGGCTTACTGTACTGGTATTGGGATTATTTATACTGTTAAGCGGCAAAAGCTGGGCGGCGGAGTTTGAGCCGGTTTCTTATACGGCTTATACTTCCCTGTTCTGGCTGCGTGAGGCCGGGGTGCCGGAGGCTGCGGAATATGCGAAGGCTACGGGCAAGACGCATCTTTTATTTACGGGGAAAATCAAGAATTTCTATACCCTGCAGCCTGTGAATATGCTGTATCATGAAATGCGCTATGCTGCTATCAATCAGTATGTGCAGCAGAAAGGCTATAAAAATGTTATGGATATCGCCTGTGGCTTTTCGAGCCGCGGACTGTATATGGCCAGACATGGGGTGAAGTATATCGGGGCAGAGTTCCAGGCTGTGGCAGTTACCGGCAACGGTTATCTGCAAAAATGCCTGAAACCTGCTGAGCTGAAACTGGCCGCCTATGAGGTTGTTGACGCGACGGACAAGCAGCAAATGCTCGCAGCTGCCGATAAAATGGAAGGGCCTATCTGTATTGCCATGGACGGTCTGATGATGTATCTTACCCATGAACAGCAGGCCAGTGTTTTGCAAAACATTAAGGCTGTACTGAAAAAGCATGGCGGCTGCTTTGTTACCTCTGATTTTTCTGCCCGTGATTTTGTCATGGATGCCTCGAAAGTTGTTTATGATGAAAAAAATGCCCGGGAAGTATATCGTGAATCGGCCAAAGTTTATGAGGATATCGCTGAGGCAGACTTTGACCAGAAGTTCTTTGCCAGTGATGCGGAAGTACAGAAATTCATTACTGCCCAAGGACTAAAAGCACAGCAGATTCCCCTGTTCAGCGAACCTGTAAAACTCTATAGTGAAAAAGGGTTGAACAAAGTACAGCTGAAACGTCTGGACAATCTTAAGAAAGAGAAAATTTTATGGCTGATAACGCTCGAATAAGCGGTAGTCAGTTTGCCATGACGATGGAAAACTTCTCCCAGGCTATGGACTGGATTGCCGATAGTCTGGCCGGGGAGAAGGTTGAGCAGCATGAAATCTATATTATGCAGCTGCTGGTGGAGGAGACATTCCTGCGCTTGGCCAAGCATAGCAATAATCAGGCGGACTTTTGTGTAAACCTTTCATGGCATAGTAAATTTAAGCGGTTAAGTTTGGTTATGTCTGCCAAGGGCGAGGCCTATAATCCCTTGCTGGTTTTACCTGAAGATACGGAAGATGAGCTTTCGGGGTATGCGATACTGTCGTCGCATCGTAAACGGCTGAAATACACGCGCCGCCGGCGTGATGGTGTGAATAATGTCACTATTTTACTGCATGAACCGGGCAATCAGGAAGTGCGTAATATTTTGACGGGGCTTGTTTTGGGTGCCGCCATGGGCATTTTTCTACATTATGCAGCCGGAGCGCAGACTAAGATTTGGCTGGAAGATGGCGTGATAGAACCGATACAGTCTATGTTTATCAGCGCCTTGATGATGGCTATTGCCCCCATGATATTTTTTTCAGTTATTTCGGGAATTTCCAGTATGTCCTATTCCAGTAATATTGGGCGTATAGGTTGGCGTGTGGTTTTTTGGTCGTTATGTAAACTGGCTTTTTATGTAACAATCGGCATGCTGGCCGGATATCTGGTCGGAGGCATGACGGATATTTTACCGGCACTGGTGGTAGGCGACCAGGCTGCCATTGATAGCAGCCTCACGCTGCGCTCTTTAATTACGGGAATTGTGCCTGGTAATGTCATTTCACCTTTTGCCAACAACAACATCATGCAGACCTTGTTCCTGGCGTGTTTCTGCGGTTTCATTTTAAATAAAATGGAGGGGCCGTTGGAATGGGCGCGGGAAGGCGTCAATTTCATGAACAGATTCACGATGAATGTCGTACAGATGGTAACCATGCTGCTGCCTTTTTTGGTATTCATATCTATGGCCAGAATGGTTATGAAGATGGGGCTGGGGGTTCTGCTTACCTATGGCAAGCTGTTGTTGGTCATAGCTTTGGGTATGCCGTTATGTTTCATCGTCTCCAGTGTGCTTATCGGTGTGATTGCCAGGTTGTCGCCTGTGATTTTTCTGCAAAAGACGGTACGTTTCAGCGCTTTGCCCTTTTCCACCTGTAATTCCAGCGCCTGCCTGCCGGCAACGCTGCAGTTCTGTGAGGAAAAACTGGGGATAAGTGAGCGCCTGACAAAATTTTCCGTGCCCGTGGGCATGCAGTTCAATATGGACGGGATAGCCTATTATGTTTCTGTAGTGTCCATGATGCTGGCTTGTACTTTTTCTGTTACCATCGATGCTGATTTTTTGTTTTCCTTGTTTTGTGTAGAATTCTTGATGGCCATGACGGGGGTAGGCCTTATCGTCATGCCGCCGGTACTTGAGAGCATGGGGATTCCCGGGACGGCGGTCATGCATTTTATCGGTCTGGAACCGCTTATGGATATGCCGGGGACAGCACAGAATGTTGTGGGAAATATCACGTCGGCCTTATTGGTGGCCAAGCAGGAAGGCCAGGTAGATGAGAAAGTGTATAATTCGCTATAGGAAAACGCCCGTGGGACTGGCTGTCAGTTCCACGGGCGTTGTTTATTCTTCTTTTATGGGGTGCAGTATGGCACCGATGGTGGCAATTACTACCGTCAGGATAATCGTGCGTGTGCCGCCGGACAGCTCGCTGATGAGGGGCAGGTTGGCACAGGCAAAGCTGGCGATAAAGCTCACGGCTACCAGAGTACCGATAATGCGGTTGTCCCGGGCAGGAGGGATAATAACCCAGATAAACATACCAAACAAAGCGACGCTGAGAGCGCTGACCGCAGCTTCCGGCAGGAGGTTGCCAGCCATTACGCCGAGGGCTGTGCCGACTGACCAGCCCGGCAGGGCCACGCTCATGGCGCCGTAGTTGTAGTATGGATTTAAAGGGCCTTTACGGGCGATGGTGATGCCGAAAATTTCATCGGTAATATCAAAACCGACCAGCACGCGGTGGAGAATATTGGTATCCGGGGAAAACTTCTGGCTCACCACACAGCTCATCAACAGGTAACGGGCATTGGCCACCAGCGTCATAATCGCTAGTTCCAGATAGGAGGCATCGGCGGCGATAATGGTAAAGGCGGCATATTCACCGGCCGAGGCATTGTTGAAAAAGCTGGCTAGAAAACCCTCAAAGGGAGTAAGTCCGGCATTACGGGCGGCAATGCCCAGCGTAAAAGATACCACAAAATAACCAAGGGCAATGGGCGTACCGTCATGTATGCCATACATAAAGGCCCTGCGATGGGATGAGTTGGTTTCTGTCAGGGTCATAAATAACCTTCTTTCTTAATCAGTCTGCTGATTCGGCATAGCGTTTGGCCAATAATTTCTGGACATTATCCTGCTTGCGGCGTTCGATTTGGCGGTGGATAAAAATATTGGGAATGGCCACGCCGACAGCAATACCGATAATGATGGTTATGGCATCTATGCCGCTTTTGAAACTCGTGAAAAAACCTTCTGCAGTAATGAAATGGATATTAAGCAAGGCAAAGAGCAGCCGGTACAGCAGTACCCCGGGAATCATGGGAATGGCCGAGGGAATAGTCATGACGATATTCGGCGTATGAAACCAGTGAATGGCCTTTAAGGCGATAAGCCCCACAACGGCGGCCCCCAGAAAGGAACCGGCGGTCTGGGTAAGCCCCAATTCCAGAACGGTGATATTGCGGATAAGTACCGTGATAATGCCGCCTACCGCCACTACGGGCAAAATTCGCGGCGGTACATTAAAGATGATGGAAAAGCCGACAGCACTTATAGCGGCGGCTATTGCCTGCGAAATATAAACCGTATCGGGAGTCAGCTGCACACTGGTAAAGTCTGTTACGCCGCAAAGGCGGATGGCGATGACAATACCAAAGGTCATGCTGCTGACAACCAATAGCGTGTGCATGGCTCTGGTCATGCCGGCTACGATGAAGTTGTTGAGCAAATCATCGACCGCGTTTATCAGCGGTATGCCCGGCACGAGGAACAAGGTGCAGGCAATGAGCGGATACCAGTTGAGGCCGCCCGTTAAAAACTGGGTGCTCCAGGCTAAAAGGGTGGTCACAAACGAGGTGATGGCAATGGTGGCATAAGTATTGAAGGCGTAGGCTGTACAGAGCCGCCGCATATAAAAGCCCAACAGGGAACAGATGGCCGTGAGCAGAAAATCGAGCCAGCTGCCGCCAAAGAGTTTGCAAAAACCGCCGCAGGCCGCGCCTGCGCCCAAGGCGGTCAGCCATACGGGATAAGCCCGGGGCAGAGTTCTGATATTATTCAGCTGCCGCCGAAAAGCCTCCAGACTGTAGTTTTGTTCCAACGCTCTCCAGGTCAGTTTGCTGACAGCTGACAGGGTGGTCATGTTTATGCCGTGCTTTTGGTATTTGCAAAACTCCGTATAGGAATGACGGCTGTCGCTGACGTTTAACATCAAAGTGGTATAAAGTACATGCTGGTGCATGTGCTCGCTGTCAATGCCCATAAAAGCCGCCGCGCGCCGCATATCCCGTACGGTTCTGTCGCTGTCGGCCCCGTTTTCCATCAGCGTTGCGCCGGTTTGCAGCAGCAGGTGCAGTTTTTCCCCGATTTCCGCAAATGGCTTGTTCAGTATCTCGTCCTTGTCCTCACTCAAATATATCCCTATCCTTTCCCATTGTAAATGTATGTAAACTATTGTAGGACAGCGGCAGATAGATGTAAAGTGTTTTGTATCAGGATATAAAATTCAAACCGCAGAAACAACGGTTCACCGGCTTTACTGCTGAGATTATCCAGCATGAGATTGACCATTGCCAGGGGATATTGATTTAAAATCTGCATCGCAATTTATATACATCAATATTTGATATATACATCAAAGATGGGTATAATGATGTATATAAATGATTGATGAGGTAGATATTATGAGAAAATTTGACTATAAGAATAATATATCAAAACTGTATACGCCTGATTTGGTGAAACTAGTTGCTGGTCTGCATGAACATAAAGGCAAGCAGGAATTGTTTTTGGAGGCTAATATCGATGAATTAAAGACATTACTGGAGATAGCAAAGGTACAGAGTACAGGAGCATCGAATAGAATTGAGGGGATATATACTACCGATGGGCGTTTGGAAGATTTGGTTAAGTTAAAGGCCGAACCGCGAAATCGCTCAGAAGAAGAAATTGCAGGTTATCGTGAGGTACTTACCACTATTCATGAAAACTACGATTACATCAGACCACGTCCAAGTGTTATATTGCAGCTGCATCGTGATTTGTATTCCTATTCAAGTGGGATGAAGGGGGGGGAGTATAAAAATTCTGATAATATTATAGCTGAAACAGATGAGAAAGGTGTAAAGAAGGCGCGCTTTGTACCTGTACCGGCTTGGCAGACGGCAGAATCTATGGATAATCTTTGCAATGCTTTTATAGAGGCATGGGAAGAAGATCAAATTGACAAGTTGTTTTTGATACCTATGTTCATATTGGATTTTTTATGTATTCATCCTTTCAATGATGGCAATGGGCGTATGAGCAGACTGTTGACGTTGCTTTTGTTCTATAAAGCTGGATATATTGTGGGAAAATATATCAGTATGGAAATGCTCATAGAAAAAACTAAGGAAACATACTATGAAGTTTTACAAAGAAGTTCTGCTGGTTGGCACGAGGAGGAAAATGATTATTTACCTTTCGTTAGATATTATCTGGGAATATTAGGGCGTGGTTATGAAGAATTTGAGAGCCGTGTGAGACTTATTCAGGATAGGAGTTTATCAAAAGCTGAACGTGTGCGGATTGTGATTGATAAACATGTTGGTAAGATAACTAAGCGTGAAATCCTTGAAATATGTCCTGATATAAGTAAAATGACTGTTGAGCGTACTTTAGCATACTTGTTGAAACAGGGATACATAGCCAAGACAGGTTCCGGCAGGGCAACAGCTTATTATAAAATATAATGGTGATTTGCAAAGTGGAGAAAAATAAATAGGAAAATCACCATGCTGTGTGGAATACATACAACATGGTGATTTTTATTGAAAGGAAGTTTTGCTATGAAAAGAAATTTTTTGACAGCCTGCGGCAGCCGCTGCTTATGGCTTATAGCGTTGGTAATTCTAGCTGTACCTGCCTGGGGGGAGGCGTCTATAGCCATTAGTGACAACCGGGCAACGGAGACTTACTGGACAAAAAACAACAGCGCTGGTGACAAGGTGCTGCTGTCTGCGCAGGAAATCACGGCGCTTAATCGCACTATGCGTACCAGGAGCGACAGTCTGGTGGACCTGGCCTCCTTTGATGTTAATGTGCCGGCGGCGTCCGTAAAAGAAATGATACTTAAAGCCCAGCAGGACTATCGTGGAGAAAGTACACCCGGTGAGGTTTATGATGCCAGTGGCAAGGCCATTAGTACAGCCAGCTATGCACAGGCACAGGCTAACTGCAATCTTAAGGCCTTGCAGGGAACTATCACAGGAAAATATGCGTTGACGACGGAACGGACGGATATGCGCCTGCTGCCGACCCCGCAGAATTATTTTGATGATGCGTCTTTCCGTCATTATGACAACCTGCAGGGCACGGCGCTGGACCCGGCAGAACCGCTTATCATTCTGCATAAGAGTGCCGACGGGGCCTTTGCTTTTTGCCAGGCCCGTCATTACACGGGCTGGGTGAGTCTGGGCGCTTTAGCTGTTACGGACCGTGCGCATTGGCAGCGCTATGTGAATCCCAAGGATTTTCTCGTCGTGACTGCCAATAAAAAGGTGGTGGCCGTGGGCGGTGCCTGGACGGTCCTTTTCCAAATGGGCAGCGTCATTCCGCTGGCGAACAGCAAACTGCAGGCACATGATACCTGGCTGGCTTATGTACCGGTAGAGGTAAACGGTGTCCTGACTGAGGCGGAAGTAAAAATCACTGATGATGATAGCGTTAATAAGGGATTCCTGCCCTGCACGCAAAACAATTTCATTCGTCAGAGTATGAAATTCTTAGGCGATGGCTATGGCTGGGGCGGCATGGAGGACAGTGTTGATTGTTCCTCGTTTGTGGGTGATGTTTACCGCAGCATGGGTATTGAAATCCCCCGTGACGCTGACCAGCAGGAGCTGGCTATGCCGCAGTCGCTGAATTTTGCCGGCCTGTCCACCGCCAAGCGCTGGCAGAAAATGCAGGAAGTACCGGCTGGCGCACTGCTCTTTAAGCCGGGGCATGTTATGATGTATCTGGGCCGTGATGCTAAGGGAAATCCGTTGGTCATTCATTCTGCCAGCAGCTATTTTACCTTTACGAATGGCAATAAACAGAAACATTACATCAGAAAAGTGCTGGTGTCTGACCTGCACTATCAGAACAGCAAAGGTGTAGAAACGATTGACGGCCTGACCAGTGCCGGTTTCTGCGTCAAATAAAATAAAATCCTGCATGGCGGTGGCTATGCAGGATTTTATTTTATTTTGTGGAATTTTACTAGGAAGACAGTTTAGTTAGCATATATTGCGATAAAAGGAGGTTTTTATGAATACTAAACGCTTTTGGGGCAGGTTTATTCTGCCACTGCTGATGTTAGGGCTTTTGCTGGTGAATTTCACCGCACCGGCCAAGGCCGAATCCCGTAATGTGAATCCCCTGGATTCTTCGGGCTTTGTGGTGCTCTCGGACGTGGTGCCTGATGTCATTCAGGAAATTCGTTACTTCAGCACCTATAATTTTGTTGGTGAACGTATTACGGGCTACCATACGCCCTGTGCGCTGATGACCAAGGAGGCAGCTGCTGCCTTGAAGGAGGTATCTGATGAGTTAAAGGCCAAGGGATATCGGTTGAAGGTTTATGATGCCTACCGTCCACAGATGGCCGTTGACCACTTTGTCAGATGGGCGGAAAATTTGAATGACAAGCGTATGAAACCCTATTTTTATCCGCAGGTGGAAAAGAACCGCCTGTTTGCCGAGGGGTATATTGATGCCAAATCCGGCCATAGCCGTGGCAGCACAATTGATTTGACCCTCTTTGATATGTCCACGGGCAAGGAATTGGACATGGGCGGCACCTTTGATTACTTTGGAGAGCTTTCCCATCCTGATTACAAGGGGAATTTGACGCAGCAGCAGATTCAAAACCGCATGATTCTTCGGGAGGCTATGACCCGTCATGGCTTTAAGCCTCTGCCTGAGGAGTGGTGGCACTTTACCCTGAGAAATGAGCCCTATCCTGATACCTACTTTAACTTCCCCGTGGAAAAACTGCCGCAGTCCAATCTGACAGTGCAGGCTTCGCCGCAGTGGGTGCAGAATCTGCCGGCCGCCAAGACGGCCAAGCAGCTCTTTGTCGTTGGTGCCGTTGGCACGACTACGGCCTGGGTATCCCTGCATGAAAAGAACGCGCAGGGCCAGTGGCAGCAGATTATGAGCACGCCTGGTTTTATCGGCAAAAACGGTTTGGGCAAGGAAAAGGAAGGGGACAGCAAGACCCCTGTGGGAACATTCCACTTCACTGCAGCTTTCGGCATTGCAGCTGACCCGGGCTGTGCTATTCCTTACAAGCAGGTGGATGAAAACATCTACTGGTCAGGTGATGTCCGTCCCGGCATGAAGTATAATGAAATGGTAGATATCCGCCAGTACCCATCCCTGAACAAAAAGGACAGCGAGCACATTGTTGATTATAATCCGCAGTACATTTACTGCCTGAATATCAGCTACAATGAAAAAGGCACGCCTGGCAAAGGTTCGGCTATTTTCCTTCACTGCCTGGGGGACAAAAAGCCTTATACCGGTGGCTGTGTAGCAATTCCTGAGGCGAAAATGCGTTTTGTGCTTCAGCATGTAAAGGCTGATTGTGCCGTAGTTATTGATTCGTTGAACAATCTAGGCGGCAGCCTGTAAGTATAGAGGTCTTAACAGTCATACAGAAAAGGCGGTCCGCAGACTCTTGTGAGTTTGCGGACCGCCTTTGTGATATCGCGATTAAGCCAGATTTTCGCCGTTTGTGGCAATGACTTTCTTGTACCAGTAGAAGGATTTTTTACGGGCACGTTTCAGGGTGCCTTTACCTTCGTTGTCTTTGTCTACATAGATGAAGCCATAGCGTTTTTCCATTTCGCCGGTACCGGCAGATACCAGGTCAATTGGGCCCCAGGGGCAGTACCCCCAAAGGTCTACGCCGTCTTCATCAATGGCCTTTTTCATTTCTGCGATATGGGCGCGGAAGTAAGCGATACGGGCATCATCCTGAATTTCGCCGTTTTCGGGGGCGGTCTCGTGGAGGCCTATACCGTTTTCCACAATCATCAGGGGCAGTTCGTAGCGTTCCTGCAGTACATTCAGCATATAGCGCAGGCCTTCCGGGTCGATGGGCCAGCCCCAGTCGGACTCCTTGATATAGGGGTTCTTGACACCTTCGGCAAAGCCGCCCTGCAGGTTTTCCTTGCGTTCTTCTACCGAAGTGGTCACATGGCTCATGTAGTAGCTGAACGCATAGTAGTCAACCTTGCCCTGCTGGAGAATGTCCAAATCCCCTTCTTCCATTTCCACCTTGTAACCTTTGTTCTCCCAGAGTTTCAGAATGTAGGACGGATAGTGGCCGCGAGCCTGCACATCGCCGAAGAAGAAACTTCTGTCCATTTCCTTGAGAGCGGCAATCTGGTCGCCAGGACGGCAGGTTTCCGGATATACCGGAGTCATGGCCAGCATGCAGCCAATCTTGAAATCCGGGTTGATTTTATGGCCTTCGATAACGGCTTTAGCCGAGGCGATGAATTCATGGTGGGCAACCTGATAGAGGGTAGCGTACTTGTCCTCATCCTCGCCGTAGAGGATGCCGCTGTTGGTGAAAGCGGTAAAGGGGACGTTGACTTCACGCTGGTTGTTGATTTCATTGAAGGTCATCCAGAATTTTACCTTGTTTTTATAGCGCTTAAAGCAGACCGTGGCAAAGCGGACGAAGAAATCCACCAGCTTGCGGTTGCGCCAGCCGCCATATTCCGTTACCAGATGATAGGGCATTTCGAAGTGGGAGAGAGTAACTACCGGTTCAATGCCATACTTGAGCATTTCGTCAAAGAGGTCATCGTAGAATTTCAGGCCTTCCTCATTGGGCTCTGTTTCGTCCCCGTTGGGGAAAATCCGTGTCCAGGCGATACTGGTGCGGAAGCATTTAAAGCCCATTTCGGCAAGTAATGCCAAATCCTCTTTATAATGATGATAAAAATCAATGGCCTCATGGTTGGGATAATTTTTGCCGGGCAGTACCCCGTCAGTGATTTCCCGAGGGACGCCGTGACGGCCTGCGGTCATGACATCGGCAACGCTTACGCCCTTGCCGCCTTCCTGCCAGCCGCCTTCAAGCTGATGGGCAGCTACCGCACCGCCCCATAAGAAACCTTTTGGAAAACCCATATTGAAAACCTCCGTGAAAAGATGTAGATTATGCTGTTGTTATTTTACTTTTGCTTCCAGAGCGTCAATGCGCTTGTGGGCGTCGATGAATTCCTGGGCGATAATCTTGAAAGCCTCGGCACTCATCAGCTGGTCCTCGGCGTGGAGAATCAGCAGGGTCACAGCGCTGCCCTGACCTTCGTTGGCTTCTTTGGTCAGGAGGCTGGCATGGGCCTCATGACCCACCACAAAACTCTCGTCCCCGTCGGCGATAAGACGTTCGGCCTGTTCATAATCACCGGCCTTGGAGGCATGGATGGCTTCGATATAGCAGCTGCGTGCCGTGCCCACGCCGGAGATTATTTTAAAGGCAATCATTTCTAATTCGTCCATGGATAAATCCACCTTTCACTATATTATGCGTTCATTTTTTCCTGTGCGAATTTCAGAACGCCTGCCCCGTCCATGCGGCCGTACATTTTCATGTCGATGGCCTCTACGGGAATCCCCGGCAGAAGCTCGGCAATCTTGGCCTTCTGGAAACGTACCTGAGGGCCAAGCAGGATTACATCAGAGCCTGCGGCTTTGTCCTTGGCTTCGGACGTGGGGTAAGCGGCGATTTCGCATTCAAAGTTTTCCGCAGCAGCGGCCTTCTGCATGGCTTTTACCAGCATGCTGGTGCTCATACCTGCGGCACAGAGTAAAGTAATCTTCTTCATAAATCTATCATCCTTTCAAATATACATAATTGGCTTTTATTTTGCTAAATCCTGCTTTAGTTATGCAGGGCCGGATTTGCTTCTTCCTCGTTCATCGTGGCGCTTAACTGTTCGTCATTTTGGCTCTCGTTGTTTTCTTCGCCCTGTTCCTCAGCCAGCATTTTCTTGTCCTGCGCGCGGACGAAGGGGAAGTAAACGGCGGTGCTCATGGCGATGACGATAATCTGCACGACAGCGCCCTGCCAGCCGTTTAAGAGCAGACCGGCGATGATGGGCGGTGTGGTCCAGGGAATCTGTACGGCGCTGAACGGGCTCATAAAGCCGATGGCGATGGACGCATAGGTGATGACAATCGCGAGCAGCGGTACCAGTACGAACGGAATTAGCAGGAAGGGGTTAAAGACAATCGGCAGGCCGAAAATAACCGGCTCATTGATATTGAAGATACCCGGCACCGTAGCCAGTTTCGTGATGGATTTCATCTGGGAAGACTTAGCGGAGAGCCAGCTGGCAATCAGGAGGCCCATGGTAATGCCGCAGCCGCCGGATTTGATGAATACATCGGTAACCTGAATGGTGATGATTTTGGCATCAGGGTTGCCGACAAGGCTCATGCCGGCGTTGAGGATGGCCTGATTGTCAAGAGAATTGGCAATCAAAATGGGGTTCACGACACCGCCAACTACGTTGGGGCCATGAATGCCGGCCCAGAACAAAATGCTCTGGAGAGCGGCGATAATGGAACCGCCGATAAGCGTGTCGGAAAGACCCTGCAAGGGGGTCTGTACCAAAGCGAAGATGAGTTCCGGGAAAGTGGTGGTGCCGACAAAGTGGCAGAGACCATAGATAGCAGCACCGAGGGTGAAGAGAATCATGCCCGGGGTCAGGGCTTCAAAGGCTTTGGCTACACCGCCGGGAACGGCAGGCGGCATTTTGATGCCGATGTGATTTTTCTCACAGTAGCAGAACACCCAGGAAACCACGAAACTTACGAGGATTGCGGTGATGACACCGTTGCTGCCTGCCCAGGCCTTGGGGATGATGTTATCCACAACAGCACCGCCTTCGGCTGCGACTGTGGGAGGCAGGAGAATCAGGAAAGTGGAAAGAGCGAGAATCGAGGCCATTATGGCATCACAGCCTTCGCCTTCCACGTATTTGTAAGTGATAGCCAGTACGGCAATCAGCGCCAGTACGCTGAACGTTGCCCCGGAAACAGCATTTAAGGGGTCAGTCCAATTCGGGCCGAACATGCCAGCCATAAATTCTGCATACCCCGGTATTGGCAGGTTGGCCAGCAGCAGGAATACAGAACCGCAAATGGTAAAGGGGGTAGTCATGATAAAGCCATCGCGCAGGGCGGCAACGGCACGGATTTCCGCGAAGCGCCCCATGAAATCGATGAACTTATCGAACATCGCTTGTTTGTTCATTTTGATAACTCCTTTGCATAGTGTCTGAATAAATGCTATTGCCTTAAGACAGATTTACTATAACATCACTTTTTAGGCGTTTCAATAGATTCAGACAATAGTGATTGCTTGTTTCAAAAAAAGAACAAAAAAAACGAAACGCGTGAAACAACGTTTCGTTTTTTATTCTTTTGTTAGGATTACCATAAACGATTTTTGTCATCGGGATGGCCAAGGTAATTCTCAAATTCTGTATAGAAGTTTTCTACATCCTTGAAATGGCGGGAGAGAAGCATACTGACCATTACATCAAAGTAATAGCGGGCGCCGACACTGAAGATGTTGCCGCCCATATCCAAATACTCCAGCGTATTGGCTACATAGAGAAATTCATCGCAGAGTCCGGCCAGTTCTGTTTCACGGTTTACGGAGAGCAGAATCGTTTTGACCTTGCATTTTTTCAGGATTTTCGCTGTGCGAATCAGACGCTGATTGATACCGGAGCGGCTGATGATAATAGCGGCATGACTGGGGTCTGCGACCAGTGCGGCACAAAGCTGGCTGTTCAGGGAGTTATGGGCTACGGCGGTTTTTTTCACCTGCAGGAAGTTATATACCGCCATTTGGGCGAGTGAATAATTCTGGTCGTAGGCATAGATGTCGATGATGGCCGCTTTATCCAGGATGCTTGCTATCCGTTCCATTTGGTCGGTGTCCATTTCATTCTTCGTTTCTTCAATGGCCTCGATTTCGAGCTGTGCCAGCATGCGGATGATATCGGAGGTGGAGTCCTTGTCCGTGATGGGGCGGCGCATGATATGAGCACCACAGGGCAGTGTCCGGTTTACCTCACTGGTGAATTTTATCTTGAATTCATTGTAGCCCTTTAGCCCCAGCTTTTGACAAAGACGGAAGATGGCGGCAGGACTGGTATAGGTTTTTTCCGCCAGTTCCCGGGTCGTCATTTCTGAAATTTGGGCAGGATGGGACAGGATGTATTCGACAATGTTTTCCTCGGTGGAGGAAAAACGCTCTCCTTCCTGCATGGCTTTTAACAGACGCACGGCAAACCCTCCTTCGTTTATGCTGTTTCTATTATATTAGGAATAACGGCCGATAGCAAAATTTTTATATTTTTATCCGCATAATAAAAGACGGTTCACCGGCTCTTGCGAGCCGGCGGACCGTCCAGATGATAAAATTTATTCGGCAATTACCGTAGAATCAACGTCTTTTGTAACTTCTTCCTTGCGGGCCAGATAGCTTTCGGTTTCAGCCACGACTACACCGGAGAGGGCAATCAGGGCAATCAGGTTCGGAATGGCCATCAGCCCGTTGACGATATCAGCCAGAATCCAGATGGCCTCCAGTTTCAGGAAACCGCCGCTGGCAATCAGGGCGATGAAGATGATACGGTACGGCATAACACCTTTGGTGCCAAACAGGTAAATGCAGGCACGTTCACCGTAGTAGTTCCAGCCAAGAATCGTGGTGAAGGCAAAGAGCACCAGAGCCACGGTGAGCAGCATGCTGCCGATATTGCCATAAGCGGAGGCAAAGGCGGCACTGGTCATAGCGGCACCTGCGGCATCGCCCTGCCATACGCCCGTGAGGACGAGAGCAAGTCCCGTCATGGTGCAGATGATGATGGTGTCGATAAAAGTGCCTGTCATGGAGATAAGGCCCTGTTCAGCAGGTTCCTTGGTCTTGGCAGCTGCCGCCGCAATGGGGGCAGAACCCAGACCGGATTCGTTGGAGAACACGCCACGTGCGATACCGTTCTGCATGGCCATCATGATGGTGGAACCGGCAAAACCGCCGGCGGCAGCCGTACCCGTGAAGGCTGATTCCAGAACCAGTGCCACAGCCGCAGGCAGGGCATCAATATTCATTACGATAAGTCCCAGACTGATGGCGATATACATAATCGCCATGAAGGGAATGACCTTGGAGGCCACTTTGGCGATGCTCTGCAGACCGCCGATGGTGATGGCGGCAATCAGAACCGTCAGTAAGAATCCAGTCAGAATTTTTGACAGACCAAAGGAAATTTCCGCACTGTCCACAATGGCGTTGACCTGTGGGAAAGTGCCGATACCGAAATATGCCACGAGAATCGTAGCCGCAGCGAAGAACGTGGCCAGCGGTTTATATTTTTCACCCATGCCCTGGCGGATATAGTACATGGGGCCGCCAGCGATGTTGCCATTGGTGTCGGTGCTGCGGTATTTTACCGCCAGCAGGCCTTCGGCGTATTTGGTGGCCATACCGAAGAAAGCTGCCATCCACATCCAGAAGATAGCACCGGGGCCGCCGATTTTTACCGCGGTAGCCACACCGACGATGTTGCCAGTGCCGACCGTAGCCGCCAAAGCCACACACAGGGCTTTGAAACTGGATACATCACCTTCACCGTGATTTTTAGCCTTGAAGATAAGGGATAACGCCTTGGGCAGGCGTATTACCTGTAAAAGTTTCAGCCGCAGGGTAAGGTAAATGCCAGTGCCCACCAGCAGCGTGATAAGCGGGGGGCCCCACATAAAGGAGTCGATGGCATTAAGCATAGGGATAAATGATTCCATGAAGTGTCCTCCTTGCATGATACGAACAGGTTACTGTCTAATGACAGTGAACATAGGTACTTCTAAAATAAGACAGTCCCTATATTATCATACAAAAAGACATTTGTCTACATAATTCCCGCCATTTTTAACAAATATTGCGCGTTGGTGGTCTGGCAGCGCCCATTCTTTATTTTATAGTCAAATTTTATCTTGTTGTCCTCGTAGTATTCCGCGAAGTGAAAATTGGTAACGGGGGTACTGTTGGGTGACTCGATATCGCATAGTTCGAAGTCGTGGGTGGATACCAGCGTGAGGCAGTATGGCTGTGTTAATCTGGCGATAGCTTCCCGGGCACCGATAATGCGGTCGGCGGAATTCGTGCCTTTGAAAATTTCGTCAATGCAGATAAACATGGGCTGCTGTTTTTTGCAGAAATCCACCATCTGTTTTATGCGCATCAGTTCCGCATAAAAGGTGGAAATTCCCTGACTTTGGTCATCGTGTACCTGAATGGAGGTAAAGATGCGCATGGGGGTGAAGGCAAAGCTGCGAGCGCATACAGGAGCGCCAGCATAGGCCAGTACCAGAGAACTTGCCAGCGTGCGCATATAAGTTGTTTTTCCGGACATATTAGAACCGGTGATGATGCGCGTTTCTGCTGACATGGCTGTGTCATTTGGTACGGCCTTTGACGCGTCAAGCAAGAGGGAGGTAAGGGCGGTGGTCTTTAATTGCGGAGCCTCGTCCAGAATTTTGGGAAAGCAGTATTGTTCGCGTGTGTGTCCTGCTATAGCCAGTGACAGATAGAGTTCCATTTCGGCCCAGGCATCCAGCCAGTCCTTCAGCTCATGGGCGGCATTGTCCTGCCAGCGGCTGAAACGGGCGGCACAGTGGCAGTCCCAGAGCAGCAGGGCATTGCCCAGTACAAAGAAAAAGAGATTGCGGCAGAGGTTCACATGGTCGGCAAGCCGGGCAAGTTTCTGCAGGGCTGGGACTGCTCCACCGGAAAGTTTAGCTGCAAGACCGGCAAGAGTTTTACCTGTAAAGTTTGTCTCACTCAGACGTACAAATAAGGTCTGATAGATATGCAGTTCCTGATGAAGGGTATGCAAGGGGGCGAGAATGGCCTGATTTTGCCGGTGGAATATCATGGCGATGGTGAATTGCAGCAGGACAAACAGGCCGGGGATATGCCAGTCAACCATATCGCCTGTAGCCATTGCCAGACTGAAAAACGTCAGCAGGGGCAGAATCCAGGCTGTGCGCTGCAGCGTATGGCTGATATGCTGCTGATGGCTGCCGATATTCTGTATCAGGGGTGTTGTATCGTGACCATCTGGCAGCAGTCTTGCCAGTGCCTCCAGCTCGACACATAAACGGGGATGCTCCAGCAGTTCCTTTACTGCGTCCTGCCGCCGCAGGATAACATCCCGGGCAGGCGGCACCGGAGAAAGTGCTTTACTGAGGGCTGTCCGTCCGCCTTGGGTACGGGCGGCGCAGAGGTACTGAAACAGTGAGGCCGAGCCGAAAATATGTAAATCCACATCCTGAGGACGGTTGGCCCGGCAGAATTCCTGACCATCGACGGGCAGGCTTGGCCAGCTGTTATCAAAGCGGCTCAGATAATCCTGCAAAACGGCGATTTCGTTGTCCAGATGGCGTTGTTTTGCCTTTAATTGATTATGCCGGCGAATGAGAACCGCGAAGGACGCAAATAATATGGCGGACAGCAGCAGGCAGATACGGAGGCCGTCATAGGCACCGGCCAGTGAAAACACCAGCGCAAAAAAGCACAGGGTACGCAGCAGGGTGAGGCGGTTGTTTTGCTTTTGATAGTCCTGAGCAAGGCTCAGGGCATTTTGCTGCAGATTTGCGTAATAATCTTTTTTCCTTTTATATGTATTGCTCATGATAGTACCTCTTTCCTGATGGGCATTGTATGTTATAACGCCGTTGTTCCAGTTTTGCCATAGGCAATGGCGTTTCAACGAGGCGGGAGATATGCTCGCCGCCTGTTTTGGTATTCGTGCCCCCACCTGCTGAGGTGGGGGACATTTTCTTGCCTCGTTATATATATTATAGCCTCATTATTCAAATTTTGCCGCAGGCAAAATAAGCCAATATGAATTGTGACATAAAACAAACTCTGTTATACTAGTAAACGGAGGCTATCAGAATGGATAATAAAAATGCAGCCATGGCCCGTTTGCAGCAAAGCATTGATGCCATCAACAAACGTTTGGCCATTGATTCCAATGATTTGGACTATGAGACACATCTGCGGCAAAAGCGGCAGTTACAGCAGATTTTGGACCGCATGAAAGCCGGAGAGCAGAAATAGATTAAAATCAGTTTATTTTCAGATATAATTGTTAGAATTATAAACATCAAAAAGTCAAAGATGAAAGGATGAACACTATGTCACAGCGTATGACCATGGACGAAGTATTGAAAGAATACGGCGTGCCCCAGATAAAACTGGATATACATGCCACGCGTTCGGAATTGCTGAAACTGAGGGAGAAACTGATGGCGATTCGTGACTTGTCAAATGGCAATGAACAGGGCTATCTCGACCTTGACTGCAAATTGTATATTGACGTGGACGATATTGACCGTTATCTGTCCGGTGAACTGGACACGGTGGGGGAAATCTATGCTTTCCCGGAAGATATAAAGTCCTATAATGAAAACTAAAGTAAAAGGAGACAGTATTATGAAGATGAAAAAAATCCTTGCCTCCCTGATGGTGGGAGCTATGGTTATGACCACTGTACCTGTGATAAATGCAAGCTATGTTTCTACGGCTTACGCGGCCAAAGGTGGTGCCAAAATCGGCGGCGGTGCTAAGAGCGCTGCACCTAAAGCTGCACCGAAAACCAAGACGCCCAGCAGCAATAACAGCACGAGCAAATCAGTTTCCGGCAACGGCGAAACCTACAAGCCGTCCAAGGACGCGAAGAGCCTGGATAAAAATGCGCCGGCAGCCAACAGCAAGAGCAATGCTAATGCCAATACCGCCGCCAATGCCCAGAGCGGCAGCCGCTGGGGCAGTGCCCTCAGAACCATTGGCCTGTTTGCCGGTGGTATGCTGCTCGGCTCCATGCTCGGTAATTTGTTCGGCAGCAGCCTGTTAGGCGATGTTTTTGGCTTAATTGCCAATGTGCTGATGCTGATGGTGGCTTTTATGGCTATTCGCTGGCTCTGGAATAAGTTCCGCAATCGCAACAAGGAAAACGTGTATGCCACGCGGATGAATGATTACAATCGCCATAATGCGCCGATGGACATTGCGCCGCGTCAGGGCAATTCAGTGCAGGATATTCAGGGGCCGTCCGGTGACTACAACGCCCGGAATACGGCTGATAAATACCGGAACCGTTAAATAGTTTTTTATAGCAGCCAAAGGGAGATTTATTTTGGTTAAGGAATCGACTGTAAAATGTATAGATGATTTAATTGCCCGTTATCCGCAGCTGGCTGAGTGCCGTGCTGATTTGCAGTCTGCCGTGGAAATCATTTGCGACAGTTACCGCCAGGGGCACAAACTGATTGCCTGCGGCAACGGTGGCAGTGCGTCTGACAGTGAACATATCGTGGGCGAACTGATGAAAGGTTTCCTGCTGAAACGGGAAATCAAGGGCGAACTGGCAGAGAAAATCCGCCAGCATTGCGGCGAAGATGCGCAGTATCTTATTGATAATCTGCAGGGAGCATTGCCGGCCCTGTCCATGGTCAATCAGGTGGCCCTCAACACGGCTTTTGCCAATGACCAGGCTCCGGATTTGTCCTTTGCCCAGCAGCTGTTAGGCATGGGCGATGACGGTGATGTCCTGCTCGGTATTTCCACTTCCGGCAATTCCACCAATGTCATTTACGCTTTGGAAATGGCCAAGGTCAAGGGCGTGAAATCCATTGCCCTGCTTGGACACAGCGGCGGCAAAATCAAGGCCCGGGGATTGGCTGATGTCAATATCTGCGTGCCCGAGGACGAAACATATAAAATTCAGGAATTGCACCTGCCGGTTTACCACATGCTGTGCATTGCCGTGGAGAACGAATTCTTCGGCGAAGGCTGAAATATTGATTTTTCGCGTGAAAAATGATATGATAAACAAAAGAAAGGCTACCGGTGACGGTTAGCCCTACAGAGATGACAATGAATAAGAATTGCCGCCTGCTGACTGGACATCGTTAGGCGGCTTTTCTTATGACTTAATGGTTAGCACAAGCGCAAGAACTAAAATCAGTATCAGATAAAAGTCATATCTACTCATCGTTCAGCGCCCCTTCCCAGGGCCATAGATTAACCGCCACCGTTCGGTAGCCATGCAAACAGTATAGCATACTGGCAGGAATTATTCTATATGACGGCGAAATATATAGATATATGTACTAATCTAAGGGAGGCATTATCTATGATTATTCCGGAAAAGAATCTGATGAAACTGGCCAATGGCAGTGATGTGCGTGGCGTGGCTATTGAAGGTGTGGCTGATGAGCCAGTAAACCTCAGCACTGACGCAGCCAATGTCATTACCAGTGGTTTCCTGGATTTCCTGGCTGAAAAGACCGGCAAGAAGAAAAAGGATTTGCGTGTAGCGGTTGGCCATGATTCCCGGCTGTCCGCCGGTGACCTCAAACACGCCGTATTAAATGCCCTGACGGCGGCAGGCGTGGTGGCAGTGGACTGCGGCCTGGCGTCTACGCCGGCTATGTTCATGTCCATTGTGTTCCCGGAAACGAAGATGGATGGCTCCATCATGATTACGGCCAGCCATCTGCCCTACAACCGCAATGGCCTGAAATTCTTCACCAAGGATGGCGGCGTGGAACATGACGATGTAATTGCTATCCTCAAAAATGCCTCCCGTAACCCTGTAGTAACCGGCGACCTGACCAAGGTGCAGAAGTATGACCTCATTGAACGTTACGGCCATCACCTCCGCAAGAAGATTCGTCAGGCTTTGGGCGGTGAAAACGAACCCTTAAAGGGCATGCACATTGTTGTAGACGCCGGCAACGGCGCTGGTGGTTTCTTTGCCACGCAGGTGCTGAGCCGTTTGGGCGCCAACACCGCCGGCAGTGTATTTTTAGAGCCGGACGGACATTTCCCGAATCATATTCCAAACCCGGAAAACAAGCAGGCCATGGCGGCAATCAAAAAAGCCGTGCTGGACAGCCATGCTGACCTCGGCCTTATCTTTGATACAGACGTTGACCGCATGAGCGCCGTGCTGAAAAACGGCAAAGAAATCAGCCGCAATGCGCTGATTGCCATGATGGCCGCAATTCTGGCTCCCGATTATCCGGGCAGTACCATCATCACCGACTCTGTCACGAGTGATGAACTGACCATCTTCCTTGAAAAGGAACTGGGGCTCAAACATCTCCGTTACATGCGCGGCTACAAGAACGTCATTGACGAATGTATCCGTCAGAACAAAGCCGGTACGGTTTCGCCGCTGGCTATTGAAACCTCCGGTCACGGTGCCCTGTCGGAAAACTATTATCTTGATGATGGTGCTTATCTGGCCGTTAAATTGCTGATTGCTGCCGCCAAGGCTAAAGCCAAAGGCAAGAAACTGTCTGACCTGGTAGCCAAGCTGGGCGAGCCCGTGGAAGGTCAGGAATTCCGCCTGAAAATCAAGGGTGAAGAAAACTTCCGCGCTTATGGTGACGATGTTCTCAAACAGTTTGAGGAAAGAGCACAGGCTGCCGGCATTAAGATTGCTAAACCTTCCTACGAAGGTGTGCGCTTAGTGTTCGCTGACGGCTGGGCCCTGCTCCGTATGTCCCTGCATGATCCCAATATGCCGCTGAACATCGAAAGCCGTAAAGCCGGTGGTGTCAAAGTTATCGCTGACAAGGTCAAGGAACTGCTGGCAGGCTTTAACAGCCTCGATATGAGCGTGTTTGAAAAATAACAGGCAGTAAATTTCCAATATCGTTTAAAAAAATCTGTTGACGTGTGTCAACAGATTTTTTTTTTGCGCCGTCAAAGTGATTTTAATATATACCTAATAAAAATCTAATAAAATTCTAATTATCTGCTTTAAAACGACATTTGTATGTGTTATGATGAATAACGGTTAGATTTATTGGATAAAATACTAGGGGAGTGTTTGTGATTGGAAAATGAATATTTTAATCTAGTGGCTGCGGTGGAGGCTGCGGAAGGCCCCTTCCAGCTGAAGTGGAATGAAAATAGTGTCGGCGTGTTTGAGGTAACCGTTACCAGAGACAGAAAGGGATATGTAAATACCGCTAAGGTAACCATTGGTGAACAGAGCAAGAAAATTGCCGGTGAAATCAAGGGTGATTTGAAACCTAAAACTGGTACGAAGTACTACATGAAGGCCGGTGTCCAGGTTGATGATAATGGCACAGCAACGCTTATCGTTGTACCTAAGGTTTTAGGTGTTCCGGCCAAGGGCAAACCGGAATATATTGATATACAGATAGGAGGCAATGACTGGGATGGCAAGGCCACCGCTATCCTCAATGCACCTAAGGCACAAGCCATAAATTATGTTAAGAACGTAGCTGCCACTCTGCAGTTTAATAATGTAGCGGCTGGTTCAAATATCGGTGGTATTGATATAGGCGATAAAATAACTACCGCCAACTTGAAGGCGGGGGAGCAAATCAGTGTTGCCGCTGTTGGCGGAAACATGAAAACGATAACAGCAGCAACTGCTGGCCCCTTGGTTTTGCAGGGCCTGGGTAAAACGTATACTAACTTTGATACTGGTGAACTCGAACAATTTCGTGGTGTGGCACTGGTTTCAGGTACGGTGAAAATTGCAGCGAAGACCGAAAACTTTGCTTACTTCACCTGCGCGGGCCCTGTTCCCACAGATGCCAAACATGATATTGTCATTCATAATGAGTCTCCCTATGAGCTCACAATAACCGCCTCTAAAGGTAAATTGACCAGTATTAAGGGCCTTAAATATGGCGGCTATGTTCAGGTTTATGAAAATGATGGTACCGTATCTATTTACACCTGTACCAATGAAGAAGGTACCAGCTTCAAGCACGAAAAGTATAAGTTAAATGACAAGGAGGAAATTATTCCCCAAGTCATAAAAAGTGAAGTTTGCAAACTTAACCAGGCTGGTGGCGAAATCCGCACCAACACGGCATATAAGGCCAGCCCAAAACCGGTCACTCCGGGCAAGGCCAATGATACCGCTGTTCAGAGAATTAACGTTATCGACTTACCCTACGATACAATTGTAAAGAAAGATTTAAAAAAAGGAGATACGCTGCGCTTTGCCGGCATGCATAATGGTGAGGTCTTTGAGTATGATTATACCGCTGGCGAAGATGGAGCCTTGGAATTTATACGTCCTTACGGCAACTATGACCGCGGTTCTGTAGGAATAGTATCCGGTAAAATCCTGTTGCCCAAATTGGATAAAAATAATGATGATGTAAGACTTAACTATTTATATGCAGGCGAAGGCGGCCATGATAATGCTGTATTACAAACAGAGTGGGGAGATGCCAACACTTTTGTAAGTGCCAGAGGTGATAATGATATCGTCGTAACAGTCAAAGATGGTCTGGTTACAGATGTCAGTGTGGTCGGCGAAATTACAGAAGAAGGCTGCTTGTTTGAAATGCGGTTGCCGGATTATGATGGTAATCAATCGGCTTTATGCTATTACGCGGTAGATGGTTTATTTGGCAAATATATCAAACGGGTAATCGGGCACCGCGAATATGATGCTGATGGCAATAGAAAAATCGTCGAAGAAGAAGTAAGCTATACCAAGCTGACGCAGTCTGAGGCTGGCCTGATGACGGCAGAGTATCGTCCGGCGCTAAGCGACTGGGGAGAATCAGGGTATAAAGCTAAATGTTCTAAGTATGATTTTTATGAAAATCCGGCAGAGAATATATATATACAGAACAATTCCCAGGATGAACTGACTTTTGTGGTAAAAGACGGTAAGGTGGCCAGTCTTACCGGCCTGCAAGCTGAGGACGGTTCTGTTGTCGTTAAAGAAGGAGATGTGGTAATCCGCTACACCTGCCTGGGTGAAGACGGCAACGTATTCAAGAAGGAACTGGGAACCTTTGACAATGATACGTGGACTTTTATTCCCAGTGAGGACGCAAATGACACAACCTATACCCAGTTAGCAGCTGCCGGTGGCGATGTATATACCGGTGAATACAACACTATTCAGCTGACAAAACTTACGGAGCTGAACTTTACCGAGCCGGGGACGACAACCATATATTACTCCCGGCATGACGCCAATACGCTGCTCAGACTTACGGAGGAAACCATAAAACCTGATGCTGCTGATAAGAGCTTGCGAGGTACTGTTGTAGAGAAAGACGGTGTAAAATACTTCACCGCGGTACCGACGGAAGCCTATCTGAGCGTCACGGTAGCGACGGATGAAAATCTCGTATCGACCATTACGGTGGACGTCTTGCGCGCCGGCTATGACGGCACAATGCAGCTGTCACCTGAGCTTTGGGGCGGTACGGTGGAGATTGATGCCCACAGCGCTGTAGTGAATTTTGCTAAACCTGAGGATGTTCGTTGGAATGTCCATATTACGAATGCAGCTTATGGCTCGGTTATTACAGGTTTGGGGGCGAATGACCAGTTAGAGGCAGAATCATTTACGCGAATTACGGCGCAGGGCAAAAAGCCTGTCATTGATAAGGTCTTTGCTGGTGAAGAGACGCTGGAACTGAATCGCGGCACCTATACCATCAGCACTAAGAGATACGAAAACAACAAGCAGGTTGAAGAAAAACGCACGTTGACTGTCGTTGGTAATGTGACCGTGAAAATCAATGATTTTGGCAAACTGGCCTCCTTGACCGGTTTGGACAAGGGCGAAAAAGTTACTTTGACCGAGCAGACTGAGACAGGAACGCATACTGGAACTTACGAATATGTGGGCAATGGTTATATGAGAACGGAGGTTTTTGCCGATAAAGGCAAGCGTCCGGAGAAATACCAGTATAAGGATATCACTACGCCTATCGGTGGTGACCTTGCGCCTATCAATAATTGGGTAACCTATAAGCCGGAATCACAAACTTTTGACAACAGCAATACAACCGGTGATAAGACCTCGTACTTTGCTGTAAATGCCAAAGGTGCTGCAGTGAACCTCAACACCTTGAAAACCACGATGACTTCGGTGGGCAGTACCAGCTATGTCGCTATGACGGTAACAGAAAGCGGCGAAATCAGTGGTATTAAGCATGTAGTACTGATTAGAAAAGACAGAATAGTAGACAGCACGGCCAAGCTCACGGGCACTTTGACACTTACCGCCTTGTCCAATAAGGCAACGTACTTTACCCGCGATAATTTTACGGCCATTGATAGCACCGCTGTTATAAAAATAACCGGTGCTGCCGCAGGTTCGGAATTTGCCCTGCATAACAACGACACCGTTGCCACGGCTAGACTTAAAGCTGATGAAAACATTACGGTAAACAACAAGGTGTTTACAACGGGGGCAGCAGGGGCACTGACCATCAAGGAAACAAATGACCAGGCTGTTCTGGTCAGCGGTACGGTGAAACTGTCCACGGACAACAATAACGTCACTGTTGGCAGCAAGACCATCACCAGCCAGACGGGCTCTGTCATCACCGTTGCGGCCGCTGCTAACGGCAGCTTTACCATTGGCGAGCTGCAGGACGGCGAATCCTTTGCCGTTGATGGGACTGTCTATGTGAAGGCTGGCGACAAGCTCTATACAGGTGCCGGCGACAACCTGCGTATGTATACCATGGGCAAAGCAATTTCCATCACCAGCGCCCAGCTGAATAATACCCGTCTGTGGAAGGACACAGAAGTGGCCGGTGATAAATATGGTATTGCCAAAGTGGATTTGGCTGCGGCTGACAAGTCAATGAAAGCCAATACTGGAGTGGACAGTTTAGCGTATGTACTGGATAAGTATGTGGCCAAGGTGGCGCACCCCAATAACAAAACTGCCCGCAATACGGCCATCGCAGAGCATACTTCCGCAGTTTACAATGTCATTGCCGGTACGGCAGATATAACTAAGACCTATAACGCAGCCGCTGCCTACGAATATGGTCAGAACATTGTACTGGCTAATGACTGGAGTGTTGTCGGTGGTGACGGTGATGATACAATCACCGGGGCAAGAATGGGAAAGAGTGAGATTGACGCTGGCAAAGGCCATAATACGATTAAACTCGGCGCGGCCAGCGAAATCATCACCGTAGGCAATAAGGGAGCACAGGACACCATTACTGGTTATACCGCCGGCAAAGATGAGCTGAAACTATACAAAGAAGAACTGCTGACAGCTGTCAATGAACAGGAACAGCAGGAAAATGAGCCGAAACTTCATTATCTGGTGGACAAAACCGACCTGTACATTACCCGTGAAGAAGTAACGGACTTAAGCAAAATAGCCGATAAAGATTATGCGCTGCTCAAAGGCGTGGTCAATGGCAAGGCTGTAACCATCGATGGTGAAAAGTATTATTTTGGCAAAAACACAAATGCCAAGACCAACAACACCTTTGTTTATGAAGCTGGTGCGTACTACATTGGCAACAAGGTCACTACGGCAGAGGCATACAACACGGCTAAGGGACGTCCGCAGACAGGCCTTGATACGCTGAATGTACAGGGAACGGCAGCTGCAGAACAGGTAGATATTAACCTGAAAGACAGCCACTATGTTTCCATTGACGCTTTGAATGCCAGCGGCCTGAAAGCACCTAAAGGCGTGAAAGCTGCCGCTTATGGTGACTACAAGGGGGTTAACGTAACCGCCGGGGACAATGGCCTGCGTTTTACCGGCTCCAATTTTGCCGATACCGTTACCTGTAGTACGGCAACGGATTACATCATTGTAGGTAAAAATCAAGGTGCCGATAAAGTGTGCAACTTCGATGTAGACGATGTTATCCAAATAAATGGTCTTACCGAAAAGGCCATAAAGGCACAGACTGAAGCCGACGGATTCAATAACACGTTGAAGATTGGTACCGGCACGTTGACTATAAATTGTGCAAATGGTGCTGCCTTTAAGGTTGCAGGCAATAAAATAATCGGCTGCAGCCTTCCCGCGAAAGCTTGATGTATAAATAAAGTATTTTAAAAGCAGTGAAACAGCATGATATGGCTGTTTCACTGCTTTTTGTTAGAAAATCGGAAATTTTACACACATGGGCTTTTGTGCTATAATTTTGAGTGGTTTATTGTACGCAAATAGCGACAATTTATACAATAAAGCATATAGGAAATGAGGTGAAGGAACTGCCATCACGGCAGTGCCATTGATGCCAGATATAGATAGTCAGAAAAAAACACCTCAGGATAATCTCACGGGTATTATCTCGCTGGTAAAAATAGTCCAGCATTATGGGATAGAGGTAAATCCTGAAGAATTTGTAAAACAATACGGCAACAAAGAACAGGAACTAACCTGGGAAGAACTACGGGGAATCGCCAAAAAACACCGGGTAAATGCGACGCTTATCCGTCCGACTGGTGATGAACTGGGGAGTATAGAATTTCCTGCTATCGCCCGGATGGCAGACGGGACTTATGTGGTCGTAGCGGCCTGCAATGACGAGTCAGCTTTCCTGCTGGACCCCCGTTTGGAACGTCCGGTAGCTTTATCCCGTAAGCAGTTCCTGGAAGCCTGGGGCAGTGAACTTTTAATATTCTCCATGGCGCTCAGCTGGGATTATTTCAAGAAACGCTATAATATTGACTGGTTCCTGCGCGTATTTGCCCACTACAAGCGCTACTTCTACGAGGTCTTGCTGGCCTCCCTGTTCTTGCAGGTCATGGGCATTGGTATGCCGCTTATCACGCAGGTAATCATAGATAAGGTTATCGGTAACTCCGGTCATTCCACCCTGACGGTTATCGGCTGCGCCATGCTGCTCTTCTTTTTCGTGCAGTCCTTGCTGACCGGGGTAAAAACCTACGTTCTCAACCATACGACCAACAAGCTGGACGCCATCTTAGGGGCAAGGCTGTTCCATCACTTAATCAGCCTGCCGCTGCCCTATTATGAAAACCGCCGCGTCGGTGATACCATCATGCGTATCAATGCGCTGAGCCAGGTACGCGGCTTTCTCACCGGTCAGGGCCTGATGACGGTACTGGATGTATTTTTCTCCATTGTCTTTGTCCTGCTCATGCTGTGGTACAACATACCGCTGACCATCATTGCCCTCTGCTGTGTACCCCTGTACCTCATGCAGAACTTCTGGGCAATACCCATCATCAAGAAAAAGATTGAAGATGTATGGCGTACCGGTGCAGCCAACAACGCCTTTATGGTCGAGGCTATCACCAATATCGAAACCATCAAGGCGCTGGCCATAGAGCCGCAGTTCAATCACCGCTGGGAAAACCTTTTGGCGCGTTATGTGCGTACCACTTTTGAAAACGTGAAATTCCGTCTGGTCATCGGCTCCTTCAGCGGACTGGTGCAGACGCTCGTCAGCATGGCCATTCTTTGGTACGGCGGTCACCTGGTTATGGACGGCTACTTTACCTTAGGTCAGCTTATCGCCTTCCAGATGATTTCCCGTCAGGCCACCGAGCCAATGACGAAACTGCTGACCATGTGGCCGGAAGTACAGCAGACAGGCCTGTCACTCGAACGTATCAGCGATATTCTGAACACCCGTATGGAACCGGTAGTGCAGGAAAAAATCGGCAAACGTGGTGACGCACGCCTGCAGGGACATATCGTGCTGGAAAACATTTCTTTCCGCTATCGCCCGGACTTGCCACTGGTACTCAAAAACATCAATTTGGAAATTCAGCCCGGCGAAAAAATCGGTATTGTCGGCCGCTCCGGTTCCGGTAAGAGTACCCTGACCAACATCGTGCAGAACTTCTACATGACCGAAAGCGGCAGTGTCACCATTGACGGCATGGATGTAAGAGAGGCCAACCTTACCTGGCTGCGTGGACAGATTGGCGTAGTCATGCAGGAAAACTACCTTTTTGACGCCAGCGTCCGGGATAACATTGCCATCAGCAAACCCGGTGCTACCATGGATGAAATAATTCTGGCTTCCCGGTTAGCCGGCGCCCATGATTTTATCCTGGAACTGAAAGACGGCTACGATACCAAAGTGGGTGAACGTGGTGCCAGCATTTCGGGCGGACAGCGGCAGCGTATTGCCATTGCCCGTGCCCTGCTGGCCAATCCCCCTATTCTTATATTCGACGAAGCCACCAGTGCGCTGGACTACGAATCGGAAAGCGTCATCATGCACAATCTTGACGCCATTGCCGAAAGCCGTACCATGCTCATCATTGCCCACCGATTGTCCACGGTACGCAAGTGCGACCGCCTTATCGTCATGGAAAAAGGTGAGATTGTGGAAAGTGGCACTCATGATGAACTCATGGCCAAGGGTGGATTATATCATTACTTATACACCCAACAGGAGGGGAACAAATAGTGAAGATAAAGAAATATTGGAACTGGCTGGTTCACGGGGAAGAACAGGAACGGGAAACCGAATTTCTGCCAGCCATACTCGAAGTAACCGAAACTCCGCCATCTCCTACGGGACGGCTTGTTATGTGGACTATTTTAGGACTGCTGGTTGTAGCACTCCTCTGGTCATTCCTTGGTCATATCAACGAAGTGGCCGTGGCCTCCGGCAAGGTAATCCCCAGTGGGCAGGCCAAGACCGTACAGGTAAAGAACAAAGGCATTATCAAGGAAATCAAGGTCAAGGAAGGCCAGGAAGTCAAAGAAGGGGATACCCTCATTGTCCTTGACCCGACCACGACGGCTGCTGATTACGACACACTGAAAAAACGGGCAGCCTACTATAAACTGGACATTGCCCGCCTGGAAGCAGAGCTGAACGGCAGACCATTCAACCCCAAAAAAGAGGAAGATTTGGACGAACACGACCTGAAGGCCGAACTGGCCCTCTATCAGAGCCGTGTCAACGACTACCACAGCCAGCAGCTGGCTGCACTGGACGTTGTAAATCAGAAACGCTCCATTTTGCTGTCGGCACAGGCCACCTATGATAAATATCGGGAAGGGCTGAAAATTGCCGCCAATAAGGAAGAACGTCTGCGCGAATTGTTCAGCCAGAATGCTATCTCGGAATTCCAGTTACTTGACCAGCGCACCCAGCGCATTGAATACGAAAAGAATGCTCAGGCTACTTTGGATGGCATCAATACCACCAAGGCTGAAATAGCTGAAGCTGAACAGAAATTGGCCAATGTGTCCGCCACTTATCACAAGGACATCATGACTTCGCTTGTAGATGCGCGTAAGGAATATTATGCCGTTCAGGAAGCACTGAAAAAAGCCGAAGAGGACACCCGTCTGTCCACGGTCGTAGCCCCTTGTGACGGCCGCGTTTACAATCTGGCTGTGCATACGGAAGGTGGTATTGTTACCGACGCCCAGCCCTTGATGATGATTGTGCCGGATGATGTAACCCTGCAGTTTGAAGTTTACGCCGACAACAAGGATATCGGTTTTATCGAGCCCGGCCAGACCGCCGAAGTAAAGATAGAAACCTTTAACTTCCAGAAATTCGGCATTGTTGAAGCCGAAGTTGAAGAAATCAGTGCCGACTCCGTGGACGACCGGCAGGACCCGGAAAAGAACCGCAAATTCCGCCTGCTGCTGAACCCCACGAAGGACGATATCAACATCTTTGGCAAAAAAGCTGAACTGGTGCCCGGCATGGCGGTATCGGCGGAAATCAAGATTAAAGAAAAACGCATTATCGACTACTTCATGGATCCCTTCCGCCGCTACACCAGCGAGGCTCTGAGGGAGAGATAAGCCATGGCAAAACAAATTGACACCGGCCTTGCTGCCCTCATCAGTATCGCCAAGTATTACAGTATTACTGCTGATTACCGTCAGCTAGAACGCGCCTATGTCCTCGAAGAAGGCCGCGTGGATAACACCACGCTTGTACGGGCGGCTCGTGACCTCAAACTCCGGGCTAAAGCCTGTCAGGGACTGACGGTCAAAGACTTGCCCAAGATGGTATTTCCCATACTCATACGCATGAAGGATGGCAACTGTCTGGTCATGACCGCCTATAATGAAAACGGCGATATGTTCATCATTGACCCCACCTTTTCCCAGGAGGCCGTTCACGCCAACGGTGAAAAGGTGCTGGAAATGTGGACAGGGGAGGCTATCCTCTTTACCCGGCGCTATGAACTGGAGAAAAAAGAGGGGAAATTTGGTTTCCGCTGGTTCCTGCCGGTAGTAGGCAAATACAGCAAATATCTGAAAAACGTCTTTTTCGTGTCCTTCCTGCTCCAGCTGCTGGGACTGGCAGGGCCTTTCTTCAGCAAGACCATCATTGATAAAGTGCTGGTACATCGGGCGGCGGACGCTTTGGACATACTGATTCTCGGTATGGCCCTGTCCACCATCTTCCAAAACTGGATGCAGGCCCTGCGCGGCTATCTCTTTACCAACATCACCAGTAAGATGGACGTGGCGCTTTCCAGCCGTTTGTTCCGCAATATCACCGCCCTGCCGATAAAATATTTTTCCAAGTGGCAGGTAGGTGACGTGGTATCCCGTGTAGGTGAGCTGGAAAACCTGCGCTCCTTCCTCACGGGTTCCTCCCTGACCATCGTGCTGGACATCATCTTTGCTATCATCTATCTGATTGTCATGTTCGTATTCAGTCCTATCCTCAGTCTGGTGGTACTGCTGATGATACCCTTATTCGTTCTGCTCAATGTCGTGGTTGCACCAATCTACAAGCGCATGATTAACGACAGGTTCCTTATCGGCAGTGAGAACCGCTCCTTCCTGATTGAAACAATCACTGGCATTCGCACCATCAAGGGCACCAGTACGGAAGGCAGTTTCATCCGCCGCTATGAGGATATGCTGGCCAGATACGTCAACAGCGTACTGCGCGTTATCAACCTGTCCAACGTGGCCGGCGTTATCGCCATGTTCCTGCAGAACACCTTCAATCTGGCGATTCTCTGGGTAGGAGCTATTTATGTAATGAAAGCCGAAATCACCGTCGGTGACCTCATTGCCTTCCAAATGCTGGCTGGACAGCTTATCGCGCCGATTATGCGCTTGGTCAATATGTGGCAGTATTTCCAGCAGACGCGCGTATCGATGGAACGTCTGGGCGATATCATGAACGAGGAAACAGAACCGGCCTTCAATCCCGGCCGTACCACTCTGCCCAGTATCAAGGGCAGTATTGACATTGATCGCATGAGTTTCCGTTACTCCGAAGAAGGTGACAGGGTGCTTGACCAGATAAGGCTCTCCATCCCTGCCGGTACCAAAGTGGGGATAGTGGGACGCTCCGGCTCCGGCAAGAGCACCCTGACCAAGCTGATTCAGCGCCTGTACACGCCGGAAACAGGTCGCATCCTCATTGACGGCGTGGACATTGCCCAGGTAGAACCTGCCTGGCTCCGCCGTCAGATAGGAGTCGTGCTGCAGGACAGTATGCTTTTCAGCGGCACTATCGAAGAAAATATCCGTATTGCCTGCCCCAATGCCACCCACGAAGATGTGGTGCAGGCGGCAACCCTGGCCGGGGCCAGTGAATTTATCGACCAGATGGCTCATGGCTATGATACTTTCGTAGGCGAGCGTGGCAGCCTCCTTTCCGGCGGTCAGCGCCAGCGCGTGGCTATTGCCCGGGCACTTATCGCTGACCCGCGCATCATCATCTTTGATGAAGCTACCAGTGCGCTTGACTATGAATCCGAGCACATCATCATGGAAAATATCGAACCCATCTCCAAGGGGCGTACCATGATTATGATTGCCCACCGTTTGTCTACGGTACGCAACTGCGATGTCATCGTCGTCATCGACCACGGCCGCATCATTGAAGCCGGCAGCCATGAACAGCTGCTGGAACATCAAGGCCTGTATCACAAACTCTACTCCATACAGATGGCCGGATAAATCCAACATTAAAGGACGCTGTGAGATTCACAGCGTCCTTTTTTATGAACACTATCGTTACTCTGTAAATTATATGCAAAAAAATTGCATAAAAAATAAATATATTGTATAATAGGCCCGAGGGGAGTGAAGTCAAATGTTATTGGAATTACGCGTAGCAAACTGTTTTGCCTATAACGAAGAAGTAATTTTTTCCCTGCAGGCCGATATGCGCAGTAAAAAATTTTCCACAAATGTGCATAATATTGGCAGCTTTAATGTAGTTAAAACTGCCGGTATATATGGACAGAACAATGCTGGCAAA
>NZ_CAJODG010000022.1 GCF_905233635.1 Selenomonas sp. AE3005 | reverse complement strand
ATAAAAAAGGCATTTAAAGTGCATCTGTGATATTGGTGCTGTTTGACGGTAATAAAGAGATAGTAGCATATCGGCAAAAAATGGGATTTTTGCCGATATCTGCGGAAGAAGGTTATAAGCATGCGTGAATATAGGATAGCAGAGGAGATTATGATGGAGAAGTACCAGCCAGCTTCCGGCAGGCTGTTTTCTGACTTGGTTTTGTCTTGATGCGCACTGGAGCGTAAAATACGGAATTTTGTGATAGTTAACGTAGGTTGCTTGAAACAGCCTACGTTTTTTTGTCTAATAAAGGTTCTGCTTTTTCGAAGATAGTCTTTTTGTTCTTTATTTGGTAGAGAACAGCCCTTCTGTGGTGTATAATGATTATTGTAAAATTCTAAGAACGAACAGGAGTTTTAGGTTGAAGGTACTGAACTTTTATGGCGGTGCAGGCATTGGCAAGAGCACCATCGCCGCAGATATTTTTTCGAAGCTGAAGCGCAAGGGGCATAAGACGGAGCTGGTGGGTGACAATGTGGAATATTTACTCCATCGGAATGACGAATTCATCAGCATTGATGGGCGTAAGGAAACCAATCTGGAACGAGCCAAGGTGAAAGGCGAAGAAATCAAAGCGGTCTTGGATGGGGCTGGAATCGGCTATACGGTTATCTCTCCGTGGGAGACAGACAAGGTGTTGCTGGACTTGAAGATGAAGTGAGGCGTGGACAATATGGTAAGAGACATAATGAAGGATTTGTTGTTTCTTGGGCAAAAAGCTGAACCGGCTGCAAAGGAGGACATAGCCATTGCAGAAGACCTGCTGGACACGCTTCGTTTCCATAGGGAACACTGCGTAGGGATGGCAGCAAATATGATAGGTGAACGGAAAGCTATCATAGCCATAGTTGATGGCAATAGGCTTACAGCTATGCTGAATCCAGAAGTGATAAAGAAGTCACCAAGGATATACAAAACCTCAGAGGGGTGCCTTTCTATTCCCGGTGAGCGTGAAGTGGAACGCCATGACTGGATTGAAGTCAAATACAGGGATATGGACTGGCATAAAGAAAAGCGTAAGTTTACCGGCTTTGAGGCAGAAATCGTCCAGCATGAGCTTGACCATCTGGAAGGGAAACTTGTCTGATGCGTATTTACGTTGATGCCGATGCCTGTCCGGTAGTACGGCAGACAGAAGAAGTGGCGCATATATTTGACAAGGTGAAGGAAGTAACAAGCAATGGCAGTGAGATTGCGTAGTCTGAGTAATATGCGTTTATAAAAATTCGTCTTTTCCTTTTTATTTGCACAATTTTGCATAAATTGCTATAATATAAGAGAAAATAATAATTATACTAGACGAACTAGGAGGCGGTATTTATGAGCACTATCCTGCCGTATAAAGGAAAAGCGCCCACAATCGGGGAAGATGTATTTATCGCACCTTCGGCTACTGTCGTAGGCGATGTGGAAATCGGCGAAGGCAGCCATTTATGGTTTAACACCGTGGTACGCGGTGACTTCCAGCAGATTAAAATCGGCAAAAAATGTGACATTCAGGACAACAGCACTATTCATGTGATGTTTGATGAACCCACGGAAATCGGTGATAACGTCATCATTGGCCATAATGCCATCATACATGCCCGTAAAATTGGCAATAACTGTCTTATCGGTATGGGCTCTATTATCCTTGGCCATACGGAAATCGGCAACAATGTCATCATTGGTGCAGGCACGCAGCTGACCCAGCACAAGAAGATACCTGACAACTCTCTGGTTTACGGCAATCCTGCCCAAATCATCCGCGCCCTGCGCGATGACGAGATAGAGGCACTGCAGGTTTCAGTTGAAAACTACAGCAAAGTAGCCAAAATCTATCAGGATGAACTCGACAAGCAAAAATAAATAAGCAAGGGGATTTTTTAGACATGGAAAAAACACTGGTACTCATTAAACCTGACGCTTTTGCCAAACATCACAGCGGTGATATCATCAAGCGCTACGAACAGGAAGGCTTCCGCATTGTCGGCATAAAACTTTTAAAAATGGACGAGCGTCTGGCTTCCATCCATTATGCCGAGCATATTGGCCGTCCGTACTACAATGACCTCGTCAGCTTTATGACGTCCGCCCCCCTCATTGCCATGGTGCTGGAAGGGGAGAATGCCATTGAGCGCGTTCGTGAACTGCATGGCAAGACAAACCCGGCAGAAGCCGCCGAAGGCACCATCCGCAAGCTCTTTGCCACCAGCGGCAGCCGTAATGCGGTACACGCTTCGGACAGCCCGGAAAATGCCCAGAGGGAAATTCACATTTTCTTCAACGAGACGGAACTATGGGATGCTGAGTATCACGTTAAGGAATAAATTGTAACGGCATAAGAAAAACCTTTCAGAAATTGTGACTTCTGGAAGGTTTTTTCTTTGTCAAGATTTGAAATTACCTTTATGTTTGTGGTATCATTGACTGTAACGGAATAAAGGGGGGATGGGACTTTGCTGGTCTTAACCCGAAAAGCAAACCAGGAAATTATGATTGGCGATAATATCGTCGTATCAATTGTCAAGGTCAGCGGCAGTAAAATCAAAATCGGCATTACCGCGCCGAAGGATGTTTCCGTTAAACGGGCTGAAAAGCCTCAGGAATTTGCCGAACTGGCACAGCGCCATGACGCGGAGGCACAAACCCATGGTGAAAACATCAAGGTCAACAGCCGTATGCAGGAAACAATGACAGGTGCCTTGACACAGGTAAATTGTAATTAAAACGATATCTTAACCATATCGTCTTTTATATGAGGAGGAATTTTCTTTTATGAAAAGCGCAAAACCCATTTATACTATCGGTCATCGCAATCCGGATACGGATTCTATCTGCTCCGCTATCGGCTATGCCCATTTAAAGCAGGCTCTGGGCGAGAATGTTGTCCCGGCCCGGGCTGGCAAGGTGAATGCAGAGACGAAATACGCTCTGGAGTATTTCAAGGTGGAAAAGCCGTTGCTGCTGACTGATTTGTATCCCCGTGTCAAGGATGTTATGCTCGACAGCAAAATTGTGGTACGTCAGCATGATACCCTGCGCCGTCTGGGTGAGGTTATGCGTGAACATGATTTGCGTTCCGTGCCCGTTACGGACAGCAAGGGTGTAATGGTAGGTATTGTGACGGTTTCTGACCTGGCTAAACGTTATTTCCAGGAACTCGGCATGCAGAACCTGTCAGAAATGCGTGTACGTTATCGTGACGTTATCGCTGCTACTGACAGTAAGGTACTGGTATCCGGCGAAGAAGGCGACTTCATCAAGGGCAATGTGCGTATTGCGGCCGGTTCCATCAGCATGATTAAAAACGTAATCAGTGAAAATGATGTTGTCCTCGTAGGCGACCGTCATGACGAAACTCTTATCGATATCGTAAATCAGGGCATTTCCTGCCTGGTGGTTACGGGCAATGGCCGCGTATCTGCCGATGTAATTGAGGCTGCTGAGGCCAAGGGCATGTTTGTCCTGTCTACGCCTTATGACACTTATACCGTAGCCCGCCTGATTAACCAGTGCGTGCCTATCCGCCGTATCATGCACGAAAATCCGGTATGTTTCAAGCCGCTGGATATGCTTTCCGATATCAAGGGTACGATGGAAGAAACCAACTTCCGCAACTATCCGGTAGTAGAAAACGACAAGCTCGTCGGTGTGGTAAGCCGTGATAATCTCATGGTTCCGGAACGTGAACAGGTTATTCTCGTTGACCATAACGAACGCGGTCAGGCTGTTGAAGGTATTGAAGAGGCCAAGATTCTCGAAATTGTGGACCATCATCGTCTGGGTGGTATTCAGACCAGCGAACCTATTTTCACCCATGCTGAACCGGTCGGCTGCACGGCTACCATCGTGGCCAACATGCACTGGCAGAAGGATATCGATATCCCGGCATCTGTTGCCGGTCTGCTGCTGTCGGCTATCATTTCCGACACAGTGCTCTTTAAATCCCCGACTTGCACGGAATACGACAAGAAAACGGCTCAGCGTCTGGCTGAAATCGCCGGCGTAGACATCAACGAGTACGGCATGGCTATGCTCAAAGCCGGTTCCGGTATCGGTGATATGACGCCTTCGGAAATTGCCAAGAATGACCTGAAGGAATTCCAGATTGGCGACTACCGCATTATCGTCAGCCAGATTTCCGTGATGGACACCAAGGAAGTCATGGATTTGGAACCGCAGCTGATTGAGGCTATGACGAAAATCTGTGAGCATGATGGTTTCGATATGAGCCTGGTTATGGTTACGAATATTCTCGAAGAGGCAACTTACCTGCTTTATGCTGGTTCCCCCAAGACGCTTATCGGTGAGGCCTTCAAGAAGGATGCCAGCGGTACCCATGTATACCTGCCCGGCGTCATGAGCCGCAAGAAACAGATCATTCCGCCCCTTTCTGAGGCTGTAAAGTGCATTAGCAAATAATCGTAAATTACATATATACCGCCCCTCTTTCGGGAGAGGGCGGGTTTTATTTCTGAGGATAGTAATTAGGAGGCTATTTTGGATATATTTGCAGGACTTAATCCCGCTCAGACAAAAGCAGTTGAGCATACCGACGGACCGCTGCTCATCATGGCCGGTGCCGGCTCGGGTAAAACCAAGGTGCTGACCTGTAAGATTGCCAATCTTTTGGCTAAAGGCGTGGCCCCGTGGAGCATTCTGGCCATTACCTTTACCAATAAGGCAGCCACGGAAATGCGTGACCGTGTTGACCGCATGATTGGTGAAGGCGCAAAAGACGTCTGGCTTTCCACCTTCCACTCTTTTTGTGCTAAATTCCTGCGCCGGGAAATTGAGGCTACGGGCCTTTATAAGCGTAACTTTGTCATTTATGACGCCAGTGACAGCCAGGTGGTCATAAAGGAATGCCTGAAGGAAATGAACCTGGATCCCAAGCAGTATGCACCCAGCGCTGTGCAAAATGCTATTTCCAACGCTAAAAACCAGTTGATGGGTCCCAAGGCCATGGAACGGGACGCGGATAGTTTCTTTCAGCAGAAAGTGGCGGAAATCTACAAACTTTATGCCAAGAAACTGCGTACCAATAATGCTTTGGATTTTGATGACTTGCTGATGATTTCCGTGCTGCTGCTCGAAGAACATGAGGAAGTCCGCGAAAAATATCAAAATCGTTTTAAATACATTTTAGTGGACGAGTATCAGGATACCAATGGTGCCCAGTATCAGCTGACCAAGATTCTCGCCGCCAAGCACCATAACCTTTGTGTTGTGGGTGACGCTGACCAGTCAATTTATGGCTGGCGTGGCGCTGATATCCGCAACATTATGGACTTTGAACAGGATTATCCGGAGGCTCGTACTATCAAGCTGGAACAGAACTATCGTTCTACCAAGAATATTCTGGCGGCAGCTAATGCGGTTATCGAACACAATATCAACCGCAAGAAAAAGGAGCTGTGGACGGAAAATACCACTGGTGAGAAAATTACCGTATATGAGGCCGGTGATGAACGGGATGAAGCACAGTTCATCGCGACCACGGTCATGAAACAAAAGACCATTTTTAATGCCTCCTATGGTGATATTGCCATTCTTTACCGTACCAATGCCCAGTCGCGTGTGGTCGAAGAAACTTTTATGCGTTCCGGCATTCCCTATACGATGGTCGGGGGACTGAAGTTCTATGACCGCAAGGAAATCAAGGATATTTTGGCCTACCTGCGTGTGATATACAATCCTTTGGATACTGTCAGCCTCATGCGGATTATCAACGTGCCCAAGCGCGGCCTCGGGGCTGCGAGCCTGGGCAAAATCGCCGCCTATGCTGACGCTAACGGCTTGACGGTTTTTGATGTCATTTCCAGCCCGGATACGCTGGATGCCATTCCCGGTATTACGGCACGCACAAAGAAACCCTTGGAGCTGTTTGCGACCTTTATTTTTAAATACATGGGCTATCAGGCCAATATGCATATCGATGATTTAATCGAAAAGGTATTGGAAGAATCCGGGTACCTGCGTGAACTCAAAGAAGAAAACAAGCCGGAAAATGAAAGCCGTATCGAAAACCTTAAGGAATTTATCGGCGTGGCGCGTGACTTTGAAAAGAGCGAGGAAAATCCCACGTTGGAAAATTTCCTGGCTACTTTGTCCCTGGTTTCGGATATCGACAATGCCGAGCTTGAAGATGACCGGGTAACACTTATGACTCTCCATGCTGCCAAAGGCTTGGAATTCCCCACAGTCTTTATGATTGGCATGGAAGAAGGACTTTTCCCACATTCCCGTACCCTGATGGATGAAAATGAAATTGAGGAAGAACGCCGTACCTGCTATGTGGGCATTACACGGGCCGAGCGCAAGCTCTATCTGACCTGTGCCCGGCAGCGTACCATTTACGGTAAGACCAGTCCGGCTGTCCGTTCCCGGTTCCTGGGGGAAATACCGGAAGAATACACGGAGTCTTTAATTCCCCGGGCAAATTCCTATGGCTTTGCCAATGCCAACCATTATGGACCGCAGCAGCGCAGCGGGACCATGACGTTCCGCCCCAGTGCCAGTCAGATGGGACGCAATCCGGCAGCCTTTACGGATAAGGCTAAGTCAGCGTTTGAAGTATTGAACTCCATGCAAAAGCGCAGCGTCAATGTGCAGCCACAAACCGGCGTTATACGCCCCGACACCAGTGTAGAGTGGAAGGTGGGGGATAAGGCCCGGCATGGCAAATGGGGTGTTGGTACAGTCGTTTCTGTTAAGGGTGAGGGTGAAGAAGTTGAGCTGAAGATTGCCTTCCCGGGACAGGGCGTCAAAGGACTGATGCAGAAATATGCGCCGATTAGCAAGGTTTGAAGTTGACTTTTGACATTGACATTTGACTTATCGGTATAATGGCGCAAAGGGAGGGGATAACTTTTCTTCGCTGAGACGCTTTTGCGTCAAACGTTCCGAAAAGTCATTCCATCCCTTTGCTCAATACCACATGATATATGTTGACATATTTGGAAAAACAATGTCGTATTTTAAGAAGGTGAATATTAGTGACTCGTGAAGAACATCTGGCGGCGATTAAAAAGGCTGACCGGGAGTATTATGAGCTGGACAATCCTGTTTTGGCTGATGAAGAATACGATGCTTTGCGGCGGTCTTATATTGATAAATATGGTGCTGAGGATTTGAACTATGTGCCCGGCAGTGCGGCAGGGGATTTTGACAAGTTTTCCCATCCCCATCCGGTTACGTCCCTCAGTAAATGGACTAAGGGCGTGGATAGTGAGGCGGACCTGGTCAAAAAGGTTGCAGAATTGTGGCCGGTGGTGATTCAGCCGAAGTATGACGGTCTGACGGTCGTTGCTTATCCTAATGCTGATGGCTCCTGCCGTTTTGTTACCCGTGGCCTCGGCGGACGGATTGGTGAGGTGCTGCCTAATTTTATCAGCCGTTATGAGGGGGCTGGAGTTAATAACAGCGGCTTTGCTATTCGCGGCGAGGTTTACATCACGCAGGAAAACTTTGCCAAAATGAATGCAGAACTGACAGTGCAGGGCGAAGAACCCATGAAGAATATGCGTAATGCGGCGGCAGGAATTTTGCGGCGTAAAGAGCGCAGCCCGTTTGTGGATTATCTCAGTTATGTCTGTTACGAAATTCCCGGGGAAGATATTACGCCGCTGGCGGCCAGAAAAATTATTGCCGGGCAGACGGCCTTTACGGCTACGGACATGCAGGAACTGACTGACGCAGATAACTCTTTGCAGGCTATCGAAAACTATTACGCCAGCTTAAAGGGGCAGAACATTCCCATTGACGGTATCGTCATTAAAAGCTGCCAGGAAAACAGTTTGGCAAAATTCGGCTATACGGCCCATCATCCGCGTAATGGTTTTGCCTATAAAGCCTTGTCGGAGAAATTTGTCACGGTTGTCCGTGATGTTATCTGGCAGATGGGGCGCCGCAAAGCTACGCCAGTGGCTGTGGTCGACCCGGTGGAAATCGATGGGGCCACGGTTACCCGGGCCTCGTTGCACAATGCGGCCATGATTAAAGAACTGGGGATAAAAATCGGTGCTACGGTGGAGATTCATAAGGCCAATGAAATCATTCCGCAAATTACCAGAGTTTTAGAGGAAGGCACGGGGGAAATCTCATTGGCTGTTTGTCCCTCCTGTGGTCAGCCGCTGGAAGAGGTCAATGGTCAGCAATTTTGTGTTAACCCCGCATGTGATGAACGTCTGGCACAGGATATTGCCTTTTTGGGCAGCAAAGATGTTTTAAACATTGATGGCCTGTCCATTGAAACCGCCCGTAAGATGGTGGCCTACGCCAAGATACAGACGCCGGCCGCAGAACTTAGTTACACGTTGCTCTTCACATTTACCGTAGAAATGATTGAATCCCTGGAAGGTTTTGCCCGCAAGTCAGCAGAAAAGCTCTACGGCAATATCCAAACCGCCAGGCAAAATGTCGGTCTGCCACGCTTTATAAAAGCCTTGTGCCTGCCTGGTATTGGCAGTGATGTTGGCAAAATTCTGGCGGACAATTTCGGTGACTTGTCAAATTTGGCTGATAAAATAGCCGCTGCTGAAAATCCGCAGGAAATGCTGCAGGAAATCAATGGCATAGGGCCCAAGACAGCCGAGATTCTTACCGCGGAAAGTTTTATGATGGCCGTCAGACAGCTGGAGCAATATGTTTCCATTGCTCCTTATGTACCTGTGACAACACCTGCCGGTGACTATGCCGGGAAAATTTTTGTGCTTACCGGCAAAATGGCCCAGCCGCGCAGCTACTATGTGGAGCTCATTGAATCAGCCGGAGGTAAAGAGGGGAAGGCTGTCAGCAGCAAAACAGATTATCTTGTCATTCAGGATGTCAACAGTACCAGCAGCAAAGCAGTCAAAGCCCGGGAGGTAGGGACAAAACTCATCAGCCCGGAAGAACTTGTAAATATGCTGTCGCAAAAGAAATAATTTTCAGATATTGCCACATTGACCTTTGCATGTTATAATAAACGTGTAAAGGTCATATTCCTAACTGAATAGGTTAACAGAACTGCGGATTGTACGGTTATGTGATAGCCGTAACAGTAAAACACGTTGCAGTCAGCAATGACGTAACTATCTTACTGGTTTTGTGAAGAATCCTACGTACCCTGCTTATGTGGGGAGGCATAAAGTGTGGAGACATTGTGCTTAAAACGATGGATTTGCAACAAAGCAAAGGAGAGGTTACTATGAGAACTATGCAGCGCATTATGTTTGCACTGGTCATGTTCGCAGCTCTGATTGTAGCATCTCCTGTTTTTGCTTCCGATATTCGGACTGAAGTGCAGTATTTCGTGAATGTTGAACGAGTTAATGCAGGCTTGCAGCCGCTGGTACTCGATGACATGCTCGGTCGTTGTGCAGATGTAAGAGCAAAAGAGGCTCAGGTGAGTTTCGCACATCAGCGTCCTGATGGCAGAGATGTTAAATCAGTTCTGGAAAATGGCACTTGCGGCTGGTTTGGTGAAAACCTGGCAGTCAGCGGGGTTAAAGACGCTCAGAGAATTGTACGTGCATGGATGGGTTCTCCGACTCATCGTGCCAATATCCTTGGCCGCCACTATGTGCGCATGGGTGTTGAATGCAAGTACAATAAGGAAGATGGGCATTATTACTGGGCACTGCTCTTTGCAGGGGAGTGACAGAAGAGCCAAACTGGGATAAAAAAACCACGGCTAAAGCCGTGGTTTTTTGCTGTAAAATCTTTTCAACTGCAAATATTTTTGCTATAATTCAATTGGAATAGTCTAATAATTTAGAAATAGATTTGCAAGTATGATGAAAGAGAAGTGTGGTGGAAGGAAATGACATGGACAGCTAAATACAGAAAACAGCGTATTGAGGCGCTGACAGCCGCCATTATCGCCACGGTGTGGATGCCGAGCGTGATGGCAATGACGGCTTCTGGATTGCCAGAAGGTTTACAGTCAGATGGTGTAGCCAAAAATGAGGGAAAATCTAATGCTGCTCATTTGGAATTGGATGTTACAAAGGACAAATCAGTTGCAACTTGGACGGACTTTAGTATCGCCAAAAATCATTCCGTAAACTTTCATCGTGAAAATGGTGGAAGCTGGCAGGTGTTGAATCGTGTAACGGGTAACAACCTATCAGAGATATACGGAAAGTTATCTGGTGATGCCAATGGTACTATTTTTCTGGTTAATCCACATGGTATTACCTTTGGTGCTGGTGCACAAGTCGATGTTGGCAGCTTTGTGGCCTCTACCCGCGAGATAACAGATGATAATTTCAATAACAATACGCTCAGTTTTTATACGCTAAAAGATAGCGATGGTAAAAACATAGATGGCAACATAACGATCATGAATGGGGCGGATGTCAAAGCAACGGATGGCTATGTGGCGCTTATAGCTCACAAAATATATAATTCGGGCAATATTACTGCGCCTGACGTGGCATTGACTACTGGAAATGAAATAGAGCTCAAGTATGATGATAAAATCTATATAAAGGTAGATGTATCCAAGGACGAAAATAAGCATGCCATCATTGAAACCAATAATAACTATGTGCTGATGCGCAGCAGTGATGTTACGAACATAGCTAATCAAAGTCTTATCAGCAACAGTGGCAAGATTGCTGCTACTGGTCTGAATACGAATGAAAAAGGCGAAATAGTACTGGTGGCTGCTAATGTGAAATTAGAAAATAACAGCAGCCTTTCGGCCAAGGATACAATAATAACTACAGGGTATGAAACCATGCAGGTGCGTGATACTGCTGATGTTCATGCTGATACCTGGAATATCAACGCCAAAAATGCCCGTGTTATGGCAAACCCGGATAAATCAACCGATGGGAAAAATCCCAATCGGGTGAGCAACACGGCTTTAAGCAATTCCCTGGCCGATACGAATGTTAATATCGTAGCCAGTCCTGACCGTGAAGATTACTACGCTGATATTGTAGTCAAAGATGAAATCAAAAAGACTGGCAATGCAGTAACTTCGCTTAATCTTACAGCCGGACGAAATGTCAGTGTGGATGCGGATATCTCGTCTGATGGCGGAGCTTTAAATATTACCTTGAATTCCAGCAATAAGGAGCAGACTAATTCTAAGCGTGAAGATGGCGCCAATATCGTTAGGGCGAACATTAAAACTAATGGTGGAGATTTTACTTCCAATGGCACGCATGGTACGTATTTTGGCCTGATAAGAGAGGGGGACAATAAAGAGGCTATAGGCACGGCAAGAAGGATTGTTACCAATGATGGTAATATCAATCTGAACGGAGCAGAAGTGCTGGTATCCACAGGTGGCAATGTACTCCTGGATGCAGGTAACGGCAGCGTAAATATTGAAGGCAATGTAAACTCTGCCAACGCTTATTATGATGGTGGCGATGGCAATAATTCGATATCCTGGATTGCTGCTAGAAATGCAGCTAAAGGAGAAAAGACTCATCTGGCAGTAATTACCAGTGCTTTGGAAGATGCCGTAGCAACTTCTACAGTTAATACAGATTATACCAAGAATTCTCAGGCCTATGTTGGTGGTCATGTTGTAAAGGTAAAAACGGATGAATCAGGTACCCTGTTGGATAAAGATGGACAACAGATAAAGTTCACCGTAAATGATAAAGGAGATATTGTTCTTCTTACCAGCACACCTGTTATGGCAGATGATTATCTCAATATAGATGACAATGGCAAGGTCGAAACGTTTGGCACTACGAATCACATAGGCTGGTACAAGATAGTAAATGCAGATAATGCAGAAGATACCAGGTACGTGCGGTTCTGGGCCTGGACGGAAGGTTCTGAATTTGGTAAGGTATTCTTTGTACAGACTACCGGTGAGACTATCCTCGGCAAAGATATGGAAAATTCTACAGATTCTAATTGGCTCAAGGAACATGGCTTTGCTTTAAACACTGGAGTTCATGATGAGGTATATTATACCAACTTTACACCTAAAGAACCTAATGATGACAAAGGTCACGATAAAACAAACGGCTCGGAGATGGCATTGACAGTTAACTATGATACACATAATGGTGGTAATGAGATTCTGTATTCCCAGTGGAATGACACCGCTGACGTTAAAGATAATGTTAAACATTATGTGGTTGAAGAAGAACTGGGCAAAACTTCCTTGATTGTTAATGCCCAGGATGTAAATATGAATGGTGAAATTGGCAATCTCACCAACTTGAAGTCTGTAGATATAAATGCTGCAGGCAATGTACTCCTAAAAGGTTTGGTGAATGTTGATAACACCATCAGCGTCAACGGCACTGATATCACTATTAAAGACACGTTGAATGCTGAGGCCGCAAATGTAGATAATGCCATCGACATTCGGGCACAGAATAATTTCATTAACGCTGTACCGGATAGTGCTAATGCACTGAAAGTTGGTGAGGGCAGTCATTGGAAGGTATATTCTAATACGCCGTTCGCAGATACATTGGGCGATTTGAACAGCAACAATTTTGCCGAATGGGGCTGGAATGGCAACACTAGCACGGCTGCCGCGGGTAATCGTTATATCTTCAAGTATAACCCAACACTTACCTTTACTGCCGAGGATGGCGGAGAAAAAGAATGGGGTACTTTAAAGACTCCGGTTGCTTATACATTTAAGAATGAGCTGGAAAACAAGTATACTAATAATTTCCTTGATGGCTATAGTGATAAATTCTTCGCAAGAGAGGATGTTGCTGCTAAACTGAATACCATCAGCACTGTATCTGAAGGTTATGCGAAGGAAGCAAATCCTGGGGAATATACAATCGGATTCAATATTGGTGAAAATACAGTAATTGCAGCAGGATATAAGAATAAATTTGTAAACAGTAATCTCCTTGTAAAAGATAAGCCAGCACCACCCCCGGAGCCCACACCAAATCCATCAGATCCACCGAGTGAGCGTCCTGAAGATAACCGGCCGCAACTTGACCCTCATGAAACAACTAATGTCGATGGCTCGGCATCGTATACAGAGGCAGGACGCAACGTTGGCCCTGGTGCTGACAGAGTTTTGGGTTTACAGAGTGCTGAACTGCCTTTCTTCCGTGAGGAAAGCGGTCAGGTAAAACTCTATGGTACCTATGATGTTTCCATTGACCCGGACAAGGTCAAGATGGAGCCGACGGCGAAGGTTCTGCCTGAACCAGACCAGCCGAAGAATCAGTACCGCGAGTACGAAAAGGAACTGACAACACCGGCCGGTGCAGCTAAGTTCATGCTGACGTACAACGGTTCTACTTTTGATATCTATCCGATAGACAACTCGGGCAAAGCCCTTTTAATGGCTGGAGATGCGGCTAAAAACGTGGATGTTTCGTCGCAGGCGCTCTTTGCCGCTTTCAAGGAAATGGGCATAACCCTTGATGATTTGGACGGCGTATATACTCATTTTGATGGCAAGAAAGAGGTGTTACCCTTTCGCCGCTAAAGAGAGTAATGGCAAAAAAATAATTGACGATTTAAAGGGACGCAGCGGCCCGGTCAAAGTGTCTGAGGTTGATGATGACATCGTTCTCGATGCGGAGGCGTTAGTCGTTAGTCCCCCTAAAAAATAATTGCTTTTTTCAACTTTGTTAAATGACAAAAGTCACTGTTTCGATTGTGACTTTTGTCATTTGTTTTTTAGAATAATTTATAAAATTATTACAAGTAATTATGTTTGTAATATGGTCACATGTCCCGAAATATGCTATACTAAATTTGGCTCTTTTATTAGAGATAAATTAGAGGAATAAGAAAGGAGTATGAGGTTCGATGAAAAGGATTGCAAAGTTCAGAAAACAACAAATGTTGGCTCTGACAGCAGCTATTATGGCCACGGCGTGGATGCCGACTGCAATGGCACTGCCAGAGAATCCAACGAACCAGTCAGGTGTTGGTGAAATAACAACATCAAATGACAAGAAAACCATGGATATTCCTATCACTGCCCCAAGGGCAGCTATTGACTGGAAAACTTTTAACATTGCAAAAGGCGAGACAGTAAACTTTAATCGTAGCGAAGCCGGTTGGGCTGTTTTAAACCGCGTAACGGGGAATGTTGGAAAATCTACTATCGATGGTATTCTTAATGGCACTGGTGGTACAGTATTTATAGTAAATCCGCATGGTATTACCTTTGGTGACCATGCTCAAGTGCAGGTTGGAAGTTTAGTGGCTTCAACTTTGGATATAAATAGAGACAGTTTTCTGAAAAAAGACGCTAATGGTAATTATGTTAATAAAGACTTTACCTTTACGAAAAATAACAGTATAACAGACGGAGGAAAAATAGAGCTTAGACAAACTGCTGCTAATATTGAAGGTATAAAAGCTGATGGTGTCGTAGCGTTATTAGCACATAAGAAAATAGAAAATAAGGGCACAATTACTGGCAAACAGGTTAATCTTGTTGTCGGCGAAAAGGTTACATTAACCAATCTCGACAATGCATCAAAAACGGTCTTAGACTATGATGAAAAGATTGGGGTACTTGTTACATCTCTAAGCAAGAACGGACAGATAATAGACAGTGGCATTATCAATGCTGATAATGGCTATGTTGTTATGACAGCCAAAAATGCTCAGAATTTATTACAGAATACAGTCAATACTGAGCAGATTGCCCCAGCAAATAAAATCTACAAAGACGAGCAAGGTAATATAATGCTGCTCGGAGATGTAAATTTTGCTGGCGATAAGGTAAAGGTTGAAAAAGAGGCTCAAACACATGCCAGTGCTAATAATGCTCAGGCTGGAACGTTCAATATTCTTAGTACGAATGCAATAATCAATGATGAGAGCAAAGATAATGCCAAAATCAGCAATTCGTCCCTTAGTAATACCTTGCGTGATACAAATGTAAATATTGTAGCAAGTCCGTTACAGGATAATTATTACTCAGATATAACGATTGGTAAAGAAATAACCAAAGAGAAGAGTGCTGAAACAGATACGATAAAGGATACTTCTCTTACGCTTACTGCTGGCCGTAATATTAGTGTGGATGCTGCTATTACGAGCACGGCAGGAAAGCTGAATGTACAACTGAATGGTGATAATAAAGAAAGCACGAAATCTAGCCGCAGTGATGGTGCTGTAATTATCCGCAGTGATATTGCTACAAACGGTGGCGATTTTAAAACAACCGGCGATAATGGTACGTATATCGGCTTAAAAAATAGTGAATTAAGTGAGTTGATAAAAAAAGGTACAAAGTTATCTCGTACCATAAGTACTAAAGGTGGCAATATCTCTTTCGGTGGAAACGAAGTACTGCTGGCAACTGGTAATACTGTAGATCTGAATACAGAAGATAAAACTGATGAGAATAATATAAAACGCGGCACGGTCTCTGTTGATGGAACAATCAACTCAGCGAATGCATATAGCCTTTGGAATAATGGTTCTAATACAACCTGGGGAAATGCTAATGCTGTAGCAAAGAAATATTGGGGGAATAACACTACAGCAAAATCGTATTTAGCTGTAATTACGGGAGCCTTAGAGGATGCTGTTATCAGTGCAACGATTCCACCTGATACTAACAATAAGTCCGAAGCTTTTGTTGGTGGTCATGTAGTTGCCGTAAAAGCTGAAGCCGATGGTACGGTTATCTTAAATAATGGCAAACCGGAAGTACAATATAATACAGATGGTACAGTGAAAATTCTTGTAGAAGCCAAAAAAGGTACTAGTAATACTGCTTTTAACGGTGGTTGGTACAAGGATGCTGACGGTAACCCCGTACGTTATTGGGCCTGGGTTGATGGTAACGAAGATGAAAAAGGAACAATCTTCTTTATTCAAAGAGTAGGGCTAAATATAAAAGAAACAGACTATAAGGAGCCTGGCAAAATTTCGGAAGCGGTGATAAATAATCACGGAGAGAAACCTATAGATGGAAATGGTAATGAGATATACAGTAACTTTGCGCCCGGTGAACCGAATGATGATAAAGGCGAAAGTGGTGAAGGCTCGCAAACAGCATTAAGTGTTAATTACACTTCGCATGATAGTGAAAAGGCTAAAGACATTTTCTATGCCAAGTGGGATGATGTTTGTAGTAATCACAACAAATATAAGTATGGTGTGGTTGAAACAGACCTTACGCACACTGCCTTAAACATCAATGCTGGTGAAACTACTATTGGTGGTGATATTGGCAATGATACTAAACTTAGCAATCTGACTGTAGCCTCTTCTGCCAACATTAACCTCAAGGGTTCTGTGTATGTTGATAATGATGTAAAGACCATATCTACTAATAATACCACTATTAGCGGGGCTACAAATACTGGTGGCTTGGTAGAACTTATTGCTGGCGATGATGCACGGAAAGACGGTGTTATTGTTACAAAAGCGGCAGCTCCAAATCATGATATAAGCACAGGGGCAATTACTGCTGGCAAGACTATTAGTATGGTTGCAGATAATGACGTAACTATTAACGGTAAAATAAAATCCGAAGCTCAAAATGATCCAAAGGCTGTAGAAATAATTGCACAGGGTAATTTCTACAACAAAAACACCGTTCCTGTAACAACAATGCGTTATTTTAGGGCAACAGTACCAGAACAAGCTATACAGGTTGGCGATGGCAGTGCCTGGAAGATCTATTCTGATAATCCGAGTGATGACCTTGGTAATTTGAACAGTAATGAATTTGCTGTCTGGAGCTGGGGCAAGACTGGATTCCAGTACAATGCGGATAATGATTCCCGTAACCGTTTCATCTTCAAAGCTACGCCGGAAGTTCTTTACACGGCAAATGATAAAACAAAAGCAGCTGACGAGGAAATGCCTGTATTGGATTATGCTGAAAGCTATATGCTTAATGGTAGTGTGTTGAACGGCAGATTTACAGCAAATTTCAAAGATGGCGATGTTGATGCCCTTAAGAGCAATTATAAGTTAGACCAGGTGGCAGCAGGCTTGAAAGATGGTGTTACGCCTGATGTCGAAGGTGAATATAAGGATGGTATTGAGCTGAAAAATACTGCCAATGCCAAAGAGGGACTGGAAGATTTCGGCTATAAGACTGCGTTTAATCCTGGAACACTTACAGTAACTAAAGCTATAATTCCGGAGCCAGATCCACAGCCACAACCAGATCCGCAGCCGCAGCCGAAATCAGATACAGATAATCCCGGTGATGTAACTCCGCAGCTTGACCCGCATGCTACCACGAATGTTGACGGTTCGGCCTCTTACACTACAGCTCCTCGTACGGCACCTGGCACTGACCGGGTATTAGGTTTACAGAGTGCTGAACTGCCGTTCTTCCGTGAGGAATTGCATCAGGTTAAGTTCTATGGCACCTATGACGTTTCCATTGACCCTGATAAGGTGAAGATGGAACCCTCCGCTAAGGTTCTGCCGGAACCTGACCAGCCGCAGAATCAGTATAGAGAGTATGATAAGGAACTCACTACACAGGCCGGTACAGCTAAATTCAAACTGACCTATAATGGTTCTACCTTTGACATTTATCCGACGGATAATGCTAGTAAGAGCATTCTGTTGGCAGGTGAAGTGACTAAAAACGTGGAAGTTGAGTCACAGGCCCTGTTTGCAGCCTTTAAAGAAATGGGTATCACGCTTGACGATTTGAATGGTGTTTACATTCATTTCGACAACAAGAGCGAGGTAACGTCACTTCTTAAGTAATACCGTTACGGATATAAACGAAGCATTAAACAGAAGCATTAAACATTAGCAAATATTTAAAACACATAGGGAAAGAAGGTATTTCTATTGTTAGTAAATAAATTAACCAAGGCTGTTTTACTGGCAACAACTATGGGGAGCCTGTCCTTTACGGCAGCAGATGCAGCACCAGTCGAAACTCCGCCATCTGGTATCAACGCCGGTCAGCTGGCTGAAGATGCCAATGAAAGACGTCAGACCATACTTGATGCGGACAAGAAAGACAAAGCTGAAGTGTCCGTACCTGATTCCCGTCCGGAACTTGATTTGCCGGACGAAGTCAAGGTAGAGGTCAAGGGCTTTAAGGTGACCGGACAGGATATTTACCCGGAAGAAAAACTGCTGGCTGTCCTCGATAAGCGCAAAGGAAAATTGCTCTCCTTCCGTGACCTGGAGGCAGGCGCTGATGAATTGTCAGCGTATTTCCGTGAACGTGGTTACGTGGCAGTACGCGTATACCTGCCGGTGCAGAAAATCACCAATGGTATTGTAGAGTATGCTGTGGAAGTTGGTAAGTTTGACAAGCTGACTATCCGCAACCATACGACTATTCATGACTCGGCTGTAGCGCGTGAGGTACGCTGCCTGAAACAGGGCGAATACCTGACCAAGGATAAGCTGCAGCGTGCTATCTGGCTGTTGTCAGATTTAGCCGGTGCTGACGCCAAGGCTGTACTGTCCCAGGGTTCTGAGCCAGGCACGGTACATGTGGAAATTGACCTCAACAAGCACAAGGGCAAACAGGGAATTGTAACCATAGATAATTACGGTAACCGTCATACCGGTTATTATGAATTAGGTGTTGACTATGACTTCCTGAATCTGGCGCATGAAGGTGACCATTTCGCTGTGGGCGGTCTGGTTACCGGCAAACATTTGTACAACTATGGCTTTAATTACTCGATTCCTGTAGCTGTGGATGGCTTAAAAGCATCTGTGGGGTACAATGTACTGAGTTACAACATGGGTGAGGAATTTGATTATTTAGATGCCGTAGGTACAGCCCGTATTTTCAATGTAGGGCTTGACTATGCTATCCGCCGCAGCCAGAAAAATAATCTGTATACGGGGATTCGCTATGAACACAGCGCCTTGAAAGATGAATATCGTGCTTTCAATGATGTTTCTGATGACAAGCATGGTAATGCGTTTATTTGGTCCTTGTATGGTGATGAAACCGACCATTACGGCAGCACCTTCTGGCGCATTGAGAATAAGTTCGGTAATGTAGGTTACTCCCATGCCTCGCTGTCTGATGGTTCTACCAAGGGCGGCTACTACAAGCTCAAAGGTTATATCACGCGTCGTGAGGACTTGAATCCGCGCTGGTATCTGCTGCTTTCCGGCAGAGGCCAGTACGCATATCAGGATTTGGATTCCTCGGAGCATATGAGCCTGGGCGGGTTCAACGGCGTCCGTGCTTATCCTTCCAGTGAGGCCTCCGGTGACAGCGGTTATATCGTCAGAGCAGAACTGCGTCACTTGATTCCGCTTAAAGAACAGGATAAACAGCTGCAGCTGGCCTTCTATTTCGACCATGGCGGTATTCTCCGCATGAGCAATTATGGCGATAGATATCGTCATTTGGAAGGTGCCGGCATTGGCCTTATCTTCTCCCGTTATGAGGATTGGTTCATTCGTACCGATTACGCATGGCGGTTAGGGCCGGAAAGTCCTACTTCTGACACTACGGACGCCAGCGGTCACTTCTGGATTCGTGGCGGCGTTTACTTCTAAAAACAAGAACACTAAAAAGACTGGCAGAACTTTTTGCCAGTCTTTTTAATATATTATTTGCGGAATACGTCTTTATGCTGATTGATGATTTCCCCCATCAGCATTTTGCCGATGATATCGGGATGGAGACCGTCGATGGAGAATTTCGTATCCATGACCTTACGGCTGGAATCATAGAAGTACGGTTCCAGGTCGATAAAATAGGGTTGATTGCGTACCCAGCCATTGACCTGTTGGAGCTTTTCCTGCCAGCGCTTGTCTGTGATGGTACGAAAAGCGAATTGAATATTGGCAGGATTGATGGGCATAAGCGTCAGGAAGATGGGACGGATATCGTTGGCCTCACACTTCTGACGGATAGCCTCAAGGTCGTTGATGATGGTTTCCGGATTGAGATTCGGTGCCCTGAGGCTGTTGGTGCCAGTAAGAATAATGAGATTCAATGGCTTAAAGGGCAGCACATCCTGTTCGAAACGCTGCATGGTCATCGTGGAAGTGTCACCGCTACGCCCCAGATTCAGACACGGAAAGTCAAAATATGTCGTGTAGCTGTATTCCAAAGCTGCCGGAGAATTGGAGACAGCGCCGCCGCCGTGGGTGATACTGTCACCCAGTACTGCTACGGGAACACGCTCCGGTTGCTGCTTGACAATGAAGTGCGCCGTGTCAGACCAGACACCAATGGGATTGCCGGCCTTATCAAGTCCCCGGACACGCCAGTAATAATCTCCGGCATAAGGCCGGGGATATTCGTCATAGCAGGCGGCAGATGAGTCCACAACTTTGCGCCAGGCCGCGTCAGGCGTTGCCAAGCCGTTGTTTTCTTCAGCAGGCGGTTTGACCATCAGCTCTACTTCATAACGGGCGGCATTATGCAGGGGAATCCACTGGTAAACAGGATATATCGGCATGGTAAAGCCCGGCATTTGGTCGTACTCATTGAGCAAAGGATGATTGGGCTGGGGCAGGCTGGCATCAATATGCAGTTCTTCAGCCGGCGAAAATTCACCTATGGGCTGGTGGTGAATATCCAGCGCCCGGACACGCCAGTAAATGAATTTGCGATTGGCATACTTCTTTAAATCAGCCTGCCAGCCGTTGGTGAAAATCTGTTGTGTACTGTCCAGGTGATTAGCCTTATCCGGCAGGACGCCGCCTTCCTGTGCCGGTTTGCCGCTTAAGAGTTCCACCTCATAGCAGACGGCATTGGGAACGCTGTGCCAGACAAGGAAGGGCATAAGGCTGGCCGGATTGTTCTGTCCATAGTGATAAATAGTTACAGGACTTAGTTTTTCCTGTGTGTGCAGCGGGTTTAAAATGGGCTCGGAAGGTTCCGTGAGCGGGCCAAACATGCCGTAGGCCGTAACCCGGTAATTCATGGGGATAGCTCCGGCTGGTACATCATAAGAGGCTTTCATGGTTATACCACTGCCCCAAAAATGCTGCGCCGGCTCCCCTTCCACCAGTCCTGTAGTGGGGGAGTAGGTTTCCACTTTATAAAAACAGGGATAGGGCAGCGGTGTCCATGACAAGACCATGTGTCCGTCATGTTCATCAAAGGAAGTCTGCAGCGTCATGGAACGCAGCCCCATTACGTCGGTTTTTTCTGCCATAAAAGCCGATAAAACCGTAAATCCCAAAGTTATAAGTAAAAATATCAAAAATTTCTTCATAAAATAACACCAACATTGACAGGATTTTTATACATTTTAACGTAATTATAATAAGTATAGCATATTTTTGAGGTGATGTGGAATGAAAAAGCATGGTTTAGTAATAGTACATACGGGCAACGGCAAAGGTAAGACCACAGCTGCCCTTGGGCTGGCGATAAGAGCCTGGGGCGATGGTTTCCGTGTGCTCATTTTGCAGTTTATCAAGGGTGGCTGCACTTATGGAGAATTAAAGACTATTGAAACCCTGAAAAACATTGATGACCGTATCGAAATTGACCAGGGCGGCCTGGGCTTTACCAATAAAGGGCCGACGACACAGGAGGAACATAAAGCCGCAGCGCAGGAAACCTTGCAGCGTGCTAAGGAAGAAATCCGAAATGGCAAATGGGATTTAATCATTCTCGATGAAATAAACTATGCCGTAAAATATGAGCTTATTACCGAGCAGGATATGCAGGAGCTGCTGGATTTACGTCCGGCTGAACTGCACCTGGTACTGACGGGGCGTGATGCCTGCGACAGCCTTATCGAGCGTGCTGACCTGGTAACGGAAATGAAAGAAATAAAACATCCGTATCAAAAAGGTATTAAAGCCCAGCAGGGTATTGAATTTTAAGTTGTAATGTTGTAAACTTGTAAACAGCTTTGTATCCCAAAACTTAGGAGAGTGTAAATATGCTGAGTGATAATGTAAAAAAGGGTGCCACCCGCTGCGCCCATCGTTCGTTGTTTCATGCCAATGGCTTTGGCCCGGAAGATTTGCATAAGCCGCTGGTCGGTATTTGCAATTCCTTCAATGAAATAATTCCCGGTCATATTCACCTGCGGGAAATCGCTGAGGCTGCCAAACTTGGTGTAGCCGCTGCCGGCGGTACGCCGATTGAATTTCCGGCTATCGGTGTCTGTGACGGTATTGCCATGGGCCATACGGGAATGAAATACTCGCTGGCCAGCCGTGAACTCATTGCCGATTCCATTGAGGCTGTGACCATGGCCTCCGGCTTTGATGCCCTGGTGCTCATTCCAAACTGTGATAAAGTCGTTCCTGGCATGCTGATGGCTGCAGCCCGGCTGAATATTCCTGCCGTTGTAGTATCCGGCGGCCCCATGCTGCCCGGCCGTTACAAGGGACATGATGTCAGCGTCAGCCAGGCCTTCGAGGCTGCCGGTAAATTTGCCGCCGGCGATATCAGCGCTGAAGAAATGGCCGATTTGGAGGCTAAATGCTGCCCAGGCTGTGGCTCCTGCGCCGGTCTCTTTACCGCCAATACGATGAACTCCCTGACAGAAGTGCTGGGGATGGCTCTGCCGGGGAATGGTACAATTCCTGCCGCTTATACCGGCGGCCGCCGTCTGCTCGCCAAGCGTGCCGGGGCAGTAGTTATGGAGCTTTTAAAACAGAATATCCGTCCGCGTGATATCATGACGAAAGAGGCTTTTGAAAACGCCATTTCCGTAGATATGGCCATTGGCGGTTCTTCAAATACGGTACTGCATCTGACGGCTATCGCCCATGAGGTAGGCATTGAGATTCCGGCACCGCTCTTTGACGAGATTTCCCGCCGTACGCCTTATATCGCGAAACTGAGCCCTGCCGGCAAGCACCATATGGTAGACCTCAATGAGGCCGGAGGCATTTCCGCTGTAATGAACGAACTGTCCAAGAAAAACCTGCTCCATCTTGACGCACTGACCGTTACGGGAACCCTTGGCGATAGAATTAAAAACACGCCTGTTGAAGATAACACGGTTATCCACTCTGTGGACGCACCGTATCGCAACGAGGGCGGCATTGCTATCCTCAAAGGCAATCTGGCGCCTGACTACGCTGTAGTAAAAGCCTCCGCTGTAGCTGAGGATATGCTGACTTATAAGGGTAAAGCCAAATGCTATGACTCGGAAACGGCTGCCTGTGATGCCATTATGGCCGGTGAAATCCACGATGGTGATGTGGTGGTAATTCGTTATGAAGGCCCCAAAGGCGGCCCCGGCATGCAGGAAATGCTCAATCCTACAGCTGTTATCACGGGACGCGGTCTCAAAGTCGGTCTTATCACCGATGGCCGTTTCAGCGGTGCCAGCCAGGGTGCCTGCGTAGGCCATGTATCGCCCGAGGCCATGGAGGGCGGTCCCATTGCCCTGATTGAAGATGGTGATGAAATCATCATTGATATTCCGAACCGCAAACTGGAACTTTCCGTCAGCGATGAAGAACTGGCACGCCGTCGTCAGAACTGGCAGCAGCCCGAACCGAAAATCAATCACGGTTATCTGGCCCGCTATGCCCGTATGACCACATCTGCCAGCACTGGCGCCGTGGTAAAATAATATTTTAAATTAACCCCTGAGTGTCTGTCGTGGACATTCAGGGGATTTATTTAAAAACTCACCACAAAAACTTTCAGTTATAGTATAATGTATATTAGGGAATAGATAAGAGTTTCGCATAGATAGAAAAATAGCGGAACATACATAGACTGAATGTTACTTATATAAATGTGTGGGGAGCCTTTTTATGGAATTTAGACAGTTGGAGTATTTTTGTGCCATTAGTCATTGGAAAAACTTTACGCGTACCGCTGAATCGCTGCATGTATCACAGCCCTCAGTAACCAAGGCCATCAAAGCACTTGAGGCCGAATTGGGCCTGACGCTCATTGACCGCAGTCAGAAGAAAGTAAATCTCACGGAGGCCGGTCAGGCATTTTTACTGCATGCCCAGAAAATAATGGGGGATATGGGCGTGGCGCTGAAAGATATGCAGCGTTACCGCAGTGATTACCAGGGGACGATAAAGTTTGGCCTGCCCCCCATGGTAGAGGCCTATCTTTTTCCAGACCTATTTACCAAATTTCAGCAGTCTTTCCCCAATATCAATCTCGATGTCCATGAGTATAGCGACTCAGAGGAAGTCCGCCATAAACTGACCTTGGGCGAACTGGATTTTGGCATTGTGCTGGGCGCAGTAAGCTCTGCCGCGGAAGATAATTTTATCATCATGCGTGATTCCATGAGCGTCTGCCTGCCGTCGTCACATCCGTTGACAAGTCAGAAAATCGTTAGTTTTAATGACCTCAAAGATGAGAAGTTCATTATGCAGCAGCCACGCACCTTCCAGTATCAGGAAGTATCCCGGCGCTGCAATGACGCAGGTTTTGTCCCCAACATCATGCTGTGTACGTCCCAGATAAAGACCATAAAGCAGCTCGTTGCTAACGGCATGGGGGTATCTATCCTGCCCAATTTTGTCACCCGGGCAGAGAAAAACTTTGTCCGCCGTCAGTTAAAACCGCTGCAGGACGTACAGATTACGCTCAACTGGGGCAGGGAAAAGGCTTTTTCTGATGTTGATGTCCAGTTTGTCGAATTCATTAAGGACTACGCCGCGCTGGTTTGTGATTCTACAGGAGTTTATGATGATAAATAATTTAGAATTTATTACCGTCGATAACCCGGTTTCCATGGCAGAGTTGTTTGCTAAAACCCAGCTGTTCGAAACATATTTGGAGTGTTTTTCCGAACCGCCATACGAAGAGTATTTTACGGCAGAAGAGGTAGAAAAACTCTTTAAAAATTATGCTGATAAAGGGCTTATAATTTTCTGCCTTGACCAGGAGATATACCGCTGTGCCGGCTTTTTAGCCGCCGTACCCCTGGCTAAGAATGAGACCGTAGCTGCTATTGCGGCAGAAAACGGCCTTGCTATCAATGATTACTGGTTCATAGAAGAAGTTGGTGTTGGCAAGGCTTACCGCAAACATCAGATTTTTTCAGACATGGAGTCAGAATTACGCAAGAAAATTGACGTGCCTAAGATTTTAAGCCGTACCAAAACTATCAATGAGGCCTCCCTGGCAGCGCATAAGAAACTTGGCTATGAGATTATTCCTAACATGACGCAGCGCATAGAATATCAGCACCTGTCCGGTGAAATCCGCAGCGATGACCGCGTCTTTATGGAATGCGCTATTAAGTAAATTTTTCTTTACAGGTATCAGCTGCTGTGCTATACTTACATAAGTGTTTTCACACAATCCACAGCTCAGATTGCGAGGTACTCCGACGTTATCTTAGCTGCAGGACATTTTCAATTTATAGGAGGAGTTTTACAATGCTGACTCAGGAAGCAAAACAGGAAATCATGAAGAAGTATGCCGTTCACGAAGGTGACACGGGTTCCCCGGAAGTACAGATTGCTGTACTGACTGCTCGCATTCAGTATCTCACTGATCATCTGAAGGAGCACAAGAAGGACCATCATTCCCGTCGTGGCCTGCTGAAGATGGTTGGTCATCGCCGCCGTCTCCTCAGCTACCTCTACAAGACGGACATCGAGCGTTATCGTTCCATCATCGCTAAGCTCGGCATCCGCGCTACGATTGGCTAATAAGCGATTTCTGGAGAAAAAAGCGGGATCTTTCCCGCTTTTTTGTTGTATATCATCCTGTATAAAGGATAAATATAAAATATGTCGAATACTTAGCTTCGTAAGAAGTTTATAGGGAGGCAAATATATGCAGAGTTTTGAAATGGAACTGGGCGGCCGTAAGCTGACCATTGAACACGGCAAACTGGCTAAACAGGCTAACGGCGCTGTCTTTGTCCGTTATGGTGATACGGTGGTTCTGGTTACAGCCACAGCGTCAGCTGAACCCCGGGAAGGCGTGGATTTTTTCCCGCTGACTGTTGATTACGAAGAAAAAATGTATGCTGCCGGCAAAATTCCCGGTGGTTTTATAAAAAGAGAAGGCCGTCCGTCCAGCGACGCCATTCTCTGTGCCCGTCTGATTGACCGTCCTATCCGTCCGCTGTTTCCGAAAGGCTACCGCAACGATGTGCAGGTAGTAGCTACGGTTATGTCAGTGGAGCAGGATAACGCTCCGGAACTGGCAGCCATGATTGGTGCGTCAGCTGCTTTGTGCGTGTCTGACATTCCCTTCATGGGCCCAATTGCCGGTGTTCGTGTCGGCCGTGTAAACGATGAATTCGTTATCAACCCCACGGAAGAGCAGCGCAAAGTTTCCACGCTGAACCTCACCGTTGCCGGTTCTAAAGACGCCGTGATGATGGTAGAGGCCGGTGCTAACGAACTGCCGGAAGACGTTATTCTCGATGCCATTCTGTACGGCCATCAGGAAATCAAACGCATTGTAGCTTTCCAGGAAGAAATTCAGCAGGCTTGTGGCAAGGAAAAGCGTATTACGAAACTCTTTACCGTGCCGGAAGAACTGGAACAGGCTATTCGCGAATATGCCAAGGACAGATTGGACGCCGCTACCCGCAACCCGGACAAGCTGGACCGCGATGCCCATATCGCTGATATCAATGCTGACACCATGGAACACTTCCTCGTAGATTATCCGGAAATGGATAAGGAAATTGCCATGGCGCTGCATGATTTGGAAAAAGAAATCGTGCGTCACATGATTACTCATGAAAAGATTCGCCCGGACGGCCGTGCCCTTGAAGAAGTGCGCCCGGTCAGCTGCGAAGTCGGCCTGCTGCCCCGCGCACATGGTTCCGGACTCTTTACCCGTGGCCAGACGCAGGTTATGACTGTAACTACCCTTGGCCCGCTGAGTGATGAACAGGTTATCGACGGCCTTGGCCCCGAAACAACAAAACATTATATTCATCATTATAATTTCCCTGGCTACTCCGTCGGTGAGGCTAAACCTATCCGCAGCCCGGGACGCCGTGAAATCGGTCATGGTGCTTTGGCGGAACGCGCGCTGGTGCCGGTTATTCCTTCCACGGAAGAATTCCCGTATACTATCCGCCTCGTGTCGGAAATTCTGGAATCCAACGGTTCCAGCTCCATGGGTTCTGTCTGTGGCAGCACCCTGTCCCTGATGCAGGCCGGCGTGCCTATCAAACGCCCGGTTTCCGGCGTAGCCATGGGCCTCGTCAAAGAAGGGGACGCTTATACCATTCTGACCGATATCCAGGGCATGGAAGACGCTCTTGGTGATATGGACTTCAAAGTTGCTGGTACGGAAAACGGTGTAACGGCTATACAGATGGATATCAAAGTTGCCGGTATCGACCGCAATATTCTGTCCTCGGCACTCCAGCAGGCTAAACGCGGCCGTGCCTTTATCCTCGGCAAAATGCTGGAATGCATTGACAAACCGGCTGCTGACCTGTCACCGTATGCACCGCGAGTGGAAACCATCACGATTAAGGTGGACAAGATTCGTGAAGTCATCGGTACCGGCGGTAAAGTGGTTAAGGGTATCATCGACGCTACTGGTGTACAGATTGATATTCATGAAGATGGCAATATCTTCATTTTCTCCAATGATGCAGAAGGCATGAAGAAAGCTCGTCAGATGATTGAAGATATCGTCCGTGAAGTCGAAGTAGGCCAGGTATATACGGGTACAGTAACCAGACTTATGAAGTTCGGCGCCTTTGTCGAAGTGCTGCCGGGCAAAGAAGGTCTGTGCCACATTTCTCAGCTGGCTAACCGCCGCGTAGAAAACGTGGAGGACGTAGTCAAAGTTGGTGACCAGCTCGAAGTCAAAGTCGTGGAAATCGACGACAAGGGCCGTGTAAACCTCAGCCATAAAGTACTGCTGTAAAATTTAACATTTTATCAGGCGTGACCAAAACAGGTTGCGCCTGTTTTATATTGCCATATAGTACTAAATATGGTACTATAAAACTGAGGTGAGTTAGTTGAGTAAATGGGAAAAATTATTGCAGAAAATACGCAATAACCCTAAGACTGTTACATTTGATGAAATTGATAAAGTACTCCGCAGTCTGGGCTATACAGCAAGCCAACCTCGCGGTGGTTCAAGTCATTATACCTATAGAAAGAATGGCCGCATGCCGTTGACCGTACCACGTAAAGCACCTTATGTAAAAGAGGCTTATGTAAAGACTGTAATGGATTTATGGGATGAATCACAGGAGGGGTAATAATGAAGAAAGATCTACAGTATTATATGTCACTTCCTTATCAGGAAGTTATTGTTGCCGCTAAAGAAGGAGGCTATGTAGGTTATATAACTGATTTAAAAGGTTGTATCACACAAGCCGAGACAAAAGAAGAAATCCTTTCAATGTTAGAGGACGCAAAGGAAAACTGGCTATTAGCAGCTTTAGAAGATGGTATTGCTATTCCGGAACCGCAAAGTGATGATGAATATAGCGGCAGATTTAATTTGCGAATTCCTAAGAGTTTACACAGAGCTTTAGCATTAAGTGCAAAAAATGAAGGCGTAAGTTTGAATCAACTGGTAACAAGTATATTGGCTGGCGGTTTGAGAACATCGGTTCAAAAATAAATTATATAACAAGAAGAATCCACGACAATAACGCCGTGGATTCTTCTTGTTATAAGCTATACCCATAACTTCCGATAATTTATACTTATCGGAAGTTATAGCATACAATAGTTTAGAATTACTTAGCAACTACCGTCAGCCCTTAGTTATTAAAGGAACTGTGCAAATACTGTAACTAACTGTAACTTACCGTTCTATATGCTAATGCAGACATTTTGCAGACAAATGCAGACAAAATGCAGACAAAAAAACCACGGCTTTTACGTCGTGGTTTTTTGTTATATCAATTTATGGCATCACAATTTTGACATTGCTGCACGTAGTGCCTGACGTTCTCTGTCAGAGTCAGCTTCATCCATCATGCGCTCTAACTGTTCGCGCATGTCGTGGCCAGACATGCCATCATCGTACATACGACGATATGACATGTTGCCACCGTCAGCATAACGCCCCATAGAATCCCTACGGCGATAGCTATGTCTGCCGGACATGCCACGGTCATCATCATAATAATAACGGCCGGACATGCCACCTTCGCTGTAGTTCTCCATTTCCTCTAACATTTTCAGCTTGACAAGGCCGCTAAGAGCCGTCTTTGCCAACTCTACAGAAGATGCCGAGGCGAAACCGCGTTCAGCGTTATCATGCAGCACTTTGCAAAAGCCGTCCTCCAGTTTTTCCATAGTTTTCATATCCATTTATATCACCCCCAACGCGGAAACGCCTTCACGGTCAAAATTGATACTAGCGTCAATCATCGCAATAGGTATAGTGCTCAAGTTCTGAATTGCTACCGTCTGGCAGCATCCAGCTACAACCTGAGCAGTAATATCTCGTGAGATATTACTGAACTGTTCAACCGCTGCCGGAGTGACCGTCATAATGCTGGACGGGATAGCCGTACCGCCAAGAGTAATCCCTACAGAGATTTCCCCGACTGTTTCGCCTTCCGGCACGGCTATATTTGCTCCAAAGTCTACATCATAGTTAACGCCCATGACTTTGCGATTGCAGCAACAACCACCCATACGCGGTACACCAAGCCCAGACAACTGGAAAATACCGGAGCCAAGGCGTGGAACTACAAAACCTTTAGTGCACGGTACAGGTGCCGCCGTGAAAATAGCGAAACCGTTAGGCTGAATAATCTGCCGTTCTACTGCTGTGTATTCTGCTCCCATGGGAAACACCTCCCATCAAGCACCGCAAGTGCCAAAACCACCGCAACCGCAAGGATTAGGCACTACATAGGCAGGTTTAGCTTTCGGGCAGCAGGATTCCATGATGTACTGTGCCTGTGCGTTCTGACCCTGCAAAATCTGTGCCGTCTGCGCCGTCTGACTTGCTGCCAAGTTCGCCATGTTCAACTGAGTACGGAGCTGGTCATTTTCGCGCTTCACGTTATCAAGTTCGAGCTGGCACAACTTATCCAGTACGCTCTGGAAACCGCTGTTCTGACTCTGAACAATAGCGTTGGTGTTCGCCGTATTCTGTGCCATCAGGTCACGCAACCCATCATTGAGAGCCTGACGGTCAGCGCAGTTTTCGGTGGCCACCGTATACTTCAAGTCGGCCAAACCTGCGCGGTTTTCGCAGCAACAATTCTGCAAGCTCATAGCCAGCTGATTCATACCGTTTGCAAGAACATCTTTTGCACTGTTTACGGCGTTTGTCACGCCGAACTGACTATTCGTCACTGCCGCCGTAATGTTGGCATCACCTGCACAACGAGCAACCGCTGCATCCGCAAAGCCATTACCGACCTGTGCGGAAAGGTTATTCAAGGCATTTGTCGTGGACTGTTGGTCAAATCCACGCTGCATATCTGCCGTTGCGCCGATATAAGGCATAGCACCGCCACCGTTGCCATTATTGCCCCAGCCGTTGTTACCCCAGCCGCCCATCATGCAGACAAGGAAGAAAAGAATAATCCACCAGCCGCCATAGCCGCCGCCATCGTTGCCCCAGCCGTTGCCGTTGCCACGCAATACTGCGGCCATATCAGCAGCAGACAGTCCATTTTCATTGAAAGCCATAATTGTCACCCTTTCTAATGTTATAGAATATATCTTCAACCTCGCGAGAGTTGATAACTAAAGTCTCATTCCCAACATGCCGGCAAAATTACGAGCCTGTTCAAACTGTTGCTGACTAATTTTCCCTTCATTCATCAGCTTTTGTACATACTCCTGCGGATTAACACCGGGGTTGCTACGTTCAAAGCCTTGTTTCCAGTTCTGAAACTGTTGCATTATCTGCATAGGATTGTTCATTTTGACTTACCTCCCTTGGTTGGTGCCTCTTGTGGCTGTTGCAGGTTAATTAACAGTTGTTGCATACTTTGCAGCTGCTTAGTTAGCGCGTCGAACTCCTGCCGTGAAACAGAGTCTGGATTCTGTTTCTGCGGTGTTATCTCCTGTAAGGCGAATATACGCATAGGGTTAGGCAGGCCGTTAGGTTCGGTGCTTTTTATGAACATCTTGCCATCGTTAGGGTCATTCGCATTGATGAGTGCAACTGTTGTACCTGGTGCCACCGGATAATTAGCTGCTATTGAGTCATCGTTAATAAAGGTAATCATTGAGTTTGGCGGTGTTGGCTGTTGTGGCTGATTGCCAGTATAACCGTTATTACCCCACATATTCATTGCCATTTAATCATCCCTCTCAAAATAATAGATAGGTACTTCATCGCCAGAATCCCATGTGTCGTAGTAGTCTCCATCCGCAACGGCAATTACATGAGAACCAGTGGCAAGCAGGTATTTACCTTTCGGATTATCACGGCAAAAATCTGTAACTGTGTAACATTCTGGGCAGGAATTCGGTATAACGTGCCGTCTAAATCCCTTGCGCCGTAAATATTCTCCCCACACTGCATTAGAAGAAGGCATATTTTTAGACAAGAATCCCTGAGCTACTATCCCTGCATAGACAGTATTCCAATTCTTGCCCAAAATCTTTGTAATGGCCCGTACCACGCAATCATCAACCCGTTTGTGATAGGGGTTAGGGTTATACTCCATATACATAGCCTGCCCTCCCTTCTCTTTAATTCTCTCTATCTATATTGTGGCAAAATATCCTGTACTTTAACGCCACGTAAAAGCTATACTTATAATGGTCCCCTAGTCAAGACCACCTTGAAAATTTTTAAGCGCGTCATGCAATATTGGCAAAAGCTCCATAATAAACTTCGTTTGGAACTTTGTAG
>NZ_CAJODG010000021.1 GCF_905233635.1 Selenomonas sp. AE3005 | reverse complement strand
GCGGACGTGGCGGAATCGGCAGACGCGCTAGTTTCAGGTACTAGTGGTGGTGACATCGTGGAGGTTCAAGTCCTCTCGTCCGCACCATTTTTATGTTTAAAACCTTTTAGGTGATATATTCGCGGTCGTGGCGGAATTGGCAGACGCGCTACTTTGAGGGGGTAGTGTTCACAAGACGTATGGGTTCAAGTCCCATCGACCGCACCATTTTTATTTTTGAACATACAACTTGTTCTATGATCTAATCTCATAGAACAAGTTTTTTTATTTATGGCTAATGGGCAAATAATTTTTGTGGAAGATTGATTTTTTCTTTAAAAAGGCATTGACAGACAGCTAAAATTACTCTATAATATTTTTTGTTGATTCGGTGATTACATCGGATACAATTTAATAAGCGGACGTGGCGGAATCGGCAGACGCGCTAGTTTCAGGTACTAGTGGTGGTGACATCGTGGAGGTTCAAGTCCTCTCGTCCGCACCATATTCGCGGTCGTGGCGGAATTGGCAGACGCGCTACTTTGAGGGGGTAGTGTTCACAAGACGTATGGGTTCAAGTCCCATCGACCGCACCATTTGCATGGTAAGCTCAGACAGGTTTAACCGAAAGGTATTGTCTGAGCTTTTGTTGTATATATGCGCAGTTATCAGGAGGCGGCTATGATGGTTAGGCTAGTGTTAATACTGATAATGACAGTTTTTATGTGTTGTCCGGTTCATAATGTGCGGGCTATGGTTATTGAGTCCAATGAGCTCGTGTGGACTTCGGCGATGATTGCCAATGCCGTATATGGCGGTGATTTAAATATGCTGACCAGACAATGGCTGACCGGCCGGGGCTGGCAGGTGCTGTCAGAACATGTGGATAATTCTGCTGCGGAGGGCAGGTTATATTTATTTAATGTTCAACCGACAGCTGCAGATAAGGTGTATTTCCTGGCTTTTCCGGGAACGGAAACCATGAAGGACGCCCGGCTGGATTTACGGCTTACCCGTGTGCCGTTTGCCGGCAGTACGCCAGCTGAGTTCGCCAGGGCTGCCGCTGATCTCGAAAATAAATCCGGGGCTAATCCCCTGGTTCATCAGGGATTTAATGATTACGTACAGACGGCCCTGTTTTCCCAAGTTATGCCGGATACGGGCATGACTTTTGGCGAATATATCGCTGTGGAGTTAAAAAAAGACCCGTCACGCAAGCTATACATTACCGGGCATAGCTTAGGGGGGGCAGCGGCTACGCTGGCGGCAGCCAGACTTTCGGACTTAGGGGTAGCGCCGGAGCAGCTGGAGGTTATTACTTTTGGAGCGCCGGCTGTGGGCAATGAATCCTTTGCCCGGCACTATGAGCATAATTTTCAGCTGACCAGGGTGACTATGGCCGGTGACCCCGTTAACAAGGTGCTGCAGTCGCTGACCGGTGGTTTTGTGCAGTTTGGTCAGCGTGTGGAATGGCGCAGCAAGTTGTCCGAGCGATTCCCCCATGGTATGGCCGTATATTTGGACGAGGCCTATCGTCATTATGTGGACGCAGGACGGGAAGATGATAAATCTATCCTGGCCGGGGCTCCGCGTGTGGAACTGTCTGTACCTGTTTATGTACCGCAGCCGGAGTTCAAACTGTCCGGGGATATAAAACGTGACCGGAAATATATGGAACAGGTTGTGGGGGATTTATTGTCGATAACCTGTTCGCCGCAGGTTAAGGGAACGCAGGACAAGGAGTTTGGCAAAGTGCTGGCTAAGGCCAGGGCGGCAGGCTGTTCCCATGTTTTACTCGAAAAGTTTACCGGCAAACGGATTCGTGATGAGCAATACAATTTCCGTCTGACCTTGGAGGAAGAAATTTACGATGTGGACGGCAATCTGCTGCACATGCAGTCACAAAGCACCACGACGCGTGATTTGACGCCCCTGGAGGCGGTGGGCTATCTGTATGTAAAAGGTGCAGAAGACCGGCAGCGGATTTTGGCAGGAGATAAAAAAACTAACACAGAACAAAATAAAGATTCTGAAAAATGATTGACAGGCAAACGCCGTTTCGCTATAATAAAAATAAGCAAAGGAAAGAAGTTCAGCCTTTCCTACGCTGCCGACATGCAATTTCATGTAAGGAGGAGATTCCGATGGGACAGGGTGAATAGATCCCATGGGGGACATGAATTTGCAGACAGCAACTAGAGAAAGTAACCATCAGCAGGTGACGAGAAAGCCGCTGGTGGTTATTTTCATGATATTATGTGTATTATATTATGTAACAGGAGGAAAAAATGGAGAAGGCAAAGGTCTATTTTACAAGTTTTCGCACGCAGGTCGGTACCAGCTGGCTGGAAAAACTCAGACGGCTCTGTATCGCTGCCGGCATAAAAAATATTGACATGGAAGGCAAGTTTGTGGCCATAAAAATGCATTTTGGCGAAATGGGAAATTTAGCTTTTCTGCGTCCCCAGTATGCTAAGGTCGTAGCCGATTTGGTTAAAGAGCAGGGCGGCCTGCCTTTTTTGACGGACTGCAACACCTTGTATCCTGGCAGCCGCAAACATGCGCTGGAACATATGGATATTGCCAATATGCACGGCTTTAATCCGCTGACCACGGGCTGTCAGATTATCATCGGTGACGGTCTCAAGGGGACTGACGATGTGGAAGTGCCGGTGAAAAATGGCGAGTATGTGAAGAAGGCTAAAATTGGCCGGGCCATTATGGACGCTGATATTGTCATCAGTCTGGCACATTTCAAGGGGCATGAAATGACAGGCTTTGGCGGTTCGATTAAAAACCTGGGTATGGGCTGCGGCAGCCGGGCCGGCAAGATGGAGCAGCATTCTTCCGGCAAGTGCGTGGTGAATCAGGAGCTTTGCCGCAACTGTCATAAATGTGCCAAGGAATGCGGTTCCGACGCTATCAGCTTTGACACGGGCAAGGCTTATATCAATCCGGAAAAGTGCAAGGGCTGCGGCCGTTGTATCGGTGCGTGTGGTTTTTCGGCTATCCATAATGAGCAGTGGGATGCCGGGGATCTGCTGGACAAAAAAATGGCAGAGTATACGCAGGCTGTTGTGCAGGACAGACCGTGTTTCCATATCAACCTGGCCATGGATATTTCACCGAACTGCGACTGCCACGGGGAAAACGATGCCCCCATTCTGCCGAATATCGGTATGTTTGCGTCCTTTGACCCGGTGGCTGTTGACCAGGCCAGTGCTGATGCCTGCCAGAAGGCCGCGCCGGTGCGTGACAGCCAGCTGGGCGACCATTTAGCACAGGCTGATTGGCACCATCACCATGATGTGTTCATGGATAATAATCCCAACGTGCATTGGAAAGAAACGCTGGAACATGCGGAAAAAATCGGTATGGGTACCAGAGAATATGAACTGGTGACGCTGAAATGAAACAGAATGAGCTTCAGCGGTTACAGAAAATCGTCGAAGTCCTGCGTTCTGAGCAAGGCTGCCCCTGGGACAGGGAGCAGACGCATGAAAGCCTGAAACCGGCTTGTATTGAGGAGGCTGCCGAGGTTTTGGCCGGGATTGATATTCTGCAGGCCACCGGTAAAGCCGAAAATCTCAAAGAAGAATTGGGCGACCTGCTGTTGCAGGTCGTCTTTCATGCCCGGCTGGCAGAAGAGGCAGGACTTTTTAATCTGGCTGATGTGGCCAAGGCGGCCAGCGACAAGATGGAGAGGCGTCATCCGCATGTGTTTGCCGGAGCGCCGGTGGAGTCTGTGGATTGGGAGGCCATAAAGAAGGCTGAGAAGAGTGGCCGGGAATGGGAAGAGGCGTATTTGCCCGGGGCTTTTCAGCAGGCCGAGGATTTGATTGCTCAGGCGCGGCGACGCAAGGGCATATAGTTACATAGTGGTTTTAAGGACGCCCGGAGGCTGATAATATTTTTCCTTCACTTAGACGCAAGCGTCAAACGCTGCGGAAAAACATCATCAGACACCGGGCTTAGGATGTACCCGTGACTGGCAATAATGAGGAGGGGAGGGGGCAATGGCTTTCGGGAGCGTTTGGCGCGAAGCGTCTCAGCGGACGAAAGTTATTGCCCCCTCCACTCCGTCTTATGTTGAGATGCAGAAAGTATACATATTTTGCATCTGTAAATATCTGAAAATATATGCTATACTGATAATAGGCGATTGTGCCATTGGGGCAGATTTGCCTTGAAAAGGATTTCGTTTGTATCACAGGAGGAGATTGTCATGTCAAACAACATCAGCACCAATTTTGCCGCCTCGTTTTATCAAAATATGGGGCAGATTGGCAAGAAAGGGGCAGGGAAGCAGGAGAAGGCTCAGGAGCCCTTTGCCCAGTATGCCGCGGACGCTAAGGTGGATATTTCAGCGGACGGGCTGGCTTTGGCCGGCCAGCAGAAGGCCGGAGGGCCGCAGCTGTCGCCCAAGGCGCAGGATTTACTGGCTAAACTTCAGGATAAGTATGGTGACTATGATTTCTTTGTGGCGGAAAATCAGGACGACATGAAGAATTACATGGACAAGGGCAGCAAGCAGATTTCTGTAGTCTTTACCAAAGAAGAACTGGAGAAAATGGCTGGTGATGAGGAATACGCAGATAAGGTCATGGGGCAAGTGGAGTCCGCGATTGGCATGACCAAACGGCTGGAAGAAAGCGGTCAGCTGGGAGAAGGCGTGCATTTCAAGCAGATAGCCATTTCCTTTGACGATGATGGCAATATGAAACTCTTTGCCCAGTTGGAAAAAATGACGGCTGAACAGCAGGAACGGTTGGAAGAGGCCAAGGATAAGAAGGCGGAGGAAAAAGAAAAAGCCGCCAAAGAGGCGGAGAAAAACAAGGAAGAGGAAAAGAAACAGAAACAGGCTGAGGCTGCCCAGGGTAAGATTGTGGAGATTGAGGCCAGTTCGGAAGAAGATTTGCTGAAACAGATTTTAGGTATTGAATGGTAAGTTAAAAGCAGAAAACGATAAAGCCCACTGCGGGGATAATTTTCCGTTGCTGAGACGAAAGCGTCTCAACTACGGAAAGTCATCTCCAGCAGTGGGCTTTTGATTACAGCGACAACTCTACCGAGAAGGCACCTTGTGCGTATTGGGCAAGTTCCCGGTGTTCGCTATTGACATCCACGACAAAAGCGGGCTGGGAAGCGCGGCCGAAGGTCTCTAACTCCTGGGCACCCTGTACAGCGTCCAAACTGGCCATTAGAGTGTGTAACGGTGGCAGGCTTTTGGCGGCTGCCTGGTTGGAACTCTTGACGGCAGAAATGGCACCTAACAGCTGGCTCTCCTGACTGGTCAAGAGCTCAGTTCGTCGATGAGGCAGAACTGAAATCGCATTAACATCCATGTGAATTCCTCCTTGGAAAAACAATTGTAACCTTGTAATATGATAATAGCAAAAAAAACTTGACTAGTCAATTTCTGTTTTGTTTAAAATTTGGCGGGCCAGCAGGCCGATAAGCAGGCCGGTTAGCAGGCCGCAGGGGCCTAAAATGGGCAGGTAGCGGAACAATGACAGGGTATCAGCGGCAAGGGCAGCGATGGCCAGCTGGCCAATGTGATGGGCAAAGCCGCCGGCCGCGCTGATACCGGGGACGCTGAAGGCCCGGCTTTTTTTGAGCAGGGACATAAGGAAAAGACTAGCCAGGCCGCCGGCCAGACTGTAGAAAAAAACTGTGGGGCCGCCGCCAAAGAAGGAGGCCAGTGCGGTGCGCAGCAGAATGAGCAGGAAAACTGCCTTTACACCGGGCAGGCGGTAGAGGGCATAGACGGTGACGATATTGGCCAGTCCCAGTTTGGCTCCGGGGGCCAGGAAGGGAACGGGCAGCAGGCCTTCCACCAAAAACATTATCAGGGAACAGGCTGTCAGCAGGGCGATATGCAGGCAGGTACGCAGGTTCATCATCTTATCATCCTATTCACGCTTACTGGGCGGTTTTTATTTCAATAATCAGCTTATGTGGCAGACAGGCGATGATTTCCCCAGGCTTAGAGATGGCACCTGTTTTGACACAGATTTTATCCGGGCAGTCAGCGGTGATAACGGCAATAGTGTCTTGTTCAATGCGGATAAGGTAGTGGTGCTGTGCACCGGCCTGGGTAATGGTAAGCGGCCGTTCCTGTACGCCCTGTTGACCGGTCAGGGGGATTTTTTCCAAAATTTGACCGTCAAGGCGTATTTCGGCGTAACAGGCACTGGGCGGCAGCCCCCAGGGGAATAAGGGGAGCAGGGATAACAGCAGCAGCAGTATCAGCAGCACAATATCCGCTTTTTTCAGCATTTTACTCATGCTTATAATTATAACGCCGTTGTTCCGGTTTTGCCATAGGCAAAACATCCTCTTAGCGTTTCCCTAAAGGACTAGCTTCGCTTCGCAACGAGGCGAAGAGATATGCTCGCTGCCGGTTTTGATATTCGTGCTATTACCTGCTGAAGAGAGGGACATTTTCCTGCCTCGTTATAACGCCGTTGTTCCGGTTTTGCCATAGGCAAAACATCCTCTTAGCGTTTCAACGAGGCGAAGAGATATGCTCGCCGCCTGTTTTGGTATTCGTGCCCCCACCTGCTGAGGTGGGGGACATTTTCTTGCCTCGTTATAGACTTTCCTATAGCGTTTTGCTATACTTACAGAAGTTAAAAAATAAAGGAGTGCGGTGATAATGCCAAATCGTCCGGTCTGGGCCGAAGTCAATCTGCAGGCGTTACGTCATAATTATAGAGAAATCAAAAAACAGCTGGCGGCAGGGGTGAAACTCTGTGCGGTGGTCAAGGCGAATGCCTATGGTCATGGTGCTGTGGCGGCGGCTAGAACAGCTATTGAGGAAGGGGCAGAATATCTGGCCGTGGCAACCCTGTCTGAAGGTATCGAGCTGCGGCAGGCAGGTTTTACTACGCCGATTTTGGTGCTCGGTTTGGTTATGCCGGAAGATGCCAAGGACGTTGTGGATTATGATTTGACACAGGTGGTTTGCGAATTGTCCCTGGCTAAGGCACTGTCTCAGGAGGCGCAGCGCCAGCAGAAAAAAGCCCGCATCCATTTGAAAGTGGACACGGGCATGGGGCGTATCGGTGTGCGTCCGGAGGAAATCGGCGAACTGGCCGCAAAGATTGCCGGGTTGCCAGGGCTGGTAATCGAGGGCATGTTCTCCCATTTTGCCACAGCTGACAGCAAGGATAAGACGTATACAAAGCAGCAGCTGGCGGCGTTCCAGGAGGCGATTGCGGCGGTAGAAGGCCGCGGGATAAAGCTCTCTATAAAGCATATTGCAGAATCGGCAGCGATTTTGGAAATCCCCGAGGCACATTTTGATATGGTGCGGGCAGGGGTTATCCAGTACGGCCTGTGGCCGTCTGAGGAAGTTACCCATCCTATCGATTTGCGGCCGGTGATGAGTCTTAAGGCCAAGGTGGTCTGGGTCAAGAGCCTGCAGCCGGGCGAAAGCATTGGCTATGGACGGCAGTTCACCGCAAAACGTGAAAGCCGCATTGCCACTTTGCCGATTGGCTATGCCGATGGTTATATTCGTGCCTATGGCAAAGAGGGCTTTGTGGAGATTCATGGACAGAAAGCGCCGCTGGCCGGCCGGGTGTGCATGGACCAGGTGATGGTGGATGTGACGGATATTCCCAATGTACAGATTGGGGACGAGGTTACGTTATTTGGCAGCGACAGCCTGACCATTGATGAGGTGGCGCGCTGGGGCAATACCATTAACTATGAAGTGCCATGTTTGTTGGGGGCACGGCTGCCAAGAGTTTATCGGTAAGATTTTTTATTCGAGGTACGCCGGCAGCTGGTATGCTTGCCACGCGCTGCTCGGCGGCTCACTAAAAAATCTCCTTTGCTTTTAATTAAGCATGAACAAAAGTCAAAACTCGCTACGCTCAAACAGTAGACTTTTATTCATGATATTAAGGTAAGCAAAGGAGATTTTTTACGTTCGCGCGCCTGACGCATCGCTTAGGCAAGCATGCCAGCTGCCGGCTAGTTGATAATTTTTAACTTGGGTGGCGAACCGGAACTAGCTATATAATGCGGAGGCAGGGCCGGGCAGGGATTGCCCCAGCGGAGCGTCGGGCGGCAGGCGTTAAGAACAGATTTTTTGCCCACATAAATATTAGCAGGCCACGGCTGTTGTTTGAACGAAGTGAGTTTAAGCCATTGCCTGCTAAATAAAGGCAAAAAATATGTTTAGTCTGCCGCACAAGCGCAGTCGGGGTAATCCCTGCCCGGCCCTGCCGGACTAACATAGAAGAAAATTATTGTACTTGCCGTTTCCAGTACTCAAGGTCTGGTTCATTCAGCGGCAGGTCAATGGTCTGTCCATTATCGTAGTAGAAACGGAACCGTACGGTTTCCGCTTTTTTTATGGCCGGCAGGCTGGAACGCGGCAGTTCAACGAAGAGTTTATTTTCATTCTGCCAGGCATGGTCTTTGCTGTCGTGCGGGGGCGGCGTTTGTTTGGTGGCGGCTTTCATTTCCCAGGCCGCGCCGTCCGTGTATAAAATGGCCTCTTTTTTCAGTTTGGCATTATCATAACGCCAGTCCCACAGGGTGAGGACTGCGCCTTCCAGTTTTCCGTCACCGGTATGGGAGGATTGGAAATCAATGCGGCAATAGGCTGATAGGCTGTCAGCTGTGCGGTGGTCGATATGCCATGTATAGGAAAGACCAAAAATGCCCACCAGCATGAGCAGTAAGCCAATGCCAATAAAAATTTTTTTCAGCATATAAAGGGTCCTCTCTTGTGCTATTATGTAAATTTATATAGATAGTATAACATATTAGAGTTTTCCCTTGCAATTTTAGAGGGATGTGAGAAAATAGTAGTGTTAGGCTTATGATAAAAATACCACAAGGGGGCATTTTTATGCAGATAAAACTACTGGCTACGGATTTGGACGGTACCTTATTATCGTCAGGCAAGCCCGTGTCGGAGAAAAATATTGCCGCAGCTCAGGCAGCTGCTAAGGCAGGTACGATTGTGACGATTGCTACGGGGCGTATGTATCGGGCGGCTTTGCCGGTCGCGGAGGCTCTGGGGCTGGACGTACCTATTATCACCTACAATGGTGCCCTGATAAAATCCACTTCGGGCAAGATTTACTATCAAAAATTTATGGACGAAGAAATCTGCCGCCAGGTGACGGATTTTTGTGCTCAGCGTGGCTGGTATTTGCAAACTTATAGTGGTGAGGAACTTTACTACTCGGATTACAATGAGTTTTCCCGGCGCTATGAACACAGCCAGAAGGTTAGCGGGGAAAGTCTCGGCTATGAAAAACTGCGTGAGCATGTCAGCGACATGTATAAAATGCTGATAATCACCGATTCCCCAGACGTAACGCAGGCCTGGATGGCTGAGCTGACGGCGGAGTTTGGTGAAAGCATAACGCTTACCCAGTCGGCCCCTGATTTTATCGAGATTATCAGCCCGGGGGTGTCTAAGGCCTCAGCTTTGGCAAAACTGGCGGATATCATGGGCTTTGACATGCAGGAAACCATGGCTATTGGTGATGCTAACAACGATTTACCATTATTACAGGCAGCTGGTTTCAGTGTGGCTATGGGCAATGCTGCTGACAATATCAAGGCTGTCACCGATGCGGTGACGTGCAACTGTGTCGATGATGGCTGGGCACAGGCGGTTTACAAGTATATTCTCAATAAGTAAAGGCTGGTGAATATATTATGGAAGAAACTACGGAAATGAAATTAGAACAGACCAAAGAAGATAAATTTCGTCTCGTTATCGTCACTGGCATGTCCGGCGGCGGCAAAACGCAGGCTTGCCGTTATATGGAGGATTTAGGGTACTTTGTGGTGGATAATCTGCCGCCGGTATTCATTCCTAAATTTGTGGAACTGTGCAAGCATGCCGGTGACCATGTCGGCAAAGTGGTGCTAGTGGTTGATACACGCAGCCGGGAATTCTTTGATACCTTTATCCATGTGCTGGACGATATGGACAAGGACGATGTGCCCTATGAAATGCTGTTCATGGACGCCTCTGACCCGGTGATTATCCGCCGTTACAAGGAAACGCGCCGCCGTCACCCGATGGCCCCGTCCTCCCGGATTTCTGATGGTATTGCCAAGGAACGCGAACGTCTTTCCCCGGCCAGGGCTAAAGCTACTTATATTATTGACACATCGGAGCTCAAAAAGGTAGAACTGCGTGACAAGATTCACCGTATTTTTGGCAATAGTGACGGGGAGCAGATGAGCATCAATGTGTTGTCCTTCGGTTTTAAATTCGGTATGCCGCTGGACGCTGATATGGTGCTGGACGTGCGCTTCCTGCCCAATCCCTTTTATATTGAATCCATGCGCCATAAGAGCGGTGCGGTGCCGGAGGTGGCGGAGTACATTGCCAAGTGGCCGGTGACGCAGGAATTTATCGGCCATTTGGACGGCATGATGGATTTTCTGGTGCCCCAGTATGTGAAGGAAGGCAAGAGCCAGCTGGTTATTGCCGTGGGCTGTACAGGCGGCATGCACCGCAGCGTCTTTATCGCCAAGCATATTTTTGACAGGCTGAATCAAAAAGGCCTGCCGGTAAAACTCGAACACCGTGACCTGATGAAAAATGATGTTTGGGAACACGTGCGTGAGGAGTGCTAAGTAATGCATTTGTTAAAATGGCTGTACCCGGGCATGAAATTCAAACGCTGGCTGGCGCTGTTTTCTGCCGGGGTCATGCTGGTAAGCATGGGGCTTGCCCTGGTTTTTAACTATAAATATCTGGATATGATAGAAGAGGCCATCTTTCGGGCCGTGTATATGTGGAAGGGCACTTATGATTATGCCATAACCACGATTATCGGCATAGTGGTGGTCACTTTGGGCGTAGTGCTGATGCTGGCCGCGACGCGGTACACTATCCGCTCGGTCATCATGGTGCTCCTGCCTGACCAGTCAGAGCGTCTGGTGGATATTATCTACGAGAAACGCCGGCTGGGCAAAGGCCCCAATGTCACGGTTGTGGGCGGCGGCCATGGCCTGTCGGTGCTGCTGCGCGGTATTAAGGCCGCTACCAGTAATGTCACGGCTGTGGTGACGGTGGCTGATGACGGCGGCTCTTCCGGGCGGCTGCGTGAGGAATTTGGCATTATTCCGCCGGGCGATTTGCGCAACTGTCTGGTAGCACTGGCCGACACAGAACCCCTGATGGAAAAACTTTTCCAGTACAGGTTTAAGGGAAAGACAGAACTGGCCGGCCATAGCTTTGGCAATCTCTTTATTGCGGCCATGAATGAAGTCACCGGTGACATGGAACAAGCCCTGCGTGAATCCTCCAAGGTTTTGGCGGTTAAGGGGCAGGTCCTGCCGGCCTCCAAGGACCATGTGCGGCTGGACGCTGTCATGGAAGATGGGACGGTGGTGCAGGGGGAATCGCATATCCCCGAAGTACACAAGCGTATTCACCGGGTGCGGCTCTTCCCCGAGGAAGTGCAGCCGGTACAGTCGGCTTTGGACGCTTTGGCCAATGCCGACGCCATCATTTTGGGCCCTGGCAGCCTGTATACCAGTATCATGCCCAACCTGCTGGTGGATAAGGTGGCTGAGACAATCAGAAAGAGTAAGGCCATCAAGATTTACATCTGCAATGTCATGACGCAGCCCGGTGAAACGGACGGCTATACGGCCTCCATGCATGCCAAGGCCATAATTGACCACGGCGGCAAGGGGATTATTGACTACATGCTGGTCAATGATGCGCCGATTTCGGCGGATATGCAGGACTTCTATGCTGCCAAGGGCGCGTATCCGGTGGAAGTCGACGAAGAGGCCATCAACGCTCTGGGTGTCGGTTTTGTGAAGGCTGACATCATAAATGAAAACGAAGTCATCCGCCATGACCCGGACAAACTCAGCCGGGCGGTGATGAATATGGTTTATCACCTGCAGCCCAGCGCGTTAAAGAAGTATGAATTCAAATGAATGTAAGGGAGGGATATCATGCCGTCCTTTGCTACTGAAGTAAAAAATGAACTGGCCAGATGTTATTATGAAGATGAATGCTGCCGGGACGCGGAACTGGCGGCCCTCCTGCGCATGGGGGCCACCTTGTCCCTGGGGGCCGGTCATACGTTTGGCCTGAATTTTACCTCGAAAAATGCGGCTGTAGCCAGAAAGGTGCTGCAGCTGCTAAAAAGCGCTAAGGAAGGTATACGTACGGAAATCACCGTGCGGCGTTCCCGGCAGCTTAATAAAAACAACAGTTATACCGTACGGGTGATTCCCTCCCCACGTGTCAATGAACTCTTTGAGCGCCTGGGTTTTTTACATGAGGACAGCCTCAATATGGAAAATGACCGGGGCATACTCAAAAAACAGTGCTGCCGGATAGCTTATCTGCGCGGCGCGTTTCAGGGGGGCGGCAGTGTCAACCGGCCTGAGGCCAGCTACCACTTGGAACTGGTAACAGTCAGCTTTGAACTGGGGCGCCTGCTCCATGACTTGCTAAAGCGTATGGGCTTTCCAGCAGGATTTGTGGACAGGAAGGACGCCTACATCGTCTACCTGAAGGAAGGTGATGCGGTGGTGGATTTCCTGGGCATGCTCGAGGCCGAGAAAGCTGTGGAAAGTTTTGAAGTGGCCCGTAATGTCAAAGAAGTACGGGAACAGGTCAACCGTCTGGTTAATTGCGAAACGGCTAATCTGCAAAAGGCGGTAGACGCCGCCGGGCGGCAGCTGGCTGATATCCGCACGCTGGAGGCGCAGGGCAGGCTGGCAGGCCTGCCGCCCAAGGTCAAGGCGGCAGCACAGGCCCGTATGGACAATCCGGACGCGTCCCTGGCGGAACTGGCGGAAATACTGGGAATCAGCAAGTCGGGGCTTAATCACCGTATGCGCAAGCTCCGCGAACTGGCTGGTTCAAACTAATGGAAGTAGGGATTATAGATTGCACTATGTAAAATATGTATTGGGGGCACTGTGTTTTGCCCTTATGGTCTTTTTGTCATGGCTGACCTTGACACCAACGCCGCAGGGCGTACTGGTGCTGGAATACCACCATATCAGCGATGAGACGGATAGTGAGGGCAAGCCGTATTCAGTGCCGCCGGCAGAGTTTGCGGCGCAGCTGGATTACTTGCAGCAGCAGGGATATACGACGATTTCCATGCAGGATTTCATGCGCGCGAAGAAGGGCAAGCAGGAACTGCCGGCCAAGCCCGTGATTCTGACCTTTGATGATGGTTATGAGGATAATTACACGGTTCTGCTGCCTATGCTCGAGGCACGCGGTATGAAGGGGACTGTGTATATGGTCACCAACAGTATCGGCCGCAAGGGGTATCTGAGCTGGAATCAGCTGCGTGATATGCAGAACCGGGGCATTGAACTGGGCAGCCATACGGCCAACCATCAGCAGCTTACTACCCTGGACAGGGAAAAGCAGGCTGAGGAGATGAAGCTGTCCAAGCTGCTGATGGAATGGAACGGCCTCAAGACCATCTTTACCTTCTCTTATCCCAATGGGGCTTATGATGAGGCCATGCCCCAGCTGCTGGCGGAAAATGAATACCTGACGGCAGTGACCGGCGACGGCGGCCTCAATACTTTTAAAACAAATCCCTATCTGCTGCAGCGCACGAATATTCCCTATCCGCGTTTCGGCCTGACGGAATTCAAGCTGCGCATCTTTAAGTCAGAGGCTATGACTAAACTGGGGATAAGACAGCATATTGTCAACGAGTAATATAGTAAACAAGAGTAACACATATAAAGGATGAATTGGTTTCCATGAAAATTAAACGTAAACTTGCTGCTGCGGTACTGGCTGGTTTCATTTGCCTGCCGGCTGCAGCCGGGGCGCAGACTGCTGGCGGCAGCAGCGCTGTCACCACTGCCCAGGCCAAAACAGGGCAGGCTGGTCAGGAGGGATACAAAACGGATTTAATGCGGCGAATAAGGAATATCATACAGGGCCAGGAGAAAACGGCTGATGACGCGGACGAGCTGGCGAAAATACAAGCTGCCGGGCTGAATCAGAGTTTATCCCGTTGGGCGATGGACAGCCGCGACGAGGGCGGTACCTTGATTTTTTCCGACAGTCCCGAATATGTGCCGGAAAACGGCATCCTCTATCAGGACTCAGTTAAAGGCGATGCCCGGGTGCTGTTCTACCATCTGAACAACACCAGTGAACCCAAAAAACTGGCTGTGGTGCTGAAAAACGAGTACAAGGGCAGCAACAAGGTCATGGTGACCCGTGGCGGCAGCGGTCAGCCCAGCAGTGATTATCTGGAGGTCGGCAAGGCTACCCAGCTGGAGTATTTCAGTCAGGAGCTCAATCAGCAGATAGTTCTGCCCCGGGGGACAGCCAGGCTGCTGCAGGAGGATATGAATGAGACCATCCTGCAGCCCGGCCAGCTGACCTACGGCGTGTTTGATTTTCATGCCGAACACAGCGTACTGGTGACAGTGCTGATGCTGGATGCCTATGGCGACCCGGTGACGGCGGCGGAAAGCCTGCCGGTGCTGCCGAAGGACGAGATGCGCTTGCGCGGTACGTTTAAGGGAATGAACCGGGTGCTCACAGCCCGTAAATCCTACGACCCGGCCAAAGACGGCGGCGTTTATTTCATGCTGGCTGATGATAAGCAGGATAAATACCGCTACGGTGTGGACGCTACCGATGGCAGTCAGGTGGTCAATTATGGCAACTATGGTATAAATTACCGGCTGGAACTGCCGGTGATTGCCGGTCAGGTGAAGTATTATCTGAGCCCCTTGGGCGGTGTTTATGCCGGTGCTATCCGCAGCTATCAGAATAAAAAAGCCTTCACGCTGTACCCCACACCCAACGGCCGGACTTATTTCGGTGACAATACGGCCCCGGAGTCCTATGAGGAACAGGTAAAACGTGAGGCCGGCAGCTGGCACATAGCCCGTAATACCGAGCTGGCCAATTTGGGCGAAACCAGCCAGCGTGGGCAGACCGTATTTGAGTTTTCACCGCCGGGGGCATCCAATCTGCCCGTGGCCATAGTAATGGTGCCTGATAAGAAATAAACCTAGGAGGATTTTATATGACAGCCAAGAAAACTTTTTATATCACAACCCCGATTTATTACCCCAGTGCCAAACTGCATATCGGCCATGCTTACTGCACGACCATTGCCGATGCCATCGCCCGTTTCCACCGTCTGGCAGGTGAAGAAGTGTTCTTTCTGACCGGCTCTGATGAACACGGCCAGAAGATTCAGCAGAAGGCCGAAGAGGCCGGCATTACGCCCATCGAATACACGGATAAAATCGTGGCCGGTTTCCAGAATCTCTGGAAGAAACTCGATATCAGCAATGACGACTTCATCCGCACCACGGAAAAACGCCATGAAAAGGTAGTGCAGGAAATTTTCCGCCGCATTTACGAGAAGGGCGATATTTACAAAGGTTCCTATAAGGGCCTCTACTGCACGCCTTGTGAAAGCTACTGGACGGAACATCAGCTCGATGAAAACGGCTGCTGCCCGGATTGTGGGCGTCCTGTGCAGGAAGTGGCCGAAGAGGCTTACTTCTTCAAGATGAGCAACTATCAGGATAAGATTCTCTCCTATATCGAAGAACATCCTGATTTCATTCAGCCGGTTTCCCGCCGCAATGAGATGATTAACTTCATCAAGCAGGGGCTGGAGGACTTGTGTATCTCCCGTACCTCCTTTGACTGGGGTATTCCTGTACCCATTGATGAAAAGCATGTTATTTACGTATGGTTTGATGCGCTCACCAACTATCTGACGCCGATTGGCTTCCTTGATGACCCGGAAAAGTTTAAGAAATTCTGGCCGGCTAATCTGCACCTTGTGGGCAAGGAAATCGTCCGTTTCCATACTATTATCTGGCCCTGCATTCTCATGGCGCTTGACCTGCCACTGCCGGAAAAGGTTTACGGCCATGGCTGGCTGATTGTGGACGGCGACAAGATGAGCAAGTCCAAGGGCAATGTGGTTGACCCCATTGGTCTTATTGATGAATTTGGTGCCGACGCTATCCGCTATTTTCTGCTCCGTGAAATCAATCTCGGTCAGGATGGCAACTTCTCCCGTGACGCCCTCATTCAGCGTATTAACAGCGACCTGGCCAACGACCTGGGCAACCTGCTGCACCGTACCCTCAACATGGTGGGCAAGTTCCAGGATGGTGTGCTGCTCGCACCGCAGGGCGAAAGCGAAATCGACAAGAGCCTCAAGGCTGATGCTGCGGAAACAGTTGCTTTCTTTGCGGAAAATATGGATAAAATGGAACTGTCCCTGTCGATTAAGAAGGTTTGGGCCTTCATCAGCCGCGCCAATAAATACATTGATGAAACAGCTCCCTGGGCTTTGGCCAAGGATGAAAGCAAGAAACAGGAACTGGCCAATGTCATGTACAATCTGGCCGAATCCCTGCGTCATATCAGCGTGCTTATCAGCCCGTTCATGCCTGTAACGGCAGAACGCATTTGGCAGCAGCTGAACCTGCCGGGCAAGTTTGCCGATGTGCAGCTTGACGATATCAAGGCTTGGGGCGGCATTGCCGGCGGTCACAAGGTTGGCACGCCGGAACAGCTCTTCCCCCGTATTGAAGTGGAAAAGGACGAGGCTCCGGCCAAGGAAAAAGCAGCTAAGCAGCCGAAAGAAAAGCAGGAAAAGAAAGCCAAAGAACAGCCGGCAGAAAATGGCGAAATCTCCATTGATGATTTTGCCAAGGTGCAGCTGCGCGTGGTGAAGGTATTGGCGGCTGAACCGGTACCCAAAACGGAAAAACTCCTGAAACTCAAGGTGGATTTAGGCAACGAACAGCGCGAAATCGTCTCCGGTATTGCCAAACATTATGCCCCTGCTGATCTTATCGGCAAAAATGTGGTCATGGTCATCAATCTGAAACCGGCCAAGATTCGCGGTATTGTGTCCCATGGTATGGTGCTGGCTGCGTCCCAGGGCGACGACCTGAAGGTGCTGTCCGTGGATATGCCTGTAGGCTCTGTGGTGCGCTAAAATGGCTGACTACGAGCTGATAGATACCCATACCCATCTCAATGATGGCAAGTTTGCCGGTAAGGAACCTGAGGTTATCGAGCGGGCCAGACAGGCTGGTGTCACCAGGATTATCAATATGGGTGACACCCTGGCCTCATCGCAGAAGGCCGTGGAGCTCGCAGCAGCGCATGCGGGCGTGTATGCCGGCGTAGGCATACACCCCGAAGAAATCTACGAGCTGGGCGCTGCTGATGATGACCAGCTGGCGGCCTGGACAGAGCAGCCCCGGGTAGTGGCTATCGGTGAAATCGGTCTGGACTACTACTGGGAAAAAGACGCAGACAAGCGCGCCCTGCAACGGCGCATGTTTATCCATCAGCTGGATTTAGCCCGGCAGCTGCATTTGCCTGTCTGCATACATGACCGTGAGGCGCATGGTGATACCATGGCTATCCTGAAAAAGGAAGGGCGCGGCCTGCGCGGTGTCATGCACTGCTTTTCCGGCAGCTGGGAAATGGCGCAGGAGCTTTATAAAATGGGCTGGTATATCGGCGTTGACGGACCGCTGACCTATAAGAACGCGGCCAAACTGCCGGAGATAGTGGAAAAATTTCCCTTAGAGCGCATTTTGGTGGAAACTGATGCCCCGTATTTGGCACCGGTACCCATGCGCGGCAAACAAAATGAACCGGCTTTTGTCCGTTATGTGGCGGAGAAAGTCGCCGAAATCAAGGGGATTTCTGTAGAAACGGTGGCTAAACAGACCTCATGCAACGGGGCAGAATTATACGGCCTCTAATCACGGAAAATGACGCTTTTTAGGCGGAAGTGGTGAACACTGTACAAAAAACAGGGTTCATCGCTTTTTTATTCCCATTTTTCAGCTTGTTTTCAGCATGATGTGGGAGAATGTATACGTTGAATTTGACAAGGGGTTAAAGCTCATGGTATACTACCACAAGTTCTTCACCAAGATTTAAAGGGGGCTTTTAATGAGTTTAACGAAGCTATTTATTTTCAATCATAAAGAACGTAAAGTCATGCTGTGCGTGATGCTCACAGCGATGATGCTTATATCAACGGGTTTTACCACAACCTCGTTACCGGAAGACTGGCATCAGGTATCCATCATCGTAGATGGAAAAACGATTAAGACGAATACCAATCATACAAACCCCGCTTTTATTCTGGGTTTGGCTGGCGTGAAACTTAGAGCCAACGACGAGTACCATCTGGAAAAAGATGGCAAGAACACGAAAATCACGGTATATCGTGCGGTTCCGATTACCGTATCGTACAACGGACAGCAGAAAGCTGTTATGACAAGCAAGCAGACCGTAGGTGACGCCCTTATCGAGTTGGGCTATAATCTGGAGGACGTGGAAACGCCTCTGGGACTGGATGCGAAAATTCAGGAAAACCTAGATATAGTAGTAACTGACAGTGCAAAAAAACTCGCGGCACTGCAGCGTATGCGTGAAGAGCAAATGAGACCCAAGGTTGAGACGGAGCAGGGTGTGTTAAACTACAGCGCCGTTTATACCATGGAAGCAACGGCTTACCTGCCCACTGATGGCAGTGCTACAGGCACTACCGCCACGGGCATTCCTGCCCAGCGTGGCGTGGTTGCCGTTGACCCCAATGTCATTCCCTTAGGCTCCAAGGTATATATCCCGGGCTATGGGGTGGCTATTGCAGCTGACACCGGCGGAGCAATCCGCGGTCAGAAAGTAGACCTGTGCATGGAAACTTACGGCGAATGCATGAACTTCGGCCGTCGGGACATCGAGGTTTACGTGCTGTCATAGTGAAACAAAAAGCACGTGCTGAGCAGATTATCTGCCAGGCACGTGCTTTTTTCGTGTTTTTAGAACTTCCACGTAGCGCCGAGCTGGACGCTGCCGCCACGTTGTTTGCCGGCCCAGCCGGTGAGGCCGAGGTCGAGAGTCAGGGGCGTTTCGCCGTGTTTAACCTGCCAGCCGAGTTCGAGCATGCCGCTGCCGCCTTTGACACTGGGGCTTGGGACATTGCCGCCACTGGAGAAGTGGGCTCTGGCCTCGCCGCCAAATTCATACTGGTAGGCAAGACCGCCGTAGAAACTGTTCTTGTCGTTGACCTTGTGCGTGAGGCGTGCGCCAATGCGGAGGCGGTGACTGTCTACGGAGGAGAAACTGCCGCGTTCGTCAGCAGCGTTTTCAATATGTATGGTGGTCGTGTCACCTGCCTGATGGCTGTAGAAATATTTCAGATAGCCGTCAAGGGTGTTGCCGGTTACCCCTGCTGGTGATAAATGGGTACGAGTATACGTATTACCAGCCACACTATACGATATACCACTCAGGGTGTACCCACCATAAACATTTCCTGCTATGGCGCCGCCGGAGATAGTGACGGTGTTATTGGTGACAGCCGCCATGGATTCTGTAATATTGTTCAGTTGAAATATGGTATCATCTATCACTTTTATCGCTACATTATTGTGCTTAGTACCGAAATCCGCTACTTTGGCTCCATATATGTTATTTACGTCTCCACCGGTCATGGTGATAGAATTATCTGCGGTACCGGTCCATTTAGTGCCATCGTGATTGCCGTAAGCATCATTGCCTGTACCGGGACTGGATGTGTCAGATATAGTGGTGTTCTGAGCTGACACTATGGGGAGAGTTAATGCCCCCCCCTGAAAACAATAGTGCGCCGGTAATTAGTGCGGCCAATCGCCGCGAATTATGTTTTTGTTTACGCATAGCTACGTCTCCCTTTCCCAAAAGTAATGTGCAGTTTATTGTATTCTTCTGCCTCTGTCCGTATGTTTCTACTGTATTATAGGTACATTCTTTGCCTCAGGGGCTGGCAGATGACCTGTACTTTACCTGTACTTTGCGGTTGACGGTCAGATTTGACAGGACAAGACCGAGAAATGACAAAGATAAGTATTGTTGACTGCTGGCTTTTAATTTGCTGAAAATTTTCTTGATTCATGGTATAATCCAATTAGAAAAGTAAAGGAGCATTCACGCATGACAGAGCTCAAAAGTCTTATACGACAATCCATTGAAAATGATATAGCCAACAAGAAATACAACCCCATGAACGATGTCCTGTTCAAATTCATCTTTGGAAAAGAGGAACGCAAGCATGTAACTATTGATTTTCTCAACGCCGTCCTTGGTCGTCAGGGAGCCAAGGCAATAAAGGATATTCAATTCCAAAACAGCGAGATTGTTCCTCTTTATGATGAAGACAAACTTACGCGTTTGGATATTTTCTGTGTTACCGAGGACGGCACCCAGATTGATGTGGAAGTCCAGATTGTAGACAAGAAGAATATGGAGCGCCGTACTCTCTACTATTGGTCGCAGATGTACCTTATGAACCTTGCCAAAGGTGGTAAGTATCAGAATTTAAAACCGTCCATCACCATTAACATCCTGCGCTACACGATTTTCCCCGGTGAACCGGCGCATTCCATGTATAGTATCTACAACAAGGAAACCAGCCGCCGTTTAAATGAGGACATGGAACTGCATTTCCTCGAAGTCAATAAATTTCAGAAAAAGCCTGTCAGCGAAATGACCAGCGTAGAACGCTGGCTGGCTTACTTCTCCAATAAATTAGACATAAACGAAATGGAGGAATTGGCTATGAATGAAGCTGCTATTCAGACTGCGCTGGACGCATCCGCTGTATTTATGCAGAACCGACAGGAACGCCTTAACTATCTGAATCGTGAAATGGCTATCATGGATTATGAGTCTGATAAGGATGCATGGATAGATGAAGGAATCCTCAAAGGGCAGGATTTGGAACGACTGAATTCTATTCGTAACTTAATGGAAACAATGAATTTGTCCGCGCAACAGGCAATGGAGGCATTGAAAATACCTGTACAAGAAAGAGATAAATATACTGCACAAATTTAATTGCATGATGCCAAATTGCGCACTAAGCGTATATACTCTTATAAAATATAAAACGACCTCGAATCCCTTTATTTATAGCGGTTCGAGGTCGTTTTATATTCGTTTTATTTTATCTTTTAGAACTTCCATGTAGCGCCGAGCTGGACGCTGCCGCCGCGTTGTTTGCCGGCCCAGCCGGTTAGGCCGAGGTCGAGAGTCAGGGGCGTTTCGCCGGGTTTAACCTGCCAGCCGAGTTCGAGCATGCCGCTGCCGCCTTTGACACTGGGGCTTGGGACATTGCCGCCACTGGAGAAGTGGGCTCTGGCTTCGCCGCCAAATTCATACTGGTAGGCAAGGCCACCGTAGAAACTGTTCTTGTCGTTGTTGGAACAGCAAAGTTTGTCCTTGACGGTGGCTTGTCATGCGGCGCTGTTGCTTTTCTGTGCGATACTTTTTTACCGGGCTGTTATTATCTATGCCGAGCGCCGTGAAACGGCGGCTTGCGCCTTGCCGGATAATCTGAGCGTCTTGGTGGAAAATGATGGCAGCTGTGCGCTGGCGCCGGAAAAGGGACAGGAAATAACAGCGGAAATACAGGAGGCCTGTCCTGATTGGCAGCGTTATAACTTGACCGACAGGGAAACGGAGGTCCTGCAGGAAGTTATGCAGGGCAAGAAAATCGGTGATATTGCCCAGACTCTGGTGGTGACAGAGCGCACTGTAAAATTCCATATAAGTAACATACTGAAAAAGACAGACTGCAAGAATCAAAGAGAACTGCGCAGCAAATTGGGCAAAAGCTAATAAAAGCCCCTTGAGGATAGTTTCCTCAAGGGGCTTTGGCATCTGTTATGGTAATTCGGGTTCAACGCCATGTTTGCGGCATTCATTAAAGAAGAAAATTGCGTTGGTGTCTTTGGGATTTTCTGACCAGAATTTGATGAGCTTGCTGGCCATGGCGTATTTTTCCTGCATAAAGGGCATGAGGTTTTCAGCGGTTATGGGGCCGCCGACGGTCATAAATACGTCAATATTATGTCCGAGGGTGTCTAACATTTCCTCGCTGCACTCGCCTTTGGCCAGTGACTCGGCAAAACGAATACCCTGTTCTAAGTCATCGGCGTAGCCGCGCTGGAGGAGCCAGACGGCAATCTGCTTTTCCATGGGAGTCCCTCCTTTTGTTAGCTGTGTTTTTATTCTATTCGCTAAAGCGGCGGGGAATTCCTGCTGCCGGCCAGTATATTTTTACAAGAAAGGCCCGGGTAATCATGATGATTATCCGGGCCGCTTAGGCGAGAGCTTATTCAGCTGCTGCAACTACTTCTTTGCCATCATAGTAGCCGCATTCAGGGCATACATGATGGGGCATCTTCGGTTCGTGGCACTGCGGGCAGGCTACAAAACCGGGAGCCTCAAGTTTCCAATTAGCACGACGCTGGTCACGGCGGGCCTTGGACATTTTTCTCTTTGGTACTGCCATTGTTGGTTCACCTCCGGAACAATCCGACTTACTGTTTAGTGAAATCCATACACGTTGGGTTGATGCTGAATGGATTCATTACACAATCTTATATGTGCATTGACACATGTTACTATAATAGCGTTTTTTCGCCGTTAATGCAAGGTTTTTTTATTTTGCCGATAAAAGAAGTTTGAGGGCAAGCTGTTTTTCCGGGGACAGCTCTGCAATCAGCTTAAGGAGCTGGGGGTCAATAGCGGAGGGACTGGGGGGAGCTGCTGGCGGGGCAGGTGCCTGGGCAGCCAGATTGTTCAGGTCTTCAATCCTGATATGCAGGGCACCGCAGATTTTTTGCACGTTGTCCATGGCAGCACCGCCGATGGAGCCGTTCAGAATGGACAGCAATGTAGTATACGGCATATTGATAAGCCGGGCAAAATTCTTCATTGTATAGCCCTGGGATTTTATCAGGGCTCTGATATAATCTTCTCTATTCATGAGGACGGTCTCCTTGTTTCATATTTATTATAACGCCGTTGTTCCTGTTTTGCCATAGGCAAAACTTCCTCTTGGCGTTTCCCTAAAGGACTAGCTTCGCTTCGCAACGAGGAGGGAGATATGCTCGCCGCCTGTTTTGGTATTCGTGCCCCCACCTGCTGAGGTGGGGGACATTTTCTTGCCTCGTTATAGTATTATACAGGGAGGGAGAAAAAAAGGAAAGTCCGTGGTATAACTGTGAAGAATATATTATAATAATAAAGGATAGAGACTACAATAAAGTTAAATCATAGTTCGTATTGACTAACATGGAACTATGTTGTAAGATACTCATGAAAAACGAAATATCGTTAAATTTTAATCGTAACATAAATGGTGATTATAGATAAGTGTATTGTTCCGGAGAGGATGGAGTGTAATGGAAAAAGCGACGGTCGTCATTATTGGCGGCGGAGCCACAGGCGTAGGTATTCTGCGCGACCTTTCCATGCGCGGTGTCGACACGCTGCTCGTAGAAAAAGGCGACCTGGTAAATGGTGCCAGCTCCCGGTATCATGGGCTGCTGCATAGTGGCGGCCGGTATGCGGTAAAGGACGGGGAGGCTGCCAGGGAGTGTATTATCGAAAATCAGATTCTGCGCAGGATTGGCAAGTCCTGTGTGGAGACGACCGGCGGCATGTTTGTGCGCCTTGATATTGATGACCCGGCTTATGAAGAGGCCTGGGTAAAAGGCTGTGCGGCGAGTGGAATCGAGGCTGTGCCGATTACCCGGGAAGAAGCTTTCCGGCTTGAACCGCTGCTTACGCGGAAGGTGCAGTCAGCTTATCTGGTGCCGGACGCGGCGATAGATGGTTTCCGTATGTCCTGGCAGAATGTAGAATCCGCCAAGCGCTATGGCGGCCGTTGCCTGACCTATTGGGAAGTCCTCAGTATCGAACAGGCCAATGGGACGGTTAATGGTGTAAAAATACGAAATACCGTAACGGGGGCTGAGGAAAATATCGAGTGTGAAATCGTGATTAACGCTGCCGGCGGCTGGGCTGGCAAGGTCGCAGCTTTGGCCGGACTGCAGGTAGGCGTACAGCCGGATAAGGGGACGCTGCTCGCGTTTAACCAGCGCATTACGAATCATGTCGTAAACCGCCTGCATAAATCCTCGGATGGTGATATCTTCGTACCGCATGGTTCCATTACGATATTAGGTACCTCGTCGATGAGCATTCCTGACCCCGAAGATACCAGCACTTCCCGGGCGGAAGTGGAAAATCTGCTCGCCATTGGGGAAAAGACCTTTGAGCATTTGCGTGATTACCGCCTGCTCCGGGCGTTTGCCGGTTCGCGGCCGCTGTATATACCACCCGGAGGCGAGTCCGGTCGTGGGGCGTCGCGTGGCTTTGCCATCGTGGACCATGAAGAGGAAGGGCTTAAAGGCATGTTCACAATTGTGGGCGGTAAGTTTACCACCTACAGGCTTATGGCGGAAAAGATGGCGGATAAGGTTTGTGCCAAGCTCGGCAATACGGAAAAATGCCGTACCGCCGAAGAACCGCTGGTGCCGGAAGTCAGCGAAGAAACTAAAAAAGCGGCCCGCCAATACTTCCCGGCCTATGGTACGAATCTGGCAGCTGCCCGTCTGGGCCCGGAGCGCTTTGCCCGGGTGGTAAAGCGTCTGCGAGACGAGCCGGAAAAGCGTGAGCTGGTTTGTGAATGTGAAAATGTAACTCTGGCTGAATTTGAGGAAATTGCGCAGGAAGATACCTGCTACTATATAAATGATATTCGTCGGCGTACGCGTGTGGGGATGGGCACCTGTCAGGGGAATTTCTGTGCCCTGCGCAGCGCGGGCCTGTTTGCCAAGTACGGTAAACACGAGGGCGCAGCTGAGACGCTGACGCGCATGAAGGAATTTTTACAGGGGCGCTGGAAGGGCGTTCGCCCTGTACTGCTGGGGCGTACCCTGCGGGAAACGGAAATGACACGCGCCCTGTACGAACTGTCCTTTCATGTGAATGGAGGCAAAAAGGAATGAAACATGCGGATACAATCGTGATCGGCAGCGGCCTGGCCGGCCTGATGGCCGCTTTGGTCAGCGCAAATCAGCGCCAGCGGGTAATGCTCCTCACCGCCGGGGCAGGTTCGCTTACCTTGAACAGCGGCGTCATTGACATATTGGGTTATGATGAAAATCACAACTATGTAGAGTGTCCCCGGGAGGCTATGGCCAGCCTGCCGCATGAACACCCCTATCAGAAAATCGGCGTGGCCAATGTGGAAAAGGCCGTGGAGTTTTTTCTGAATTTCACCCGTGACTACGGTTTTCCGTATCATGGTTCGCTGGACCATCAGCTGCTGGTGCCCACGGCTGTGGGGACGTTAAAGCCCACCTGCCTGGCACCGCGCTGCCTGGACGGTACCAGCCTGCATGGTGAGGAACATATTATCATCGTCGGGATAAAAGGGCTGAAAGATTTTTATGGCAATATCCTGCAGGAGAACTTGCGCCGCAGCCTGGACGGCAGGACGGAGTTCCCGGTAGTAGAGGTGGAAACGCCCCTGCAGGGCGGACGTGATATAACGACGCTTGACGTGGCACGCTGGCTGGATACAGAGGACGGCAGAAACTCGCTTGTCCGGCAGTTAAAGCCCTATGTTAAGTCCGACAGCACGGTATTTATCGTGCCGCAGATTCTGGGCACCAAGGGGCAGGAATGTGCAGCAGCCCTCCACGAACTGCTGGGCGCAGAATTGCTGGAAACCACTTGCCTGCCGCCGTCGGTTAACGGCCTGCGCTTGCAGAAAATGCTGAAACAGGCATTGAAGGACCTGAATGTAGAAATTGTGGAGAATACCCAAGTCCTCCGGGCGGTCAGCGATGGCCAAAGGGTAAAAGGTGTTGTGGCCAAGGCGTCCATTCGGGAAAAGACATATTATGCGGATAAATTCATTCTGGCTACCGGCGGCCTGTACAGCGGCGGCATTACGGTACGGGAATTTGACAAGCCGCAGGAAACTGTTTTTGACCTGCCGGTATATAGCGAGGCCGGGGAAGAAAACTGGAGCAATGAGGAATTGTTTGGCGACAAGGCGCAAGGCTTTGCCAAGACCGGTGTGCGGACGGACAGCTCCCTGCGTCCGGTAGATGCGGATAACCGGCTCGTTTACGAAAATGTGTATGTGGCAGGCAGAAATCTGGGCGGTTATGATTTTTGCTTTGAACATTCCGGCAACGGTGTGGCACTGGCCTCGGCCTATAAAGCCGCAATGTTGTGAGGAAGGGAGATAGGCGATGAGCGAAGTTACAAAGAAAATCGAGGAAATGGAGGCGGCGCTGTTCACTGCTGACCATTGCCTGTCCTGTACGTCCTGTATGTCGAGCTGCCCCGTGATGGAGGCGGAGAAAAAATATCTGGGCCCGAAAATGGTCGGCCCTGCCCATAGACGTATGCAGTTTTCACAGGACGATATAGAAGAATGTCTGGATTTTTGCTCGAACTGCAAGAGCTGTGAGCGTGCCTGCCCGTCCGGGGTAGCCGTATCCACACTGAATATGCTCCAACGGGCCAAGTACTACGAAACTCATGCGCATTCGCATTGCGATGATATGCTGGCGCATGGGGAGCGTATGGCCAAACGGGTGCGTATGCTGCCCGGCGGGCCGGCAATTGCCAATCTGGGTATGCGTATCGGCAAGGCCATGGGCGTATTTGGGGCACTGGGTATGGCCGGTGAACGCAGCATACCGCCGTATGCTCCCAAGAGTTTTTTGCAGCTGTTTAAAGATATCAGGCAGCCCCGGAGCGAAAAAAAAGTTGTGTTCTTTCCGGGCTGTTTTATCAATGACAATGACCCGCAGGTGGGCGTAGCTTTTGTCAAGGTGATGAATGCCAATGGCTATGAGGTGCTGGTGGACGAAGAATTCAACTGCTGCGGTTCGCCGCTGGTGTTTATGGGCTATTTGGCAGAGGCGCATGAACATGCAGACAACAATGTGGCGCATATTATGAAATGGCAGGCACAGGATATTCCGGTGGTGGCCTGCTGTGCCAGCTGCTCACTAATGCTGAAACAGGAGTATCATGAGCTGTTTGACGACAGTAAAATGCAGGCTGCCGGCCGCAATGTTTATGATGCCTTTGAATTTTTAGAGATTCTGGCGGAAAAGGACGAACTAAATACGGACTTCCAGCCGGTGGAGGAAAAACTGCTCTATCACGTTCCCTGCCATCTGAAAAGTCAGGGCCTGGGCGTGCCGGCTGCCAGAATTCTGGCGCAGGTGCCCGGGGTAGCCGTAGAACAGGCGGACGCCGGCTGCTGCGGCATGAGCGGCAATTATGGCTTTAAGGGCGACAAGTACGCAATTTCCATGAAGATTGGGGAAAAGCTGTTTAACCGTATTAAGGACGCGGACAGTGACGAGGTTATTTGTGACTGCGGCACCTGCCGGCTGCAGATTCAGCATGGTACGCAGGCGAAAACCTGCCATCCCGTGCAGATATTAGCCAAGGCGTATGGCCTGTAAGAGGGAGAGGTTCATAATGGCAAAAAATTATGTACTGGCTTTAGACGCAGGAACGACTAGCAACCGGGCGATTGTTTTTGACAAACATTCCAGCATTGTCGGTGTTTCACAGAAGGAATTTACGCAGTATTTCCCCAAGCCGGGCTGGGTGGAGCATGACGCAGATGAAATCTGGAGCAGCATGCTCATGGTCATGAAGGAGGCACTGGAGCAGTGCGGCCTGGTGGCCAGTGATATCGCGGCTATTGGTATCACCAACCAGCGCGAAACGGCGGTGGTCTGGGACAAAAACACGGGGCGTCCGGTGTACAATGCCATCGTCTGGCAGTCGCGCCAGACGGCGTCTATTGCTGAGGACATGAAGAAACAGGGGCTGGTTGATGAGGTTAAGGATAAGACCGGCCTGATGATTGACGCCTATTTTTCGGCAACGAAAATCAAATGGATTCTCGATAATGTCGAAGGAGCCCGGGAAAAAGCGGCCAAAGGCGACCTGCTGTTTGGTACCGTGGATACCTGGCTGATATGGAAACTCACGGGCGGCAAGGCACATGTGACGGATTATTCCAACGCCAGCCGTACTATGCTCTATAATATCAACGAACTTAAATGGGATGACGCGCTGCTCGGGTATCTTGATATTCCGAAGTCCATGCTGCCGGAAGTTAAACCGTCCTCCTGTATCTATGGGGAAACAGTTCCGTTCATACTGGGGGCGTCGATTCCTGTGGCCGGTGCTGCCGGTGACCAGCAGGCGGCACTCTTTGGGCAGAACTGCTTTGCGCCGGGCATGGCCAAGAATACCTATGGTACAGGCTGTTTTATGCTCATGAACACGGGGACGGAAATTCACAAATCCAAGAACGGCCTCGTGACGACTATCGCCTGGGGGCTTGATGGCCAGGTGGAATACGCGCTGGAAGGTTCAATCTTTGTGGCCGGTTCTGCGATTCAGTGGCTGCGTGATGGTGTCCGTATGGTTGATTCGGCGCCGGACTGCGAGTGGCTGGCCAAGAAGGTCGAGGACAACGGCGGCGTTTATGTAGTGCCGGCGTTTGTAGGGCTGGGGGCACCGTACTGGGATATGAATGCCCGGGGCGCTATCCTCGGTATTACCCGGGGGACGACCAAGGCACATATCGTTCGGGCAACGCTGGAGTCCCTGGCTTATCAGACGCGTGACGTGCTCGAGGCGATGGAGGCAGATTCCGGCGAGAAACTCTCGGCGCTTAAAGTCGATGGTGGTGCGGTGTCCAATAACCTGCTCATGCAGTTCCAGGCGGATATTTTGGACGTGCCTGTTGACCGGCCGCAGATTACGGAAACCACAGCCTTGGGCGCAGCCTATCTGGCCGGCCTGGCTGTGGGCGTCTGGACGAGTAAGGAAGAACTCCGGAACAGCTGGAAACTTGATTACCGTTTTGAGCCGCACATGGCAAAGACGGAGGCCGACCGCCTCTACAAAGGCTGGCGTAAGGCTGTTAAACATTCCATGCACTGGCTGGACGACGAGGAATAATTGCCTCGTTATACGGAAAAATTTCACATTTAGAAGTTATGAGCATATCAATTTTTGGTATGCTTTTTCTTCTGGTTGTGCTAAAATGTACAATAGTATGTAAGAAAGGCGGTATTGCTGATGAAAATTACTATTGGCAGCGACCATGGTGCTGTACAGCTCAAGGAAGAAGTGAAGATGGTACTCAAGGAATACGGGGACATCGAAGTAACTGATGTCGGCACCTTTGGGACTGAATCGGTTGATTATCCTGACATTGCGGAAAAGGTATGTGGTGATGTAGTGGCAGGCAAGGCTGACAGAGGCATTGTTCTTTGCGGCACCGGCATTGGCATTTCCATTGCCAGCAACAAGATTAAGGGTATCCGCTGTGCTCTGTGCAATGATGTGTATTCGGCCAAGATGTGCCGTCAGCACAACAATGCCAACGTACTGGCTATGGGCGGCCGGGTTACGGGCTTTGGCCCTGCCGGGGAAATCGTCCGGGCATTCGTGGAAACGAATTTTGAAGGCGGCCGTCATGAGCGCCGGGTAAATAAAATCATGGCACTGGAAAAATAAAAAATAGCAAGGCAAGTTAGGTAGTGAGTAAGTAGGTTTAGGTTATTTTCTGAATTGAGTCCTGTGAGGCTCGAAGGAGGCATCTGCATGAATCTTATGGAAGTACTGAAACAGTCTGACCCCGAAGTAGCAAAAGAGCTGGATAACGAGCTGAATCGCCAGCGCGACAAACTGGAGCTTATCGCCTCGGAAAACATTGTCAGCCCGGCGGTTTTGGCTGCACAGGGGAGTGTGCTGACCAACAAGTACGCCGAAGGTTATCCTGGCAAACGCTATTACGGTGGCTGCGAGTTTGTAGATGTCGTGGAACAGCTGGCCATTGACCGGGCCAAGAAATTGTTTGGCGCGGAATACGCCAACGTCCAGCCTCATTCCGGCGCCCAGGCCAATATGGCGGTGTTCTTTGCCCTGCTCTCGCCCGGTGACACGGTGATGGGCATGAACCTCAACGATGGCGGCCACTTGACGCATGGTTCCCCGGTCAATATGTCCGGCAAGTATTTTAACATCGTGCCTTACGGTGTGGATAAGGAAACGGAAACCATCGACTATGATGCTTTGGCCAAGCAGGCGCAGGAATGCAAACCGAAACTCATTGTGGCCGGGGCCTCGGCCTATGCCCGTACGCTGGATTTCCCACGGCTGGCGGAAATTGCGCATGGCGTGGGGGCTTATCTGATGGTGGATATTGCCCATATTGCCGGGCTGGTAGCCGCCGGTGAGCACCCGAGCCCCATTCCTTATGCGGATGTGGTGACCACTACTACACATAAGACCTTGCGTGGCCCGCGCGGCGGCATGATTCTGTGCCGTGACGCCGAGTTTGGCAAGCAGTTCAACAAGGCGGTGTTCCCCGGCATTCAGGGCGGCCCCCTGATGCACGTTATTGCGGCCAAGGCCGTGGCTTTGGGTGAGGCCTTGCAGCCGGAATTCAAGGAATATGCCCGTCAGGTGGTTAAAAATGCGGCAGCCCTCGCAAAAACCTTGCAGGAAGAGGGCTTCCGTCTGGTGTCCGGCGGTACGGACAACCATCTGATGCTGGTGGATTTAACGAATAAGGGCATTACGGGCAAGGTGGCGCAGACGGTGCTGGATGAAGTGAACATCACCGCCAACCGCAATACCATTCCCTTTGAGCCGCTGTCACCTTTCGTGACCAGCGGTCTGCGCCTGGGTACGCCGGCCCTCACTACGCGTGGCTTTAAAGAGGCTGACTTGCAGGAAGTCGGCAAAATCATCGCGCTTGTTCTCAGCGATGTGGAAAATGAGGAAAAGAAAGCAGAGGCACGCCAGCGTGTAGCTGCTTTGTGCAAAAAGTATCCGCTTTATGCAGAGATGTAAAGGAGAAAGAAAATGTCTGATAAGCTTAATGTAAATTTGATTGACCATCCCTTAATTCAGCATAAACTCACGATGATGCGCCAGAAGGACACGGGCACGAAGGATTTCCGTGAGCTGTTGGAAGAAATTGCCATGCTCATGACCTATGAAATCACCCGTGATTTCCCGTTGAAGGAGATTGAAATTGAGACTCCTGTGGCTAAGTGCAAAGCCAATGTGCTGTCCGGCAAAAAAGTGGGCGTAATTCCCATTCTGCGTGCCGGTCTGGGCATGCTGAACGGCGTAGTCAACATGATTCCGGCTGCGCGTGTAGGTCATGTGGGCATGTATCGTGACCCCAAGACGCTGAAACCGGTGGAATACTACTGCAAGCTGCCCGGTGATGTGGCCGAACGTACGCTGATTGTAGTTGACCCCATGCTGGCAACCGGCGGCAGTGCAGCAGCAGCTCTCTCCCTGCTGAAAGAAAAGGGCGCGACCAGCCTGACGCTCATGTGTCTGGTGGCTGCACCGGAGGGGATTAAGGCCATTAACGAGGCTCATCCGGATGTACCTGTTTATGTGGCTGCTATTGATGAAAAGCTCAATGAAAAGGGCTATATTGTGCCGGGCCTCGGTGACGCAGGCGATAGAATTTTCGGCACACTGTAATAAAAAGGTGGAAAGTAATTTTGAGTAATTTAGAAGTAGGTATTGTGGGCCTGCCCAACGTGGGCAAGAGCACCCTCTTTAATGCCATCACTAAGGCCGGAGCAGAGGCGGCCAATTTCCCGTTCTGCACCATTGAACCTAATGTGGGTGTGGTAGCTGTTCCTGATGAACGCTTGAATGTCCTGCATGAGATGTATGATTCCAAGAAAACCACGCCGGCGTCTGTCCGTTTTGTGGATATTGCCGGCCTGGTTAAGGGCGCAGCCAATGGCGAAGGCCTGGGCAACAAGTTCCTCGAACATATCCGTCAGGTGGACGCTGTGGCGCATGTGGTGCGTTGCTTTGACGATGCCAATATCACCCATGTGGAAGGCGGCGTTGACCCCCTCCGCGATATCGACATCATTCAGACGGAATTGTGTCTGGCTGACCTCGAAGTGGTGGAAAAGCGTATTATGCGTCTGGCCAAAATCGCCAAATCCGGCAATAAGGAGGCCAAGGTAGAGGATGAAATCCTCCGCAGAATTAAAGAGAGCCTCGATAATGGCAAGCCGGCCCGGCAGGTGGAACTTTCCGCTGATGACCTGGAAATGATTAAGGACATCAACCTGCTGACCTTAAAGCCTACCCTTTATGTGGCTAATGTAGCTGAAGATGAGGTGGCTACGGCTTTTGAGGAAAATGCCTATGTGCAGAAGGTTAAGGAATTTGCCAAGGCCGAAAATGCTGAGGTAGTGGCTATTTCTGCCCGTGTGGAGGCGGAAATTGCTGAACTTGACCCGGAAGAGGCCAAGGCGTTCCTGGAGGACCTGGGCGAAACGGAAAGCGGTCTGGACCGTTTGATAAAAGCCGCTTTTGACCTGTTGGGACTGCAGACTTTCCTGACCGCCGGTCCTGACGAATGCCGTGCCTGGACTATCACCAAGGGCACCACGGCTCCGAAGGCCGCTGGCAAGATTCACACGGACTTTGAGCGTGGCTTTATCCGCGCGGAAATTGTCAATTATGATGACCTGGTGGCCAACGGCAGTGTGGCCGCTGCCCGGGAAAAAGGCCAGGTGCGTGTGGAAGGCAAGGATTACGTCATGCAGGACGGTGACGTGGTTAATTTCCGCTTTAATGTATAAGCAAATACAAAATGGGTTGTTGAAGGAATTTTAACAGCTAAAAAAGACCGTTGAACCAACGGTCTTTTTATATAAGCTGCATTACCTATAACGAGGCAAGAAAATGTCCCCCGAATACCAAAACAGGCGGCGAGCATATCTCCCGCCTCGTTGAAACGCCAAGAGGAAGTTTTGCCTATGGCAAAACTGGAACAACGGCGTTATAAATATAGCTGCGGCCGGCGGTCGTGGAATACGTTAAGGGCTTTCTTTATGCCGGCTTGGGCGGTTAAATCCAGGGAACTGTACAGGATGGTTTCTTCGCTGGCGGCCTCTGTGAGAATTTCGCCCCATGGGTCGATGATAGCGGAGTGGCCGGCCAGCCGTTGCTGGCTGCTGTCATGGCCGGCGGCGTTGCAGGCGGCGATAAATATTTGGTTTTCAATGGCGCGGGCTTGCAGCAGTATCTGCCAGTGACGGAGGCGTTTTAACGGCCAGGCGGCCGGGATAAACAGCACTTGTATATCCGACAGGGCCAGACTGCGGCATAGTTCGGGAAAGCGCAGGTCATAGCAGACGGCTACGCCGCATTTGGTGCCGGCGAGATTAAAGGTTACGAGTTTATTGCCGGGCGTAAAGGCCTGGTGTTCACCGCCGGGAGTAAAGAGATGTGTTTTGTCGTAGCTGGCTGTCAACTGTCCGTCGCGCTGAAATACATAGCAGGTATTAAACACCTGTCCCTGGTGGGAACGGGCTACGGTGCCGCCGACGATGTTTACCTGATAATTCAGGGCAAGCCGGCTGAGAAGTGACTGCACCTGTTCCCCTTCCACATCGGCGTAATCCGTAATGGGCTGGGGATAAAAGCCCTGCAGCCATAATTCCGGCAGCAGCAGTACATCGGGGCGTTTTTCCATAGCCTGGGCTGCCAGGCGGTGGAGGGTGGCGATATTCTGCTCCGGCTCTCCCAAAACAACCTGCATTTGCAAAATCGCGGCTTTCATAAGTCAACCTCCCTTAGAAAGGAACAGCGTATGGACAAAATAACGTATGAACTGGGCGACATCGTACGCCTGAAAAAACAGCACCCCTGTGGCAGTCATGAATGGGAAATCCTGCGGACGGGCATGGACTTCCGGCTGAAATGTCAGGGCTGCGGCCATCTCATTCTCATTCCCCGGACGAAATTTGAAAAAATGGTACGGGGCAAGGTAGAAAATTAAACCGCCCCGAAGGGCGGTTTAATCAGCCAAAGAACTGGTAGTATAAAGAAATGAGGAACATGGCTACGGCCAGTCCCATTGCGCCGAGGCTGGCGCTGTTGAGGTAAGCCCGGACATTGTCGGATACCTTGGCATGACGATACAAATATGTCAAAGTCAGGGACAGCGTCAGCAGCAGGTACATGGCCCGGTTGGTATTGTCAAAATGCTCCCAGCCAAACATGGCAATCACGAAGGTAAAACAAATCATAATCAGCAGGAAGTAGTCGCGGCCAATCTTGGGCTGTGATTCCTGTTTTACTGCCTTCGGATGCAGTTTGTTTTGCAATTTCTTGTATTGTTTGGACATATAAAGAACTCCTATCTGAAAAAATAATAAAAAACCATCTCTAGTATATCATAGAGATGGTTTTTTGAATATAAATTTTAGTTTTGCCAGCCTCAATTATAACGCCGTTGTTCCATGGCGTTTCAACGAGGCGGGAGATATGCTCGCCGCCTGTTTTGGTATTCGTGCCCCCACCTGCTGAGGTGGGGGACATTTTCTTGCCTCGTTATATTTTGTAAATGTCACAAAAATGACTTGTCAAATTTTTGACTATGTGTTACACTTTGTGTGTAAGTTGATTTCACAAAGGAGCTGGGAGTCTATGAAGTTTGCAGAGAAAATCCGGCAGCTGCGCTGGCAAAAGGGCCTCAGCCAGGAGGCCGTGGCCAAGGCCATTGGCGTTACCAGACGCACTTATATTTCCTATGAAAATGATGGCCGCTATCCCAAGTACAGAGAGCGTTATGCTCAGCTGGCCGAAGTTTTCGGGGTGGATATCAATTACCTGTACACGGAAAATGAGGATTTTGTCAGTCAGGCGGGGAGAAAGTACGGAGCCAAGGGCATGAAACAGGCGACGGCCCTGGTCAGTGAATTATCGGGATTATTTGCCGGTGGGGAGCTGACCGAGGAAGACAGGGATGCGGTTATGCAGTCGTTACAGGAGGCTTACTGGCTCGCAAAAAAGGAAAATAGGAAGTATAGGCGCAGTGATTAGGGGTGAGTGAATGAATGCAGAGTGGTGCCACAGCCGTGCCAAGGAGCTGGTACGGCTGGCCGGTTCCCGTGATATGCAGAGGATTGCCCGGGAACTGAATATCAAGGTTTTGTATAATGATAATTTTACCAATCTTTTAGGTATGTATTTTTGCAAGTGGCGCAACCGGTTTATTTTTCTTAATTCCAATCTTGATGATATATGGCTGAATATGGTTTTGGCGCATGAAATCGGCCATGACCAGCTGCACCGCGATTTGGCCAAGGAATCCCAGCTGCATGAGTTCGAGTTGTTTCGGCTGAACAGCCGGGTGGAGTATGAGGCTAATGCCTTTGCGGCCCATCTGTTGATGGACAGCGATGAAGTATATGCGGAGATAAAAGAAGGCTGTGATGAGTTTTCGCTGGCCAGAAAAATGAATTGTAATATCAACCTGGCCCTGGTAAAGCTGCAGGAAATGGCTAAGCTTGGTTATGATATCCGTCCCAGCGGTGCCAGTGACAGTCAGTTCTTTCGCCGGATTCATGTATGATGATTTATTTATAGGGAGGCAGGAAATATGTTAAATGCTATCATAAATTTTGAGGTTATCTTAAATATTGCACTTATTCTTTTGGTAGTTTGCCTGTCGTGTTATATTGCTGTGCAGGGACAGCGCCTGCGCCGTTATGAGCAGAGAACGGAGAAAATGCACCTGCGCTTAAGATGGGCGGAGAGAAAGCAGGCTTTGGAAAAGCAAAGGCTGGCCGCTTAGTTTGGTGAGTTTGGGCTTGTGAAATATCATATAGTGTAAGAAGAAAAGTCCTTTGACAAAAGTGTCGATGGGCTTTTTTTTATCTGGCGGCAGGGCAGGAAAATAAATTTTTCCTGCCGAATTATGAGAATAAGCAGGCTAAAAACGGAACGAAGGAAGGATAGGAACGATGAAGAAGAAAATTTTACTGATTCGCAAAGGCAAGTCCTTCATGCTGAATACCATTGAAAAAAATCTTACTGACGCCGGTTATGAAGTGGTGGCAGTTGACCCGGATATGGAGGCTATTGAGCACCACAAAGGGGAAACGGAACTATTTGTCATGTACTTAGGGGATTACGTGGACGAGGCTGTAGGCGCCCTGGTATATCTAAAGGATATTTGCACCGAGGAGGATAAACTGCTGGTGCTGGTGGGGACGGCCACGGAAATTGAAACGGTGCATAAGTCTATACCGGCGGCACTGGTGGCCGCCGCCTTTGAACGGCCCTTTGATATGAAAAAACTCGTTGCGCAGGTGGAATGGCTGCTGTCGGCAAATGACGATTTGGCCAGACGGAAAAGCATTCTGCTGGTGGACGATGACGGCACTTTCCTCAAAATGGTCAAGGACTGGCTGTCAGCCAAGTACCGCGTCACCATTGTGACCTCGGGAGCGCAGGCACTGATGTACATTGCTGACAACCGGCCGGATTTGATTCTGCTGGATTACGAAATGCCGGTCACCTCCGGCCCGCAGGTGCTGGAAATGATTAGGAGCGAAACCAAGGTGGACTCCATTCCGGTTATTTTCCTCACGGGCAAGGGGGACAGGGAAAGCGTCATGAAGGTACTGGCGCTGAAACCGGACGGCTACCTCTTAAAATCCATGGAACGGCCCAAGCTCATTGCGGCCATTGATGACTTCTTTGAAAAGCAGAAATACCAGAAACTCCACGATAATAACATTCAGTAAAGTCATGCTGCCTTTAAGGGAGATGTAAGGTTATGCTGCAAAAAAACTATGAAATCTCTCTGCCTGTAGACAGGCAGGAGGAGATGCTGACAGAATTATTGCCCCAGTTGCAGGAAATCGGGGAGACGGCGGCAGCGCGTCAGTCAAGCTGCCTTTATCTCCATCTGGTGTTCAGCGGTTTTAAACCGGCGGTGGGCAGGAAGATTCACCGGTTGATACGGGAAAAACTGCCGCAGGCCGTCATAACGGGCATGACGGAAACGCTTTTCGTACAAAAGCTGGATAATGTTAAGCTGCAAATAAATGTCAATTACTGGCAGTCCGGCAGGGTGGAAATTCTTGATTATGAAGGACGTCCGCAGGACTACGCTGACGCAGGGCATGAGTTTGGCAAGCGGCTTGGCGCAATTCCGCAGGTGAAAGCAGTTGGCATATACTGTGTCGATATGGGGACTCGTTTTACCCGTTTTTTACAGGGACTGGCCGATGAAATTCCCCATATTGTCATATATGGCACCGTGGTCAGCATGATGGAGGATATAACATCTGCTCCTTTGGAGTGCCGCAATCTGTTTAACCTCTTGAAAGACAAGGTAACTTACGGCAATTACATTATCGGCAATGATTTATACGACACGGGGATTGTCATGGCGGCGTTCTGTGGCGAAGACCTGCATGTGATGGGGGATTATGTGCTGGGCTGGAAGCCCATCGGCAAGGAACTTGAGGTCACGGAAATGGTGGGCGATACCTGCGTGGCCAAGCTGAACGGCATGCCTGCCACGGATATTTATGAGCATTACCTGCAGGTTACACCCGATGAAAATTTCGTCTATAATATTTCCGAATTTCCGCTGGCCGTGGAGCGCAACGGCTGTCTGATTGCCAGAGTGCCGCCTGTCTATGACAATGAGGGGCGGATTTATTTCAGCGGCGATGTGCGTCTGGGGGAAAAGATGCGGCTGACATACGCCGTGCCGGCTAACCTGCTGCTGGAAACGGACATGGCCAGTGAAAAACTTTGCTGTTTCGCCCCGGAGAGTGTCATAATGACCCTGTGCGGCAACCGCACCTTCTTTTTGAAAGAGCTGGCAGGCAAGGAACTGGATTTTTACCGCCGCTTTGCGGCGCAACTGGTCGCCAATTACGGCACTTCGGAAATATATTGCCATGAAGGTCAGGGCGGTATATTGAACAGCGCTTTGGTCAGCGTGGGATTCAGGGAGGGCGAAATAAAGAATCTGCCGGAATGTTACACGGAAATGACAGCCGTGGAAAAGCCCCATGTCATCCCGTTAGCGGCGCGGATGGCGGCTTTTTTGGATGCGGTGACGCATGAACTGGCGGCATCCAATGAGGAACTGCTGGAAATGGCGCATGCCGCCAAGGCTGCCAGCATTGCCAAGAGCCAGTTTCTGTCCAACATGAGCCATGAAATCCGTACACCGATCAATGCGGTGCTGGGCATGGATGAAATGATTTTGCGTGAGACACAGGAGGAAAACACCCGTGAATACGCGCAGAATATCCGTGCTGCCGGGACGACGCTTTTGGGGCTGGTCAATGATATTCTGGACTTTTCCAAGATTGAAGCCGGCAAGATGGAGATAATCCCTGTAGAGTATGCGGTCAGCTCCCTGCTGAACGATTTGGTGAATATGATTCGCCAGCGGGCCGAGAAAAAAGGCTTGCAGTTCCATGTGGAAATCCCCGATGATATGCCCAGCGTTCTGAAAGGCGATGAAATCCGCCTGCGGCAGGTGGCGGTAAATATTCTGACCAATGCCGTAAAGTATACTGAAGAAGGCAGCGTGACCTTAAAGCTGTCCTATAAAAAAATTGGGGATAACCGTATTGCGCTTACTTCGGCGGTTAAAGATACGGGCATCGGCATTAAGAAGGAAGATATTGCCAAACTCTTCCATGCCTTTGAGCGCATTGAAGAAGAGCGCAACCGTACCATAGAGGGAACGGGGCTGGGGATGAATATTACCCAGAAACTGCTGGAGATGATGGGCAGCCGTTTAGAGGTGGAAAGCGTCTACGGCGAAGGCTCGGAGTTTTCCTATACCGTGGAGCAGGAGGTTCTCAACTGGTCGCCCATGGGCAATTATGAAGAATCTTATCGCCGCATGGTGGCAACGCAGACAGACTACAAGGAAAGTTTTGTGGCACCTGACGCGAAAATCCTGGTTGTCGACGATACAGCAATGAATCTCACGGTGGTACGGGGGCTGTTAAAGCAGACCATGGTACAGGTGGAGACGGTGCTCAGCGGTTATGAGTGCCTTGCGCGGGCGGAAAAGGAGCATTTTGACCTGATTTTCCTCGACCACCGTATGCCGGGACTGGACGGGATAGAAACATTGCAGCGCCTGCAAGTCATGAGTAAACAGGCCGGGGCGTTAAATGCTGCTACGCCGGTGGTAGCGCTTACCGCCAATGCGGTCAGCGGCGCCCGGGAAGAATACATTGCGGCAGGCTTTGATGACTACCTGACTAAGCCCATTGACAGCCATAAGCTGGAAGCTATGCTGCGTAATATGTTGCCGCAGGAAAAGGTCAAGGCAGCCGGTGTGGCAGCCGTGCCGCAAGAAGAAAAACTGCCGGACTGGCTGGAATATGTGGTGGGGATTGCCCCCCATAAGGGCGTGGAGCACTGCGGCTCGGTGACGGCTTATATGGATGCCCTGAAGGTCTTTGCCCAGTCCATTGAAAGCAATGCTGAGGAAATCCAGCGTTACTATGATACCGATGACTGGCAGAACTACACCACCAAGGTGCATGCCTTAAAGAGCACGGCACGGGTCATCGGGGCGGCAGAGCTTTCGGAAAAGGCACGGCGTCTGGAGGACGCAGGCAATAACTGTTACTGTGACGAGATAGAAACAGGCACAGGGCCTTTGCTTGACCTTTACCGCAGCTATGCGGCCAGCCTGTCCATGCTGATTCCGGCGGAAAAGGCAGCCGAGGAGAAAGTGCCCATCAGCCCGGCAGAACTCAGCGAGGCCTGGGAGACGCTGACGGAGATTGTAACAAGTTTTGACTACGACAGTCTGGAGTACATGCTGGGCGAATTGTCCGGCTACCAGCTGCCGGAGGCCGAGGCGGAAAAGCTGGCGCAGATAAAAAAAGCCGCCGCAGTTCCCGAATGGGATAAGCTGCAACAGCTTTTAGGCATTGCGCCCTAAATAATGGCAATGAAAATTGATACCCATTGTAATATTTAGATAATTGTGGTAAGATATGCGAGGCAGTGCAGGTTTTGGCCTGCTGCCTCGTATTTTTTTATAAGGAGTGAACTCTATGAAAAACTGGTTTGCCAAGCTGCAAAATATCGGCAAGGCCTTGATGCTGCCTATCGCGGTACTTCCGGCGGCAGCGCTGCTGCTGCGCTTAGGCGCGCCTGATGTGCTGAATATACCTTTTATCACCAAGGCCGGAGGAGCGGTCTTTGATAATCTGGCACTTATCTTTTCCATTGGTATCGGTGTAGGACTGGCCAAGGATAACAATGGCGCGGCTGGTCTGGCCGGTGCTATCGGTTATCTTATTCTGACGTCGGCCTTAAAGACTATTGATGAAACCTTGAACATGAGCGTACTGGCCGGTATCGTCAGTGGTATTGAGGCCGGTATCTTGTATAACCGCTATCATACGGTAAAACTGCCGGAATATCTGGGCTTTTTCGGCGGCCGCCGCTTCGTCCTCATCGTGACGGCTGCGGTATCCATCGTGTTGGCTGCGGTGTTCGGCGTTATCTGGGGTCCCTGTCAGGCATTTATCCATGGCGTGGGTGAATGGATTATCGGCGCTGGCGCTGTAGGTACTTTTGTCTACGGTGTGCTGAACCGCCTGCTGATTCCCGTGGGACTGCACCACATTTTGAACAGCTTTATCTGGTTCGTATTCGGCGAGTATACCAATCCCGTGACCGGGGCTGTAGCTACGGGTGATTTGAACCGTTTCTTTGCCGGTGACCCGTCTGCCGGTATGTTTATGGCCGGTTTCTTCCCCATGATGATGTTCGGTATGCCGGCAGTAGCTCTGGCCATGTACCATGCGGCCAAGCCGGAAAACAGAGCCAAAATCGGCGGTATGCTGGCCTCGGTGGCCTTTACAGCTTTCCTGACGGGTATTACTGAGCCTATCGAATTCATGTTCATGTTCCTGGCGCCGGGGCTTTATGTGGTGCATGCCATTTTGACCGGCTTGTCGCTGGCTGTAACTTATTCGTTAGGAGTTTTGGACGGCTTTGGCTTTTCCGCCGGTTTCATCGACTATGTCATTGACTGGGGGCTGGCCACGAAGCCGGAGATGATTCTGGTCATCGGCGTGGGTGTCTTTATCCTGTATTACGGTATTTTCAGCTGGGCTATCCGCCAGTTTGACATTCCCACGATTGGCCGTTACGATGATGATGCGCCGGCAAGCAGCGAAGCGCTTCCCTTGAGCGAGCTTGCCCAGCAGGTGTTGTCTGCTTTGGGCGGCAGGGATAATCTGGAGGAAATTTCTTCCTGTGCTACGAGACTGCGCTGCACGGTAAAGGATATGTCCCTGATGGATAACGAAAAGCTGAAAAAGACACAGGGCGTGCGCGGCGTTTTCGCTACCGGCAATGCTGTACAGGTGGTTATCGGCACCAATGCCGAACACGTGGCCAATGAGATTTTAAGCGTATAACATTAGCGTGTTTTTATGGACAGCTGGCTTTGGCCGGCTGTCTTTTTTTGTATATTTATAACGCCGTTGTTCCAGTTTTGCCATAGGCAAAACTTCCTCTTGGCGTTTCAACGAGGCAGGAGATATGCTCGCCGCCTGTTTTGGTATTCGTGCCCCCACCTGCTGAGGTGGGGGACATTTTCTTGCCTCGTTATAAAAATATTATGATTATTGCGTTATCAGCAGGATTTTAGCGGAAAATGTAGAAATGATTTTGTATTACGAGATGTTAAGATGGGGTGATATTATGTTTTTTATGAAGTCGGTTCGCGGCAAGCTGACGGCACTCTTTGTGGCTGTCAGTGTGGTGGCTACCCTGGCAGTGGGCGGCTACTTTATTTATAGTACAATTTCCGATAATGACCAGCTGGTGGCAGATTACCGTAAGCAGCTGTCGGCACAGTATGACAGGGAACTGCGGCTGCAGACGGAAGGCCTGGTTTCCTCACTGAATGGCATATATGCGCGCCAGCAGTCAGGTGAGCTTACAGAGGCTCAGGCCAAGAGCATGGCGCTGGATGTCATCCGTTCAGTGCGCTATGACGAGGGCAAGGGGTATTTCTTTGCCGATGAAAAGGACACGGGCATCTGTGTAGCCCATGCCGGCAACCGTTCGGCAGAGGGCAAGATGCGCCGTGGTGAGAAAGACCCCAACGGCGTTCCCTACATGGAGAATATGTGGAAGGAGGGCCAGAAAGACGGCGGCGGCTTTGTGGATTTTTCCTATCCGAAACCGGGCGAGAGCCAGTCCCTGCCCAAGCGCAATTATGTGATGGAATTTAAGCCCTATGGCTGGATTGTGGGTACTGGCTCATGGATAGATTACATTGATGCCGAGGCCGCCCAATATACGGATGCCAATCAGAAAGCACTCTATCAGAAAATCATGATTTCGGCAGGCATTATTTTTGTCGTGGCGCTGATTATGGCTATGCTGGGCGTGAAGATTGCCCAGAGCTTTGGCGACCCCATCAGCTTTGTGACGGGACGATTGCAGAAATTTGCCAGCGGCGATTACCGGGCCGAGCCGGTAAAGCCGGAATATACGGCACGTGAAGATGAAATCGGCCAGATGGTGGAAATACTGAAGGTTTTGGGCGGCAATATGCGCAAGCTCATGGGCTCCATTAAGGAGTCGGCTGACCAGGTGGCCAGTGATGCAGCCCAGCTCAATGAAATGACTACCCAGTCGGCAGCTGCCAGCCAGCAGGTGGCGGAATCTATCACCGATGTGGCCGGGGCTACCAATAAGCAGCTGTCGGCTATCGATGATGCCTCCCAGTCTATGGGTGTACTGCTGGAGCGTATCGGCGGCATGGCTCATAATGCACGCCGGGCCGCTGTGGAAACAAAGCAGGCTGCGGAAAAGGCACAGAACGGCAATCAGGTGGTTACCCGTACGGTCAAGGATATGGCCCGCCTCAGTGAAGTGGTGGGGGAATCCGCTCGTGTGGTCAACAGCCTGGGCGAGCGTTCCGATGAAATCGGGCGCATAACCGATACCATCTCCGGTATTGCCGAGCAGACCAATCTGCTGGCGCTCAATGCCGCTATCGAGGCAGCGCGTGCCGGTGATGCTGGCCGGGGCTTTGCCGTAGTAGCTGATGAAATCCGCAAGCTGGCCGCTCAGTCCGAAGAGGCCGCCAGTCAGATTGCCGGTCTGATTGGGCAGATTCAGAATGAAACCCAGCAGGCGGTCAGCAGTATGAACGAGGGCACGGAAAATCTGGCCACGGCCAAAGACAGCGTCGAGGAAACCGGCCGGGAATTCTCCGCTATCGTCACGCTGGTGGAAAAGATTTCCGACCGTTCGCAGCAGATTGCCGGTGCGTCCAAGGAGGCAACGGATAGCGCTGACAGCTGCCAGTCCGCGATTAAGGACATTGAGGAAATGAGCCGCAGCGTTGTGGCCAACTCCGAAACCGTATCGGCAGCTACAGAGCAGCAGTCGGCCTCGGTGCATGAAATGAACACCAACAGTGAGCAGTTGGCAAAGATGGCCGGTGCTTTGCAGGAAGAAGTTCAGAAGTTCAAGGTTTAAGTTTTTAGCATAGTCAGCCGCGCCCGTAGAGTGGGGCTGACTGTGTGATGTTATAAGTGTATTTTTAGGAGGAGAAATTTATGAGCAAATACGCAGGAACCCAGACCGAAAAGAATTTGGCAGCCGCCTTTGCTGGGGAAAGCCAGGCGCGTAACAAGTACACCTACTATGCGTCCAAGGCCAAGAAAGAGGGCTATGAACAGATTGCGGCCCTGTTCCTGAAAACTGCGGACAATGAAAAGGAACATGCCAAAATGTGGTTCAAAGAACTGCATGATGGCGGTGTACCTGATACGGTGACGAACCTCAATGATGCCGCTGACGGGGAAAATTACGAATGGACGGATATGTACGCTGGCTTTGCCAAAACAGCCGAAGAGGAAGGCTTTAAGGAATTGGCTGACAAATTCCGTATGGTGGGTGAAATTGAAAAACACCATGAGGAACGCTATCGGGCTCTGCTGAAAAATGTGGAGACGAAAGAAGTGTTCCAGAAGAGTGAAGTCAAGGTTTGGGAGTGCCGTAACTGCGGCCACATCGTCGTGGGCACGAAGGCACCGGAGCTTTGCCCGGTCTGCGCTCATCCGCAGAGCTACTTCGAGATTCATGCGGAAAACTATTAAGTGGTTTTGCCAAGATAATGACAGCTGGCCGGGCAGTGAGGCTTTGCTAGTCTTCGCTCAGACCGTAAGCTAAAACAAATTTTGACCTTTAAATAAAACAGCTCTAAAAGCCATAAACTCGCTGTGCTCAGACAAATGGCTTTTAGAGCTGCTTTTTTGGTTTGGCCAAAATTTGTTTCTTAACGCTTACGGTCTAACGCTTCGCTTTGGCAAAGCCCCACTGCCCGGCCAAAGGCAGGGGCGGCTGGCAAAGCCACACTGTCTTGACAAGACGCGCCGTTTTATAACGCCGTTGTTCCAGTTTTGCCATAGGCAAAACTTCTAGCTTCGCTTCGCAACGAGGCGGGAGATATGCTCGCCGCCTGTTTTGGTATTCGTGCCCCCACCTGCTGAGGTGGGGGACATTTTCTTGCCTCGTTATTAGCGTTGCAGTATTTCGAGAATCGCTTTGCCGATGTCGCTGGTTTTGGCGGTACCGCCGAGGTCGGGAGTGAGTACCTTTTTCTCCAACAGCAGGGTTTCGATGGCGTTAATGACTTTTGCCCCCCATGCTTCTTTGCCAAAGAAGTCGAGCATCTGGCTGACGCTCCAGATGGCGGCCAGCGGATTGGCAAGGCCCTGGCCGGCGATATCCGGGGCGCTGCCGTGGATGGGCTCAAACATGCTGGGGAATTTCTTTTCCGGGTTGAGGTTGGCACCGGCCGCCAGTCCCATGCCGCCGGCAATGGCGGCGCCGAGGTCGGTTATGATATCACCGAAGAGATTGCTGGTCACGACGATTTGGAAACGTTTGGGATCTTTGACAAAGAACATGCTGGCCGCGTCTACCATCAGACTGCTGGTTTTTACTTCGGGGTAATCTTTCCCCACTTCGGCAAAGATTTCATTCCAGAACACCATGGAGTAGCCCAGGGCGTTGGCCTTGCTGATATTGGTGAGAGTTTTGCCTTCCTTTTTGGCCAGCTCGTAGGCATAGCGGATGACGCGCTTACAGCCCTTGCGGGAGAAAACGCCCGTCTGCAGGGCGACTTCCTGTTCCGTGCCGGGGTAGAGCCGGGCGCCGACATTGGCGTATTCGCCCTCACTGTTTTCGCGGACCACAACCATATCGATATCCTTTTCCGATACGTCTTTCAAGGGACAGGGCGCACCCTGCAGAAGTTTTACCGGACGCAGATTGATATACTGGTCAAAACCACGGCGGATTTTCAGTAGCAGGCCCTGCAGGGAAACATCGTCGGGGACGCCGGGATAGCCGACAGCGCCCAGGTAGATGGCGTCAAAATCCTTGAGGATATCCAAGCCGTTTTCCGGCATCATGCAGCCGTTCTTTAAATAATACTCACAACCCCAGGGAAAATCTGTAAACTCCACGCTGAAACTGCCATCGAGTCTGGCAATGCCCTCGAGCACTTTTTTCCCTTCCGCGATAACGTCCGGGCCGATGCCGTCACCGGCGATAACGGCGATTTTATAATTTTGCATAACAAACTCCATTCCGCCGCTGTCGCTGGCGGCACAAATAGGAATGAAAAACAAAGGTGCGACTCTCCTTTGTTTGGTATAATCTTCTTAGAGGGA
>NZ_CAJODG010000020.1 GCF_905233635.1 Selenomonas sp. AE3005 | reverse complement strand
AACGTGTGCATAAGTCAAAAAATCAAAAAATCAAATATCTAAGGTCTATTAAGGTCGGCCTTTTTAGATTTACCCAAAACCAGATATTTTCACGCTAAATCCCCCTCTCCTAATTCCGTTGGTGTAGTCTTCGACAAGCCTTCTTATATTTCCTGCCATCTCCCCCATTAATAATGTAGTTCCTACGCTTTTTCCGCGGATTGTACTGTACTACATAAAGTAATGGCACCGTAACACTATAAAAACACAACCTAATACTCTATAACAGTTATCACACAGATACATATTTCCTTCAAACCATTGATAATACTGACGCCATACCTATCCCCTGTTACAACTTCCTACCTTCATATTAATTTTATGCAATTATTTAATACATTCATCAACATTCTCAAATATCTATTTATGATTTTCTAGCCATGTATAGGCGTCCTGCTTATTAGTAAAACTCCTAAATTTAGCCCTAGGATATCCATCTACCGAACTTCTACATTCTTCCCATGTACTAAATATCCCCACCTGACGTCCTATTGCCACCGCATAATACTTCGAGGGCGCCTTAATGTTCCCCTCCTTATTATCACCAAGATTTTCAGCTAACCATTTTTCAGCGGCTTCTTTCGTACCAACTCCCTTAAACTTTGCCCCTGAATATCCATTTATTTCCCTTTCACATTCCTCCCACGTACTAAAAACGCCTGTATGATACCCTTCGGCTACAGCATAATATTTTTTCATTTCTTCAGTCTCCTTTTTTATAATAGTTATCTTCTCTTAACTTCGTTAAGTCATTCGTGGCGCTAAAGCACCTACGCCTGATTCATTGAGGGTAGAACTTTATTACAAATTTAACATGCCACATCGGAAAAGTTCTCTTGTTGCCGTACTTAATCTTTGTTGCGCCGTGCCCGTCCAGTAATAGCGCAATATCTTGTTTACACTCTTTCTTAGGAAATATCTGTTTCATTCGCACCTACCTAACATAAAAGCCGTATACTGGTTACGCCGTCCTTTTGTTTCGTTCTCTCCTTCCAGTCACTCACTCAATTCGGCTTACGCCTCACTTTCTTTTTGTCCTATACTCATTTTTCCGATTCGATAATAAAAACCCGTTTGCTTGCAAATGGTGTGAAACGTAGTTGAGCAGATAACAACGGCTATAAGTTTTAGATTACGTTAATTGTTAAGATAGATAATATATAGAGAGACGAACTCACCTAAAAATGCCGTTCAGTCTTACAGCCATGCGGAATACACCAATTTGAAAAGCGGTACAGTTCGAACCCGTATTTGCTTAAAAAACGGTACAGTTTGAACCCGTTTATTGAAATAAGTTATAGATTTCCTTCAATATAGCGTCTTGTCCAATCGTGCCTATTTTCCAATTTAGATGAAATTTACCGCCATATTTAGCTATAAGCCCTTTTCCTACTAACGATTCAACCGCCTTGCGCCCTTGTCTCTTGTCCTTAATTCCTGCCGCTACACCTAAGTCAGTAGCTTTTTTTATTTCATGGTTATTGCCTGTTAGTATAGCGTTGTCCCTCCCCCTCAAATGATTATGGTCTAACACATAGTGCATAACCCTCTGCTCTGTTTTTGTTAGTTCCATTGGGAACTCGTGAAGTCTTACAAATGACAATGCTAGTTTTTTGTACTGTAAAGACTCCTTCCTAATTATCCTGTCTCCTTTTCGTGCTAATTCACCTTCCTCTATTTCGCCTGTCTCTAAATTTGCATATCGCGCCACTCTAACACCTCCTATTTTTTCGCGCTAACTGTTTGTTTTCTCGCCGTGTTCTGAAATTGTCCACAAGAAAATAGTTATATCTTGATTTTCTCAGTTCCTCGATTCGATTTTCTTCCTCACCAAACTTGCGCCTACGCTCGTACATCGCCCTATTGCGCCATAGCTTGCGCCCTAACCTGCTTGCGTTTTGTGGTGTCATAAAAAAATTCAACTCCTCTATCAAAATCAACAATGACATATTCGGAACTAAAAAACCATTCCACATATATCTGTGGTGGAAAGTAAAGCAATTTGAATCAATCTACAAAAGAAGTAATTTTCCGAAAGTTCAGTATTCTATTACGCTAGGATTCAGTATCATTCATTTTTCCCGCCTCCACGCAAAAAAAGAGGGAAGCCCCAGCAGGCCTCTCCTCCTTATACTAATTCACCGTAAGATGAGATATTTTCTCAATTCACACTTTGCGTATACTAAATCCTCCTATAGCGCCCAATCCAAATTATCGACTGGATTAAACTTGTCATACTGCGTTTGTATTTCTTTTTCGTTCAAGTTCAAATAACGTTTAGTAGTAGTCAAGTCAGAATGCCCCATGATTTTCTGCAAGCTGAATATATCCCCGCCGTTAAGCAGGTAGGATTTAGCGAAGGTGTGCCGCCACGTATGGCAGGAAACACGCTCTCCTTGTAACCCTGACTTCTCCTTGATTCGTTTGAATATACTGTTCACCGTCGGTATGGATAACCTTGCGCCGTGGATATTCACAAAATAGTATTTGCTACGAATAAAAAAATTTTTGCTGTCCCTAATCTGTCTGTATTCGCCTAACGCCCTAACCACTTTCCTACCTATTGGAATAACCCTCTGCTTGTCGCCCTTGCCCGTCACCTTAATTATGCCGTTCTCTATATCCACATCGGAAAGAAGCAGACCGCATAACTCGGCTTTTCTGATTCCTGTACCTAATAATAATGTCAGCATTGCTTTTTCTCGTTTACTGGTAAATCCATACCCCTCGCACTGCTTAAACATAGCCTGCACTTCCTGCGCCGTAAAAGTTCTAGGAATTTTCTTCCCCTGCTTTGGTGATTCGATTTCGTCAGCTATACAATTAGGTATATAAGATTTCTTCTTTAAGTACCGATTCCACGCTTTTATAGCTCTGTAACTATCATGTACCGTGACCTTCCTAACCTTCCGATTCGTCAACAACTCATTATAAAGATAACTTTGCAAGTGCTCTGCCGTTACTTCCTTCCAGTCCAGCGCTCCTAATTCTGCCACATATCGAGAAAAATCCTTGCACCAATACGCATAATATTTAATTGTGTTTTCGCTTACCAGTTCCCCACGCTTTGCCAGTAGGAAAATCTCCAAGCTCCTTCCTAACATCATTTTTCATTCCTCCGATTCGTGTCCGCGTGTACCGCAAATAGCTACCAATAGTTCACGCTTGTTTTTTTAAGTTTTTTTCTTTCCTTTTACAAGTCTTATATAGTCCCCCCTCAGCAGGTGCTTGTTTTACCTATACTTGACTTGTATTTTTCCACCACATCGGAGAAGTTAAGTAGCTCCAGTTGGAGAGTAAAACTGCGTATATACAAAAAAAGACCTCTAGCAAACACACTAGAAGTCTTATAAACAGCCATTTGACGTGGCTATCAACTTTCAATATGGTGACCCAGGAGGGACTCGAACCCCCGACCCTTTGATTCGTAGTCAAATACTCTAATCCAACTGAGCTACTGAGTCATTGGTCAACTGCACTCGCAATCAACATAAATGATTATAGCGACCTTGAGCGCAGATGTCAACACTTTTTTTATTTTTGCAGAGCAACTTCTGCGTTTTCCTCTACCTCATCAGACTTGTTAATGAGTTTGTTCAGCAGAGGAACCGTGGCTGCCATAAGCACCGTGATGCCCAGCGTCACCATACCAATCTGGGTAAATACATCAGAGTAAACGCCCAAAGTCAGTACAGGGTCCGTAACATCTTTCGGCACAGCCGTCAGACTGGCTACCCAGCCGCCGATAATGGAAGAAATAGCCGTCGTCAGGAACCAGGCTCCCATGAGGAAACCAATCAGTTTCTGCGGCACGAGCTTGGAAATCATGGACAGGCCCAAGCCGCTGATAAGGAGCTCACCAATGGAGCTGAGGAAGTAAGAACCAACCAGCCACCAGGCAGAAACGATACCGGCCTCGCTGGCAAAGTTAGCCGAGAAACCAACCACAAGGAAGGAACCAGCCGTCAGCAGCATGCCCAGCGCAAACTTAGCAGGCATGGACAAATCCTTGCCCCGGCTGCCAAACCGGGAATACAGGAAAGCCAGAACCGGGCTGGCCAGCATAATCCAGAACGGATTCAGCGTCTGGAAAATCTGCGCGTCGGGAATGGCAATGCCCATAATAGAAGGTTCTACGTTCTTAATGGCAAAGAAATTCAAGGACGTCGGCATCTGATTGTACAGCGTGAAGAATACGATAGCCTCCACGATGAGAATCATGGCAGCAATCATGTGGCTGCGCGTAGCGCCCCGCTCCTGGAAAATCATCTTGAAGAAAACGCCATATACGACAATACCGATAATCAGCAGCAGCCAGTGAGCCACAGACAGGTGACTGAGCAGCCAGCTGGACACAAAGGTCATGGCCACTACACCGGCAAGGGTCGCAGCCAGTTTCGTCTTGGACAGCGGCATATTGCCCACCGGCGAGTCAATGCCCTTGACCAGATAACGGAAACTTACAAAGCCGCCGACAGCCAGCACGAGGCCCATAGCACAAATCATAAAACCAAGGGACAGGCCATACTGTGCCCCGATAATCGGCACGAGCAGCATGGAAACAAACGAGCCGATATTAACGGCCATATAGTACATGGTGAAAGCACTATCAAGTTCTTCTTCTGCACCTTCATACAGCTTGGACAGCAGGGACGAAGGATTGGCCTTAAAGATACCATTACCGCAGGCAATGGCCCCCAATGCCAGGAACACCAGGTCTTTATTGGAACCGGCCAGCCCCATCATAATGTAGCCGACCATCAGCACCACGGCACCTAACGCAATTGTACGCTGCGTCCCCAGCACCTTATCGCCGATAAAACCACCGATAGATACATAACCATACACCATAGCACTGAAAGCACCGAACACCACAAAGGATTCAGCATCTTCCATGCCCAGGCTCCTTACAAAGAAACCTGCCAACACGGCCTGCAGGCCGTAATAACCAAACCGTTCCCAAAATTCCAGGAAAAAAAGCATATTAAACGCTTTTTTACGATTGACTGGCTGAGATTCCACCATACTCATTACTCCTAACTTCTTAAATATACATACACAGCACATTGCCACCAGCAATGTTTGCTACGAGTAGACATTATAGCACAAATATAAGTATCTGCAAAGTAGCCCAATGTGTAAAAACTGTTATATTGCTGACTATATATTTTTTCGCTCTGCAAAACAAAGACATTTGTCCTTTTTATATATGCAAATAAAAAAAGTACACCATATATGCCTTATACAAGCTAGACGTGTAAATAAAATAACACAAAAAAATATTTATTTTTGTAAACTTGTAATATAGCGCGTACAGTCCAGCCACTTGTCCACTTCCTGTATACACCAGGCAGCAGCTGCTGTCATACGCCGGCAGGCTGTCATTTGACAGCTATACTGTATCTGCTACAATATAGTAAGCAATTCATGTAGAAAGAAAGGGTTTAGCATGCTTTATATCATTAACAGTCTGGTTACCGAAGGTGACGCCACAACCTTCTCCTTAGTGGGCGTTGCCAGTGACAAGAACAAAGCCGCCCAGCTGGCAGCTGAGGTTTACAAAGATTACAACAAGACAGCCTCCTTCCAGAATATCGAAATGATTACAGAATGGCTGGCTACGCGAAAGAATTATTCCTTCCGCAAGGACAAAAGTCATCGCCTGCAGCTGGCTATCACAGAGCTGGAGCAGGAAAGCACTGCTCCCGAAAATAAACTGATATTCTCGGCCGCCGCAGAACAGGACGAACTGATGCGCAAGGTCAGCCAGGCCCTCTTTGAAGGAAAGCATTCCGCCGAACGCTCTGGCGATGCCCCTTCCTGTCCCATCTCTTAACTTCATATCCCCAGCCTTCCTTGATATAAGGAAGGTCTTTTTTTATGCCCCGGCAAATCGCGGTCACATGTCCTTTCCTTTTTCGTCCTTTTTTTCTTAAAATAAAGATAAAAACGAATAGAACAAACTAAAACTTGATTTGGAGTGTAAGCAATGGAAAAACAAAACTCATTTGTTCTGCATGGAAATATTATCTATACACCTGATAAAGACAACTTCGTTTCTTTAAAAAACGGCTATATGGTCGTAGAAGATGGCAAAATCACAGCTGTTGCGGCGGAAAAACCGGCCGCAGCTGACAGACTGCCCATAAAAGACTGCCGTGGCCAACTCATCATGCCGGGCTTTGCGGATATGCACCTGCATGCCCCCCAGTACATTCAGATTGGTATGGGCATGGATTACAAACTGCTGGACTGGCTGGACGGCTACACGTTTAAGGAAGAACCAAAATTCGCTGACCCGGCTTATGCCCGTGAAATTTATCCGCTCTTTGTCGATGAACTGGCCAGCTGCGGTACGACCTCGTCAACAATGTTTGCCACGATTCACCAGGAAAGCACCGATATCCTGTGTGACCTGCTCGCGCAAAAGGGGCTGCGTGCCTATGTCGGCAAGGTTAATATGGATACCAACTCCGCCCCGGCGCTCACGGAAGACACCACGTCCTCCCTGCAGGCTACAGAAGAATTTATCAATAAATGGCAGAATCACCCTTTGGTCAAGCCCATCATCACTCCGCGGTTCGTCCCCTCAGTCACAGCTGAAATGATGACCGGCCTGGGCGAACTGGCCAAGAAATATCAGATTCCCGTACAAAGCCATCTGTCGGAAAATCCCGGCGAAATTCAGCTGGTCAAGGAACTCTTCCCCGAAGATAAATACTATATGAGCGTCTACGAGCGTTTCGGCCTCTTTGGACAGACACCGACGCTTATGGCTCACTGTATCCATCTTTCCGCTGAGGAAATCGCCATCATGGCGCAGACCGGTGTCTACGCTGTCCACTGCCCGGCCTCCAACCTGAACCTGTCCAGCGGTCTCATGCCGATGCGCAAAATGCTTGACGCCGGCGTCAAGGTGGTTCTGGGCAGCGACATTGGTGCCGGTCACACCTTATATATGCCGCACGAAATCGTCCGCGCCATTGAAGTATCCAAAATCCGCAGTATTGCCAACCCGGCAGAAACGCCGCTGAAACTCTCTGAGGCCTTCTATCTGGCCACCAAGGCCGGCGGTGAATTCTTCGGTCAGACAGGCAGCTTTGAACAGGGCTGGGCCGCTGACTTCCTCATCACCGATGTACCGTCATATCAGCAGGAACGCACCGTGGACGAACAGCTGCAATACTTCATTTACCACGGCACTGCTCAGGATATTCGCGAAGTCTATGTAAATGGTCTCGCCGTCAAAAAATAAATCGTTGTAACGGAGTGTGTAAATGGATAAGTTAATATATGCAATCAAGAATGCCAATCGGGAAGATTTCATCATGGCCACAGCCTCCGGGCTGACAGCACTTTTCATGCTGGTGGATATCCCTGTCTGGGCCGTGTTTATCGGCTGGACGTGGTACCTGTCCATCGGTGCGAATGTCCGTGCCATCAAGGAAGGTGCTATCACCTGTATCTTAGGCGGTGTACTGGCCCTGTCCTCAGTCGTCTGCATTGACCTGCTGAAACCTTATCTCCCCTGGCTGCTGCCGAATATCATCGGTGTTTTCCCCAATATCCTGCTGCTGATTCTGACCTTCAAGATTCCCGGCATTCAGCCGCTGGTTGGCTTTAATGCCTTCTCCTGTATCTTTGCCGGTTATTATCTGAACGGTTTCCCGGTACATCCTGATTACTGGCTCAACATCGTGCTGGCGTTCCTCTATATTAACGGCGGCAATATCATCGGCCTGTTCGAAGGCTGGTTTGTACAAAGAATCTGCCGTCTGGCCGGCTATACCCCCAATAATGACTAAAAAAAGCTGTGAAGTGCGGACTATGCCGCTGACTTCACAGCTTTTATATTTACTAAATGGTGCGATTGGCGCGATTCGAACGCGCGACCTGCCGCTTAGGAGGCGGACGCTCTATCCAACTGAGCTACAACCGCAACATATATCATTATAACGCCAAAGTGCTGGTTTTGACAAGGTCAAAACCAGCACTTTTCTATCTTAGGAATCACGGCGGCAGATATCTGCCCCGAGCCCTACTAACTTCTGTACAAGGTTGTCATAACCACGATCGATGTGATGGATATAGCCCACCTGCGTTTCACCTTCCGCTACCAGGCCTGCCAGTACCATGGCTGCCCCGGCGCGCAGGTCCGTAGCCTTCACCTGACAGCCGGTCAGCGTCTCTACGCCTTCCACTACAGAGGTACGGCCATCAATCTTGATGTTCGCCCCCATGCGCTTTAATTCGTCCACATGCATGAAACGGTTTTCAAAGACAGTTTCTGTCACCAGTCCCGTACCTTCGGCCACAGCCAGCATGGCCATGAACTGCGCCTGCATATCCGTGGGGAACCCGGGATATGGCATGGTTTTGATATCTACCGCCTTAACGCGCTTATTACAGGAAACACGAATGCCGTCAACATCTTCTTCTATGGATACACCAGCCTCTTTCAGCTTGGCAATAACCGGTTTCAGATGCTCACTGATGGCGTTTTCGATGTATACATCACCCTGCGTCATAGCCGCCGCTACCATGTAGGTGCCGGCCTCAATGCGGTCAGGAATGATGGTGTAATCACGGCCTACCAGTTTGGACACGCCTTCAATTTTGATGACGTTAGTACCGGCACCGCGAATCTTGGCCCCCATCACATTGAGGTAATTGGCCAAATCGACTATTTCCGGTTCCTGCGCAGGATTTTCCAGCACCGTAACGCCCTCAGCCATAGCCGCAGCCATCAGGATATTTTCCGTAGCACCAACACTTGGGAAATCCAGATAGATTTTAGCGCCCTTCAGACCTTCAGGCGCCGTGGCCTCGATGAAACCATGACCGATTTTAATCTCTGCGCCCAGTGCCTCAAAACCTTTCAGGTGCAGGTCAATCGGACGAGTACCGATAGCACAGCCGCCCGGCAGGGAAATCTTGGCCTGACCACAGCGTGCCAGCAACGGCCCCATAATCAGGAACGAGGCGCGCATTTTCCGCACCAGGTCATAGGGAGCCTCACAGCTGCCAATGACACTGCTGTCAACGTGCAGCTGATGCTTTTCCGCATCGAACTCCACTTTAACGCCTAATTTTTTCAAGACTTCAGTAATGGTATGTACATCTTCCAAAGCAGGGACTTCATCTAAAAGGCTGGCTGTATCCTGCCCCAGCAGCGTAGCGGCAATTATTGGCAATACCGCATTCTTGGCACCGCTGATTTTTACACGCCCTTTAAGCGGCTGTCCCCCATGTATAATCAACTTTTCCATTAAGTTCTTTATCCTCCCAATAGTCATGCTTTGTGCAAGCACCAACTAATAGTTTACCATTAACCGTAAGTCTTTACAATAGGCAGTTTTAACCTCTTTCCACGGTCAAAGTGGAATGGATTACATTGTCAATGATATAACCCGTGGCAAACTTGGTTTCCCCCGGTGTCAGCGGCGTCTTGCCAAACTCGTCCAGCTTGCTGACTTTTTCCCGGCTCCGCTGCATGGCAGCCTCTTTCGCCGCCAGTATGTTATCCTGGCTGACCGGCTTTTGCACAGCGCCCGGCGTAATGACAATCTCGTTGTTCTTACCGGATTTTTCCAGTTTCAGCAGTTTATCCTCTGTGGTCTGTTTCATATCTGCCTCACTGGTTAAATCAATGCCCGACTGTTGCAGGAGCATGAGGGCCGTGGCCGGAATCAGTCCGCCGCCGCGGATATCCAGATTCAAGGAGCCGTCCGGCTGCGCCTCCGGCACCTTATACGGAATTACCAGTGTTTCCTGCGCCTTGCGGTAAGGCTTTATCGTTGTGGTGAATTTGACCGTTTCACCAGGTTTTACCTTTTTCTTATCCGGCACAGCTGATACGATGGAGGCTGTCTTGCGGCCGCCTTCCACGGTAATGTCCACCTGTACGTCAATGATATCCGATTCTTTTTCGCTGTTCTGGCAGATGGTGTTCATGGCCTGCATGAGTTCCGCCATCGCAATCTGTCCCACATCAGCGTTATTGTAGAACATATTATCTCTGGTCACCACACCGCTCTTTACCGCGTTGGTGCGGATTTTAAAGCCCACCTTGGCGGTGCTGCCGCTGAGGTTGTCACTGGTCTTGGACAGTGCCGCATAGGCAATGCCGCCGGAAAGCTGCGGCAGGAAGTCTTCATCATAGGCAATCCGGGCACCGTAATTCTCGTTACGGGCCAGACCATTGTCCTTGACGTTTACCTTAATGGGTACGACCATAGGGAATACGCCCAAAGTCCCGGCTATGCCCGTGGCTCTGTCCTGACTTATGCGGCCGATAATATTACCGATATTGGCCACCTTCATGCCGTTGCTCTGGCCGCTGACCGTACCAACGACCGTGGCGTCAGTCATGAAGTAATTGACATTGCCGCGGTGCAGGAAAGGATGGCCAAAAGCCAAAATCCGGTCACCATCTACCGCCGTAACAGTTCCGGTAGCCCCTACAGCAAAGTCACCGTAAGTTACAGCCACACCGACTGCTGCCCCCGGTACTAAGCTGGCATTGTATTTCGTCTGTCCCTGAACAGACTCGCCCGGTGCTCCCATTGGCAGGAACTGCATGGTGTTGCCCGGGTCTATCTGCTGTTTCAGGAAGTTTAAGCCGGCCTGGTTAAAACCGGCAAAATACATAACGTCCTTGGGCTCAGCCGTTTTTTCTGCTTTTTCGGCCTTAGCCGCAGCAGGCTCCTTGTTATCCTTTACCTTCTTAGCCTCTGAAGAATCTTTTACCTCTTTAGCGTCTTTGACCGCCTGCGGCTCAGCCTGTTCTTGAGCCGCGTCAGCATTTTCTTTGTCCGCCGCTACAGCCTTACGCGCCCGGTCCAGAAGGTCATCACCATAGACTTTCTTATCACCTGCTTTGGCCCGTTCTTCCTGTTCTTTTTTCTTCTTGGCCTCGGCCTTTTCCCGGGTTTCAGCCGCCTTTTTTATATTTATCGTAGAAATTCTGGTCTTGTTCTTCTTGTCCGGCATTGACCATAAGGGAATCATTTCATCAATGGGCGTAATAAAGAACGTATACGGCGTCATTTCCTTGATACCGGCAGCTACAGCGCCAATCAGATAGCCGTCCACGTAAACGGGGCTGCCACTCATGCCCTGCAGGATACCACCGGTCTGCTGTACCACCGGCCCGGAGGCTTTGGCCATAATCATGGGCTGGGAGCCCTTGCCATTTTCCATATTGCCTACGATATCAACCTGAAAATCACGCAGTTCCCCACTGCTGTCAATTACCGTATAAGCTGTACCCACCATGCCTTCCTGTACCTGGCTGTGCGGCATTATAGGGTCCATAGCCCAGCCCGTTGCCGGTGCAGTCAAAAGCATACCGGCCAATCCCAGGGCAGTAATCTTTTTTGCCAGTGCCCTACCGGTTTTAAATTTATGCAAAATAATTCACCTCATTTGCTATACATTATAATATGCCATCATTTCATTATAACCCGTTACCAGTTCTTTTACCATAGGCAGAAGGTCCCAGGCAGCATTTATTTTTTAGTAAGTATCAGTGCCGACCCCACCGAACGTTCATGACCATCGCTCGGGGAATTCTGCACCTCGCCACCCACGACCAGGGCACTGGAACCGCCGCCATCTAAATTCATGGCATCTTTGGCCCCCATTTTAACGAGCAGTTCGGCCCATTCCGTCAGTGTCAGGCCTACGCTGTCCGCCTGACGGCCGTCAACTACACCAAAAAGATAGTTGCCGTTTTTCAAAATAGCCACGGCACTGCGCGGAGCACGGCCATAACGGATATCGGAAGGGAACTGCTCCCAGCCGGCCGTTACCTTGACATTGCCATTTTCCACCAGACGGGGGCCGGCGCCCATAATCTCAACCGCCTGATTCCAGGGGCTGCCGAGCTCCTGAGAAATTACAGCCTTGTCGCCCACTTTTACCTTGGCAAACGCGTCCGCTGCGGCACCATGCACTGATACCACCACGCCATTTTTCGGAATAACCGAATTGCCGTTTTTTATCGCCGTCACCTTGCCATTTACGACCGTATACTCTTTACCGAACTCATTAGTGCGCGTCCGCGTGCCATACCAGTGATTATAAAGGGTGAGATTGTCCTCACCGCGCTCAGCGTCCACCCCGGACACGGGCTGGCTGACACCGCCAATAGTAACCCGGCCATTATAGGAAACACGCCCCATCACCGGCTGCCCGTTGGACAGAATCCCCAGTGCCGTACGTTTATAATACGTCGTGCCAGCCATGTCGCCATCGATTTTCACCATGCCGATGGCATCGCCATTGCCGGCAAAATACGTGGCATTAACAGCCGCCACAGCGTCCGTCATATCCGAAATGCCGCTGGTGGTCTGCAAGCCTGGCACACGTCCCCGGGCCAGTGCCGGTTTTACATTGTAGATATTTTTATCCGCCTCGACAAAGTAAGCCGAAACCTTACCGGCATCATTCCAATAGACATACTCGCGCTTGGCGAGTCCCGGCGCTGCCAGTTCGCTGTACAGGCCGTCAAATTTCAGGTTCAGCAGATTGCCGCCCAAATCCGCACCGTTTCCTTTTTTGCCGCCCGTTGCGGCAGCAGGCTTCCTGCCCGTGCTCTGCTTGGCAGACAGCACATCCACAAACACCCGCGGCGGATTAGCCAGTTTTTCTACTTTATATGTATAGCCGTCACGCAGGCGCATTGTCACCAGCAAATGACCATTGCGCTCCGTGTACTTCACCGATTCCACCCGGGAACTGGAAAAACTTTTCTCCGCAATACGGCGTTTATCTGCATTGAAAAAATCCACCGTCAGCGTCCGCTTGTCTGACGACAAGGTCACATTGTACTTAGGAATAGCTGACCAGTCAAAAACCACCCGGTCATGTGCAGAACCGCTGTGATAGCGCACAGACGTCAAATCTGCCGCGCTGGCTCCTACCGGCAGCCCCAGCAAAGATACCGCCAACGACAACGTAACCAGTTTACGAGATTTTATAAACAAACTCAAAGACCTCCCGTAGAAAAAGCACCACCAAAAGGAAAAAAATTGGGGCGGTTGACACAACCGCCCCAGCCTTGCCTTATTTTATCACATTTTGACTCTGTTTCTCAACCTGTGGTTTCAGCTGCTTATACATCATATCGGCAATGCCGATACCACCGCCGGCAGCTACATTTTTCATCAGTTCATCATCGCGCATGTCCTGAAAAATTTTCAAGGCATTGGACTCTCCAAACAGCTCATTCTTCGGCACGGTTGCCCGCATCTGCCGATACATCATGGACAGGAACATCGCCTCAAAGCCCTCGCAGGCCTTCCGCAAATCCTTGTCACGCTTCACAGCCTCTGCATCCTCTGCCTTTGCCGTTGCCTTGCTCTGCAAATCCTTCAGCACATCGGCAAACTTAGCTGATTCTGCCGCTGTCCGGGCTGACTCATAAGTGTTATTGCCCGTCAGTTCTGTATTGCTGTTAATTCCCAAGGGTGTAATCTGCATAATTATCACCTGCTTAAATCAACTGCAGTTCAGCGTGCAGGGCACCTGCCGCCTTCATCGCCTGCAGAATGGAAATCGTATCGCGCGGCGTTGCCCCTACGGCATTTAACGCCCCGACAATATCGCTGACATTGGCCGTAGCCGGCAGCACAATCGTACTGGCCTTATCTTCCGTCACCGTCACATCAGTGTTTTTCGTCACAATGGTTGTACCATAGCTGAACGGGTCCGGCTGGCTGGCCTCCTGATTCTTCTGCACCCTGATGGACAAGCCGCCCTGCGTGATGGCGATTTCATCCACCGACACATCACCGCCCATAACAATGGTACCCGTGCGCTCATTAACCACAATCTTGGCCACCTTGTCGGGCATTACCGGCAATTCTTCAATGGAGGCCACAAAGCCCACCACGTTTCTCCGGAAGTAAGACGGTACACTTATATCGATACGTCCCGGATTAACGGCCGAGGCAATTGCCCCATACTGCGAATTGATGGCCTCTGCCATACGGCTGGCAGTCGTAAAGTCCGGATGAGCCAGCGACAGGGACAAGCGTCCGTTATTGCCTAAATCATCTTCCACCGTCCGCTCCACGATAGCCCCGTTGGGTGTCATGCCCACCGTGGGGAAATTTTTCGTCGCTGTGGAGTTGCCGCCGCCCCGGCCGGCCATAAAGCCGCCGGTGGAAACAGCCCCCTGTGCCACGGCGTAAACCTCGCCGTTGCCAGCTTTCAAGGGTGTCTGCAAAAGCGTACCGCCCTGAATGCTGTCCGCATCACCGATGGAGGAAACGGTAATATCAATCGTATCCCCTTCCCGTACAAAGGGTGGCAAGGTCGCCGTCACCATAACGGCAGCTACGTTATCGGATTTCAGCGCCGACTGGCTTACCGTTACCCCGTAAGTTTTCAGCATATTGACAATGGATTGTACCGTTTCCACGGACTTATTGGAATCACCCGTGCCATTGAGGCCTACTACCAGACCATAGCCCATCAGCTGGTTGGAACGGACGCCCTGCACCTTGGCGATATCCTTTATCCTTGTCACGGCATTATCTGCCGACGCTAAGGGGGGCACAGCCCCCAAAACCATAGCCCCGGCCAGTAAACAAGCCAATAGTTTCTTCATGTATTGCCTCCGTAGTCTTAGAACAGGAAATTAAAGATTTGCGTGAGTATACCCTGACGCTGTTTAGCATTCAGCGGCCCCTTGCCATCGAACCGCACCGTTGCCCCCGCGATTTTCGTGGAAGAAATGGTATTATTGGCCGTAATATCCTCAGGACGGCAGATACCCTTAAAGGTTATCTTGTGTTCATTTTTGTTATTCCAAATGGACTGCGTCCCCTCCAGCACCAAATTACCATTGGGCTGCACGTCAACCACCGTCACCGTCACATTGGCATTGGTAGTATTTCTTGAAGATGCCGCTCCATCAGCCTTAAAGGAATCCGAGCCGCCGATGGATGCCGCCTTGAGAAAATCAAAGATACCAATACCGCTTTCCAGTGATGTATTGCCGCTCTTGCTGTTGGAGCTGGAACGCGTATCCGATATCGTGGTGGATTCACTGATGACAATGGTCAGAATATCCCCCACATCCGCAGCCTTGCGGTCGGAAAAAACATTCCTGTACCGGCCGCCGCCTGCCCATAGCGACTGAGCAGAAACCGCCGGTGCCACGGAGAAAAACAACGTACCGGCCGTCAGGGCCAGAGCGATTTGTTTTTTATATTTTAACTTCATAGTCACTACCTGCCTTTATATCATTCAATCTTCACCGTAGCAGCGTCGATAACCTTGCCGCGCAAAGTCTTGGCTGACCGGGCATTACGCACCTTGATAACCTCACCAATACGCCCCTTTTGCAGGGCTACGCCCTCGGCACTGACCTCCACGCCATTGTAATTGGTAAGCAGCCGCACCGGCGCCCCGGAATGAACGACAATGGGATTTTGCAGCATATTCTGCTCTATGGGCTGCCCCATACGGATATAACGCACCGGCACCCGTCCGGCAATATCTTCGGCCTTGGTCAGATAGCGGCCTTTGCCTCCCGTAACTTCACGTTCTTCCACGTGTACCGCACTCGGAGAAATCGCTGTTTCGAGCGGCAGATTAGCACCTGCCACCAACACCTTTTCAAAGACCTGCACCCGATAATAGCAAATGACACGCCGGTATAATTTTTGGTCCACCATAATGCTGATATGCACCGGCTGAACACCGCCATAACGCAGTGTTCCCGAAATTTCGGACTCAAAGGTAACCTTGCCGGCCGGCAGGCGCACATTAGTGGGATTAGTGGTAAGTGTCAGCACATGCCGCCTGTCCTCACCACATTTATGCAATTCCAGCTCCAGCTGCTGCCGGGCCAGGCCGGCCAGTTTCTGTGAGCTGACCATCTGGGGAAATACCTCCGCCTGCGTATTACCGCCATAAATAGCTTCTGCCCGCGGCGAAAATCCCAGTGCTAACAGACAGAAGAAGCCACTCCATAGCATATATAATATACAGCAAGTGGCTAAGCGGCTTCTTTTAGTTTTCATCAACGTTTAAGTCCATTGGCGATTTCCAGCATGGAATCGGAGGTCGTAATAGCCTTGGAGTTTGATTCATAAGCACGCTGGGAAACAATCATATTGACCATTTCCTCAACAATCTGCACATTGCTCATTTCCAACGTGCCCTGCGTCAGCGTTCCTGCGCCGTCGGTTCCGGGATTGCTCTCAATAGCCTGCCCGGAGGCCTCCGATACGATAAAGAGGTTTTTGCCGATAGCCGTAAGACCGGCAGGATTGACAAAACGTGCCAGCGTAATACGGCCTACATTCTGCTGCGTACCACCGGCAGGCGTTTCCGAAACCTGACCATCACCGGCAATAACGATAGAGTCTACGGGCGAATTCTCGCCAAAGGTAATGCCGTCTGCCAAGAGATAGCCGTCAGAAGTCACCAGACGGCGCTGCGAATCCAGCTTGAACGCACCGTCACGGGTATAGCCCGTCGTGCCATCCGGCAGGGTTACACGGAAATAACCTTCCCCCTGAATACCCACATCCGTGGGATTTTCCGTCGTCTGCAGCGGCCCCTGCGTAATAACACGCTGCGTAGCTGCCACTCTGGTTCCCAAACCAATCTGCAGCCCCGTGGGATACTGATTGTCCTGCCCGCTCTGCGCCCCGGCATCACGCAGTGTCTGATAGATTAAATCCTGAAATTCAGCCCGAACCTTCTTGCCGCCGTAAGTATTGACATTGGCAATATTGTTGGCAATAACATCCATATTAGTCTGCTGCCCCTTCATCCCCGAAGCTGCCGACCAAAGTGCTCTCATCATAACGGGTTCCTCCCCTTCTAACACCGTATCTGTCGCTAAAAGCGTTGCTCAGCGCCCCAAGAGGGACGCTATCCTCAATATATATCGAACAAACCGACAAAAATCTTAAGTCAATCTGCCAACTTCATTCACTGACTTATCGAGCATCGTATCCTGTGTCGTCACCGCCTTTGACCCGGCCTCATAAACACGGTAGTTATTGATAAGCTCCACCATTTCCGATACCACATTGGTATTGGAGCGCTCCAGAAGCCCCTGCTGAATCTCGCCCGTAGCCGGCTGCGGCTGGGCACCTTCCTGCGGATAATAGAGATTATTGCCCTGTTTCAGCACAGCCCGGCGATTGTCAAACTGCACGAACTGCAGCTGGCCAATCTGCACATTGTCGGCGTAGACTTCGCCCTGACTGCCCACCATAATGCTGGTGGTTTCCTCGGGAATGGTAATGCCCTGACCGTTACGCCCCAGCACCGTCTGGCCGTTCACCGTCTGAATCTGTCCTCTGGCAGATTTGTAAAAATTCCCGTCACGGGTATAGCGTACGCCGTTAGGCGTCTGAATGGCAAAATAGCCTTCCCCGGAAATTGCCAAATCCAAGGGATTGCCTGTCGTTTCAAAAGCACCCTGACTATGCTCCGTCGCTATTTCATCAATATAAGAACCAAGCCCCAATGTGCCTACCACGGGATAGGCCTCCCCCACATGGAACTGTTTGAAACTGGTCACATCTTCACGATTTACACCGTCATTGATACGGCGAATCAGCATGGGCCGGAACTCCCGATTGATGGCCTCATCTCTTTTAAATCCCGTTGTATTGGCGTTGGCAAGATTGTTTGCCAGCGTATCGGTGCGCTTGGTTTCCGTAATCATTCCTGCGCCTGCCGTATAAAGACCACGCCACATATTATGTCACTCCCCTAACATCTACACTTTTCCTTGCCTTTATAATTCGCGAAAAAAAGAGAAACTCCTGTCAGAGTTTCTCTCGCTGATAATTATTTTTTTAACGGCCGGTTTTTACATTCCGTGCCTTGCCATCGAATTTGGAGAACGAATCCAGCGCCTTGCCGCAGCCAATCGCCACGCAGCTCATAGCGTCCTCGGCCAGTGCCGTGGGGATATCAGTTTCCCGGCGGATAAGTTCGTCCAGACCGTAGAGCATTGCGCCGCCGCCCGTGAGGACGATACCGCAGTTCATGATATCTGCAGCCAGTTCCGGCGGCGTTTCTTCCAATACCTTCTTCACGCAGTCAACGATTTTCGTCACCGAATCACGCATGGCCTCAGCAGCCTGTGCTGTCGTAATCTGCACATTCTTCGGCAGGCCCGACAACATATCACGGCCGCGGATATCCATCACTTCGTTGCGCGCCGTGGCAAAAGCAGCTCCCACTACCATCTTCACGTCTTCAGCAGTACGTTCGCCAATCATGACGTTAAATTCCTTTTTCACGTAAGCTATGATGTCCTCATCGAACTTATCACCAGCCACGCGCAGGGAGGCACTATTTACAATACCGCCCAAGGAAATCACGGCGATATCCGTCGTACCGCCGCCGATATCGACCACCATGGAACCACGGGGTTCAGAGATATCCAGGCCAGCTCCGAGCGCTGCGGCCAGCGGTTCTTCAATCAGCTGGGTATGACGGGCACCAGCCTGTTCAGCAGCCTCCTGTACAGCACGCTGCTCCACCATCGTAACCCCTGACGGGATACAAATCATAATGCGGGGACGGAATACAAAGCGGCGGCCTACCACCTTTTCAATGAAGTGACGCAGCATGCTTTCCGTGATATCATAATCGGCAATAACACCCTCGCGCAGAGGACGGACAGCCACGATATTGCCCGGCGTACGGCCAATCATCTGCCGTGCCTCTTCACCGATAGCCAGCACTCGGTTGGTGTCCCTGTCAATAGCCACCACCGACGGTTCACGCAGAACAATACCTTTTCCCTTTACATATACCAGCACATTTGCCGTGCCCAAATCTATACCGATATCCAATGACATACCAAACATCTATGTTACAATCTCCTTCCGGTTACATTCGCATACAACAATCTATAATATATAATAAAACACACCTAATTACAATAACTTAACCTAAGAAAATCTTAGCTATTCTCCAGTCCTTGTAAATTTACACATTTTCCCGTCATTTTTGACATTTACTGTAATTTTGTGAAAAATATTGCTTTTGTTTCTTTAAAATTCATCATTGACACTAGGTCTTAATAGTGCTACGATTAACACGACTTAGGGATATATTTCACTTATTCAATCAGGGGGTAATGACAAAATGCGTCATTGGCGCCAGCAACGTTGGCTCCGCAGTTGCCAACAAAATCGCTGACTTCCAGCTGGCTACGGAAGTAGTCCTCATCGACCTCAACGAAGACAAGGCTTGGGGCGAAGCTAAGGACTCCAGTCATGCAACGAGCTGCATCTACAGCACGAACATCAAATTCCACCTCGGTGACTATGAAGACTGCAAAGATGCAAACATCATCGTTATCACGGCTGGTCCGTCCATCCGCCCGGGCGAAACTCCGGACCGCCTGAAACTGGCTGGCACCAATGCCAAGATCATGAGCTCCGTTATGGGCGAAATCGTTAAACGCACCAAGGAAGCTATGATCATCATGATCACCAACCCGCTTGACGTTGCTACTTATGTTGTTTCCACGCAGTTCGATTATCCGCGCAACCTCATCCTCGGTACTGGTACGATGCTCGAAACCTATCGTTTCCGCCGCATTCTGGCTGACAAGTACCAGGTTGACCCGAAGAACATCAACGGTTATGTTCTCGGTGAACACGGCAACTCCGCTTTCGTTGCCTGGTCCACGACTGGCTGCGCTGGTTTCCCCATTGATGATCTGGATGAATATTTCCACCGCACGGAAAAACTCAGCCACGAAGCTGTTGAACAGGAACTGGTTCAGGTTGCTTACGATGTTATCAACAAGAAGGGCTTCACGAACACCGGTATCGCTATGGCTGCCTGCCGTTTCATCAAGTCCGTTCTGTATGATGAACACACCATCCTGCCCTGCTCCGCAGTTCTCGAAGGCGAATACGGCCTGAAAGACGTTGCTCTTTCCATTCCCCGTATGGTTTGCGCTGATGGTATCATGCGCTCCTTCGAAGTTCACCTCACTGACGATGAACTCGAAAAGATGCACAAAGCTGCTCAGAGTGTTCGTTCCGCTCTCGATGGCGCTGGCATCAAATAAGATTGCCGTTGCAGTAAAAAAACGTCGGACTTTTGTCCGGCGTTTTTTTCTTTTTCTAAAAACAAACAGATACTCATACGCAATAAGCAAAAAATTATATTTTATGCTGTTGGTCGGCAATTATGTTGTTCTTTAATTATCAATTCTTTGAGGGTAAAGCCAGCTTCCTCAAAAATTTTCATCACGTCAAAGGACATAGGAACCATGCAGCCTGTTTACGGGTATCGCCCATCAGGATGGCGCAGAACTTATCTTTTTTCAGCACGCGGTACATTCCCCGGCGAACTGCTCAAGGACACAATCGCCTTTCTTAGCGTAGTGAGGGCTTATCTATTGTTTACCACAATCGCTATACTTTTGTCCAATTTTTCCTTGCTAAATCCCTTTGTTTCCTTCTCTTGACTCATTATATATAATGACTGACGCATTTCATTTTCTGTTAAATTCATTTCAGACCAGCGAACATTGTCTTTAACATATTTTTCCACATCTTCAATCGTCCACTTATCGAAAATTTGATAAGGCCAACCTTCAATATCTACATTACATTCCCTTAAATCATCATTTGTTGTTATAAGTTCACCTCTATCATTGCTTTTTATTGTGTTCATTAAAGCATCATGCCAACTGTCAGCCTCTACTGTTACTTTTTTCTCATATATTTCTTGAATTGTTACGTTAAATTTCACTTTTCATCACCTCTAGGAGAAAATATGTTTAACCACTATTCTTTAGTCGATATTCGCCTCTGCCTAAAAATTCTACAAAACCTTTATCCCGTAAAAATTGCAACTGCTGGCGTATTTTAGGCTGAACATTGTGATTTTCTTGATGGCGCTCCTGCAAATAGTCAGTAAAACGATATACATCGCGAAGCGTGAAATATTCTTTGCCTATTTGTTCCAGACAATAAAGCACATCCATCAGCCAGCCGCGAGTTTGGATTTTAGCCGTGGATAATGTCATTGTAGCGACCACCTTTTCACGGACAAACTTTGGATCTACGATTTCCTGCTGATAAATGATCGGAATTTTCCCCTGTGCAGGGATGTTCTTCCACGCAATATTACACCCTGTCCATCCCGCACGGCGAGCTGTTGGCGGCAAAGGCTTACGCTTAATGATAATTTCCGTGGTAAAGAAGTAGCTGGGGATAATCCAAAGATTGTCCACCATGTACTCAGGCCGACTATATTCCATGACAAACAGATGTGGGTTATTATCATCCATCAATCTGGCCATCATAGTTTCATAGGCTCCATCGGCAATCACAGAACCAAAACGCCCATTATGGCTCTTTAGCTCAAACGTATTTTGGCAGGTGGGACAAAATAAATCCGCTACCGGCTTATTATTTTGTAAATGCGTTAAGTGCGGTTCGCCACACATAACGCAGTACATATTTTCAGCCGCCCACGCTTCTGTTATTACTCGTGCTTGTTGTTGGGGGCTATGGTAATCCAATCCTAATGCAGCATTCATGTGTATGTCCATACGAATACCTCCAACATTCTTATCAAACATGCTCGTAAAATCTCTTGCAATATCAAGCATCACTCACTCTCAACAATAAAGAGATAGCCTAATAAACTATCTCTTTATCATTAACATTAAATATTAAATTGTTTTCAGCAGGTATGGCACTCGTCGTAAATGCCGGCTTTTTTCAGTGTATCGACAACAGTTTCCCCGATATGGGCAACAGTATCGGCCACTTCAATGCCTACACCATTGAGAGCCTTGATTTTATCTGCAGCAGTACCCTTGCCGCCGGAAATAATGGCCCCGGCATGGCCCATGCGTTTTCCCGGAGGCGCCTGACGGCCGGAGATAAAGGCCGCTACCGGTTTATCCGGCATGTTTTCCTTTATCCATTTCGCCGCATCTTCCTCAGCGGTACCGCCGATTTCACCAATCATCAGCACTGCCTTGGTTTCCGGGTCATTCTTGAAGAGTTCCAGCGCGTCGATAAAGTCTGTGCCCTTGACAGGGTCACCGCCGATACCAATGGCCGTGGTTACGCCAATACCGGCGTTCATGAGCTGGAAAGCGGCCTCATAGGTCAGGGTTCCGGAACGGGATACCAGTCCGACATGGCCTTTCTTTTGAATGTTCCCAGGGATAATGCCCAGCTTAGCCTCATCGGTAGTCAGGATTCCCGGGCAGTTCGGACCGATAAGTCTGGTTTTCTTGCCTTCCATATAGCGGCGTACCTTAACCATATCCTGCACAGGAATGTGTTCGGTAATGCACACCACGAGGTCAAGACCGGCATCTATGCCTTCCATAATGGAATCAGCAGCAAATCTGGCCGGCACATAAACCACCGACGCTGTAGCTCCGGTAGCCTCCACGGCGTCCTTAACCGTGTTGAATACCGGCACGCCCTCTACTTCCTGACCAGCCTTGCCCGGCGTTACGCCGGCTACAATCTTCGTACCATAAGCCAGCATCTGCTTGGTATGGAACGTAGCCTGCTTGCCCGTTATTCCCTGTACTATGACTTTTGTATCTTTATTGACTAAAACACCCATGTTTGATGGCCTCCCTTATTGTGCTGCTTTGACACGCTTGACGATTTCCTCTGCGCCGCCTTCCATAGTCGGTGCCATGATGACATTGGCTATGGGCGAATCCTGCAGAATCTTGCGTCCCTGCTCCACGTTGGTGCCCTCTAAGCGCACCACTACGGGAACAGGCAGGGATTTACCATCGTCCGAGATAATTTTTGCCGCCTCGACAATACCGGCAGCCACCGCATCACAGCGATTGATGCCGCCGAAGATATTGACAAAAATTCCCTTGGCCTGACCGCCGTCCAGCATAATCTGGAAGGCTTCGGCAATCTTTTCCGGTGAGGAATCGCCGCCCACATCGAGGAAGTTGGCCGGTTCACCGCCGTAATGCTTGATGATGTCAACCGTAGCCATGGCAAGTCCGGCGCCGTTGACCATGCAGGCCACATCGCCGCCTAAGTTTACATAGTTGAGTCCGGCCTCAGCTGCCCGGCGTTCCTTGGGATCTTCCTCGCTTTCATCCCGAAGTTCCTCAATATCCGGGTGACGGAACAGGGCGCTGTCATCAAAGTTCAGCTTGGCATCAAGCGCCACCACATCATCTTCTGCCGTAACCACAAGCGGATTGATTTCTGCCAGCGAGCAGTCCTTGCCGATAAAAGCGTTGTACAGGCAGCTCATGAGCTTCACAGCCTTGCGGACTGCCGGCTGGGGAATATTGATATTATAGGCCATGCGCGTAGCCTGGAACGGAGCCAGTCCCACTACCGGGTCGATGTATTCCTTGAAAATCTTATCCGGCATTTCGGCAGCCACTTTTTCGATTTCCATGCCGCCTTCTTCCGAGCCCATCATGACTACACGGGCCGTCTGGCGGTCAATAACAAAGGAGAGATAATATTCTTTCTTGATATTGGAGCCTGCTTCAATCAGGAGGCGGCCAACTTTCTTGCCTTCCGGCCCTGTCTGATGAGTTACAAGTGTCTTGCCCAACAGTTCCGTCGCATAGTTTTTCACCTCATCAAGGCTCTTGGCGATTTTTACACCACCGGCCTTACCGCGTCCGCCTGCGTGAATCTGGGCCTTGACCACTACCACAGGGGTGCCGATTTTCTTGGCATTCTCTACGGCTTCTTCCACCGTAAAAGCCGGCAGCCCCTCGGGAACTGTAACCCCATAGGCCTTCAGTACGGCCTTACTCTGGTACTCATGAATATTCATGCTTTTGCCTCCCTAAAATCAAACGAATTTACCATTTATACATATTCGACGTTTTTTCCGTTAATCCTTGGGCCACAGCACAAATACAGTCTGGGACTGATATTTTTCCCCGGCCTTGATAATCGGCTGCGGAAAATGCGGATTAGCCAGCGAATTTGGGAAATACTGCGTTTCCAGACAGAATCCGGAACGGCGCTGAAACTCCACGCCCTTTTTGCCCGGCAGGCCGCCATTGAGGTAGTTGCCGGCATAGAACTGAATCCCCGGCAAAGTTGTATAGCAGGTAAGCGTCAGCCCCGATTTATCAGACTCGGCGTAGGCAGCCTTTTTAAGTCCGCCTTTCAGGTAATCAATCGGACAATGGGGATCGTAGCCAAACATACCGGGTTTCATTTCCACCATGGCCGGTTCATCACGCAGCACCCAGTTGTGGTCATACCCGTGCGCCATCTGCAGCTGGTCAAAATCATCGTCAATATGTGCACCGATGGCCGTCGGCTGGCGCAAATCCATGGGCGTCCCCTCCACCGGGAGGATTCTGCCGTCCGGCAGGGATTCACTGTCGGCCCAGGTATATTTATCAGCAAATATCTGCATTTTCTGGTCAAGTATAGACGGCGATTCGAACCCATCCAGATTGAAATAGGCATGATTGGTCAGGTTGCAGATGGTGTCCTTGTCGCTGACAGCCTCATACTGAATGGAGAGCTCATTGTCATTGGACAGGGAATAAATAACCGTCACGTCCATATTACCGGGATAGCCGGCGTCACCATCATTGCTGTGATAGGTCAGCTTGACACCTTCATATACTTCCTCGGCCTGCCACAATTCATTGTGAAAACCTTTCGTACCGCCATGAATATGATTTTGTTGCCGGGAACCGGTATTTAAATCCAGCTGATACTCCTGACCGTTGATAACAACCTTGCCTCCGGCAATACGATTGGCATGCCGGCCCACTACACCGCCCATGCTGGTGGTATCCTTTTCATAAGCCGCCGCATCTTCATAGCCCAGCACCACATCGACGAATTTAGCCGCTTTGCCCATAATGCGCCAGCTCACCAGCCGCGCCCCGTAAGTCGTCACCTTTACCTCTGTCCCCTTGGTATTGCGCAGGGTATAGAGTTCCACCGCTCGTCCATCGCTGAGCTTGCCAAAGTTTTCTTTTCTAATGACTGCCATGAATGATACCTCCAAACCATAGGATAATCTCACATGAATTGTTGCAGAATTTGCTATTATTTCATGCAATTCTATACAAGTTCACTTTACTCTTTACGGTTTTGTTTGTCAACCTTTTGCCTTTACAATTCGCTAAATTCAATTTAATTTATCATTTTTGACAAAGTATGCTATAATGTTTGTATTGGTTACATATTCACAAATGAAATTATTTTTTTATTATTTCAAGGGGGATTATCAATTATGGCAACCGAAAAAAAAGTTTATGTCTTCTTCAACTGCGATGAAGAAAAGACGCAGAAATCCATGAACATTTTCTACAACCACACTGTCTACAACACTACGAAGAAAGCCCGTAAAGAACTGCTGACCAAGGTTGAAGATGAAATCAAAGCCGGCCGTGTCAATGTTACGGAAGGCCAGATGGATGCTGTCAGCAAAGAAATTCTGGACGGCGAGCCCACCAAGGCCAGCCAGTACCTCCAGTACGGCACCATCGAAAGTTTCGATGTAGTGTAAGCACCTGCTTGCTGCCGTATTGTCAACACGATATTAAAAGCCCGGATAAGCGTTTATCCGGGCTTTTCTATTTATTTTATTTTCCTGCCAGGCGGTTTACGTCAATCTCCGTCAGACTGTCCACCACCTCATCAGCCAGGCTTAAATCCTGCCGGCCGGAATTGAGGTTCCGATAAGCAATGCAGTACATACCGGCGCGCTTGGCCGCTAAAATACCGTTTTCCGTATCTTCCAGCACCACGCAGTCTGCCGGTGCCACTCCCATACGTTCCGCGCTGATGAGATAAATTGCCGGATTCGGTTTGCTCTCCGGCAATTCGCCTCCCGACAGAATCGAGGAAAAATACGTTCTGATAGCAAAGCTGTCCAGTACCGTATTCATCACGCGTACGTTGGACGACGTAGCCAGTCCCAAAGGAATATCGGCGGCATGCAGATTCTTTATCAAATCCACACTGCCGTCCACCGGGTCAATGACACCACTTTCCAGCACCTCGAGATAATGCGCGTGCTTGTAGGCTGCCATATCCTCAGGTTTGATATCCTGCCGGCCACAGGCAGCCAGGGCGTCCCGAAAAATTGCACCGCTGGTACGTCCCATGTAACGGGCTAAATCCTCCGCCCGAAAGGGAATCCCGAAATGGGCAAAGGTATCAAGTTTCACCCGTGAATGAATGGGCTCACTGTCGATAATAACCCCATCCATATCAAAAATAAATGCTCCGATTTTTTGCAAAGATTACTCTCCCTTTTGACTACGTTCTACCAATCCCATAAAGCTTTCCACATCCAAGGGCTTGGCAAAATAATACCCCTGAATATCATGGCAGCCAATGCGCTCCAGGAAATCCACCTGCTCCTGCGTTTCCACGCCTTCCACGACAACTTCCATATTGAGGCGCCCGCCCAGGTCTACAATGGACTCCATAATAGCACCGGCCCTGCTGGACCTGCCCACTTCCCGGACAAAGGCCATGTCGATTTTCAGCACATCTACCGGCAAATCCTTGAGCATATTAAGCGAGGAAAAACCACTGCCAAAATCATCCATCAGCACAGGGAATCCCTGCCCCCGAAAAGCTCTGACCATGGCAATCAGCTGATGCGGATTGTCCATATAGGCACTTTCGGTAATTTCCAGTTTCAACAGCCGTGGCTCAATGTCGTATTTTTTGACCAGGCTCAGCAAATAGTCCATAAAATCACTATTATAGAAATTCAGCCGGGATACATTGACGGATACGGGTACTACATCGAGCCCCCTGTCAATCTGCTGACGCAGAGTGATACAGGCCTGTTCCCAGACGTACCTGTCCAGACGCACGATAAAGCCATTGCTTTCAAAAATAGGAATAAACTTGCCCGGCGAAATCTGCTGCTTGGGGTGATTCCAACGCACCAGGGCCTCCGCCCCGACAATTTTCTTGGAGTTCAGATTGTACATCGGCTGCAGCACAATGACAAACTGACCTTCATTCAAGGCATATTCCATATTGCGGACAATCATCTGCTCCTCAATCATCTGGTCACGCATACCCTTATCATAGAAAGCGTAACGGGTCATATACTGTCCCTTGATACGATTGAGTGCCATATGGGCGCGGTCACACATCTGGTCCACCGGCAGGAAGGCGTTATCCACCTGATAGACCCCGGCATAGAAATGAATATGGTGACTAATGCCCAAAGACTGAATGGTGCTGTCCAACCCGGCGATGAGCTTATCCATATCCAGCTTATCCGCAGGCACACACAATACAAAATGATCCGCCTCAATACGGGCACAGATACCCGTATCGCCTACGAACATGCTGAAATAAAACGCTGCCGTTTTCAATATAAGATTACCGGTTTCCATGCGGAACAAATCATTGATGACCTTAAAGCAGCTGATGTCCAGGTACACAATACTGTACGAAGTATTGGCATGTCCCTGCAACATATCACCAGCCCGGCGGTAAAAAGCATCCCGGTTGTAAATCCCCGTCAGGGAATCCAGTTCAATGCGCTGGTGCATTTCCAGCAGCTGGCGGTTCTGTGCCACCTGCTCTACCCGGCGCCACTCAATTTCCTCGCGGGCCATAACATTGCGGATACGGCAGCGCACAATGGTAGGATTATACGGCTTGGTTATAAAGTCCGAGGCCCCCATCTCCATGGCGCGTGCCTCACTGTCCCCATCATTGTTGGCGGTCATGACAACCACAGGGATACCGGCATATTGGTCATTGGTCTTTAATATGCCCAGCAGCTGAAAACCATCCATCACCGGCATGACCATATCTACCAATACAATAGACACAGCCTGCCCCTCAATGATTTCCAAGGCATCCTTACCGTTTTCCGCCTCCAGAATATTATATTCTTCCTGAAAGAACTGGGTCAGCACCACCCGGTTGATTTCCACGTCATCAACTATTAACATAACAGGTTTATTGCCCACAATATCGCCTTCTTTACTGTGTGAGTATCTTTTCATGCTCATACGTATACTATTATGTTATATACTACAAAGGCCAGCCAAAATCCTTCTAAAGAAAAATAATTGCTCATATGACAAAAGACCCCATTTCGTCTTGCAGGAACGAAACAGAGTCCACGTCAAAAGCTTTATGTAAATTCTCTGCAACAAACGTTGCACCCGGAATCCTGCCCCAAAACAGGATTCCAGAGGAAAAGAAAGCCATGTAAGCGTATGCTTGTACAACTTCTACGTCTATTCTAGTGACTTTACCCCGAAAAAAAAAGGACAATAGTCCGAATTATAACCTTTTTTCCCCACACAAAATCATATATAATGTAAATAATGTATTTACGCACCGCATTTTAGGAGAGGGAACTGCTATGAAACTTGATTATATTCTTGACCATATGCCTGACGAAATCCGCCGTCAGACAACGCATAAAATATTTTTCCCCGGGGAAAGCATCGTCCGCAAAGGGGAAGAGGCCCGGCACGTCTATCTGATTACCCGGGGCACTATCAGAGTCAGCAATGAATTTGCCAGTGGCCAGCGTTTTACCTTCGGCACGCTCGATGTCCCTGACCTGATTGGCGACCTGGAAGTTTTGGCCGGGCAAAAACTGTACTCTGCCTCCACTGAGGTCAGCACACAGTGTGAGGTCATCGCCATGCGGTCCGAAACCTTCCTGCAGTGGATGCGCATCGATAATGACTTCGCGCTGGCGGTAGCCCAGCTGCTGGCAGCCAAAATGTATCCCACCTCCAACGAGGCCGGCCGCGTCAAGTTCCTCCCCAGCCTCAACCGTCTGCAGACATATCTGCTGAAACGCCTGGGCGATATTGACACGGACCTCTTCATCCTGCATACCAGCCGCCAGCAGATAGCCGATGACATCGGTACCAGCGTCAAGACTGTCAACCGTGGTGTCGTAAAACTTAAGGACGAAGGACTTATCACCCTGCTGCATGGCAAAATCACCATGAATAAAACTCAGCAGGTGGCCATGAAGAATTCCCTTATCGACGAATAAAATACTTTTCTTAATCAACATTTAATTAAAATCACCTTACATTTTAAGAAACACCTCCTATAATTGGTCATGTAGTAAGGAATTAGCAACTCGACCTTTTAGTAAAGGAGATGTACTTTATGCTTAGCAAACGAAATGTGAAGATGACAGCTATTGCTCTTGCCGGATGTGTCAGCCTGGGGATGGGCGGCATTACGGTAAGTGCAGCCGAGGCCAGTGCTCTGCACCATGGCCACAACTACGAAGTTCAGGAACTTTCCCACAAGCACCCGAAGAAATACTCCGAAGGTGAACGCAACACCGCCGCCATCGTCGGCGCCGTCGTGGGTGCGATTATCGCCAAAAACACCTGATTAACCAGCCGATAATCCTTTCTCAAAAGGATTACCTATATATTCCTACATTCTCTAATTCTCTCTAAAAAAGGACATGCCCCCACAGCATGTCCTTTTTTCTATGCAATTTACAGGTATTCCTCAAAGCGTTCCCTATCCAGCACTTTGATATTCTTGCCGTCCACTTGGAGAATCCCTTCCCGTTGCAGGGCAGAGAGTTCCCTTGACAGGGACGGTCTGGTTACGGCCAGATACGCAGCCATAAATTCCCGGCTGCCGGCCAGTTCCAATTCCCGTTTCCCCTGCAGCTCAATGAACAAAAAACGAATTATTTTTTCGCGCAGGCTGCCGCTGGCCAGCACCTTTATCTTATTGTGCATGAAGTAGGCCTTCCGGGCAAAGATACGCATGAGATTTCTTTGAATCTGCAGACCGCAGGAACTGAGCTGACCGCCATCGGCCAATGTGAACAGGCCGCTGGCAATCTCCAGAAGTTTTACGGGCGTGACCGCCTCTACGTACATATCATAGGGTTGTTTTAAAACCTCATAAACCTCTCCGAACATATCTCCCGGCGTATTTATTTCCGACAGGAAAATCCGCCGCCCGGAAAAGGTATCCTTTAAGATATGAACTTCGCCGGCCAACAGAATGTAGAGTGACTTGGGCATATCACCCTCATGGAACACAATTTCCCCCTTGGGGTAATCCACCTGCCGCACCTGAGCCGAGGCTAACAGTTCCTGCACGTCCGCCCCGCTCATGCCCTGGCATAGGGAACACTGTTTGAGCAGGTCAGCCAGCTGCTCCTTAGCGCTGCCCATGGCTTAGTCCTGCACCAGAATCTTTTCGATTTCCACGATATACATTGTATGATAATCGTCCTGATACCAGCGCTCGTCTGCGTCCTTATCCACAAAGCACTCCTGCTTTAATTCCTGCGCATAGAGCTTATGGCACAACATGGTGACACGAGCCTCGTCATAGTAAGTGCGGCCGTTGTCATGCTTTACTGTCAGGCCGCTCTTGGCAATTTTATCCTCATCACGGCCGGACACCGTGCCGAAGTAATTCATCATCTGCCGGCGGTCCTCACCGAATACGGACAAGGTCAGGCCTTCTGCTTTATCCACAAACTCCTTCGTATAACGGGACGGACGGATAAAGATAAAGGCCACGGGCTTGCCCCACATAATGCCCATACCGCCCCAGGACGCTGTCATGGCATTGCTGCGCCCCTCTGCCTCCCCGGTCACGAGCAGCCATTCCTTGCCGATTACCTTAAATACGCTTTCCTCAAAATCGTCCGGACGAACTTCTTTAACTGCCATCATTAACATCCTTTCTCATCAACATTTTATCCACAACATTAAGAACTGTTTTCTACACGAAATCCACAAAATATAGGTGTTATCCACAGTATTGCCGTGGATATCCACCGTATTTTGTGGATAACTTGCTTTTCCTGCTCAATTTTCTTATTTTTGGTCCTTCAAGGCATCATCCAAAGTATGCCAGGCCAATACTGCACATTTAACTCTGGCCGGCATATGAGCCACATTTTTCAGCGCCAGGGCCTCGTCGAGTTCTTCGAGTTCGTCCTCGTCCACCAGCTCGCCTTTAATCATGGAGATAAATTTATTAGCCAGGCGTCTGGCATCTTCCACACTTTTGCCGCGGATGAGTTCCGCCATAATATCCGTGCTGGCCTGCGATATAGCACAGCCAATCCCCGTAAAGGCGGCCTCTTTCACAATACCGCCCTCCACCTGCAGCTCAATGGTGATTTCATCACCGCAGCTGGGGTTTTTGCCTTTCATCTGGCAGGTGGCACAGGAAAGTTTATGTTTATGGTCAGGGTTGCGGCTATGCTCTCCTAAAACTTCCGTATACACATCATCAAGCGCCATAACCAAGTACACCTCTTACTTTCTTCAATGATTCAATCCAGCGGTCAATATCTTCCCTTGTATTGTAAAGGTAAAAACTGGCCCGGCAGGTAGCATTCTGCCCGAGATAACGGTGCAGGGGCTGGGCGCAGTGATGACCGGCCCGGACAGCTACGCCATCGCTGTCGAGAATGGAGGCCACATCATGGGGATGGACATCCTTGACATTAAACGCGATAATCCCCGTCTTGTTGTCCCGGGTACTGTCACAGCCGTACAGTTCAATAAAAGGCAGTTCACGCAGCTGGGGCAGGGCATAGTTTAATAAATCCGCCTCAATGGCCTCAATGCGGTCAAAGCCTATTTTTTCCAGATAGTCAATGGCTGCTACCAAACCGGCTGCCCCGCCGACATTCTGCGTACCGGCCTCAAACTTGGCCGGCACTTCAGCCCACGTGGAATCCTGCTCTTCCACATACTCAATCATGTCGCCGCCACGCAGGAAGGGCTCCATCGCGTCAAGCAGCTCATATTTGCCATAGAGCACGCCAATGCCCATCGGTGAGAGCATCTTATGACCGGAGAAGGCGAAGAAATCGCAGTCCAAATCTGACACGTCAACGGCCATGTGCGCTACACTCTGCGAACCGTCCACGACGCAGACAGCACCGACACTATGGGCTTTTTTCACAATGGCCTTAACATCATTTTTGAGTCCCAGCACATTGGAAACCTGCGTTACAGCTACGACTTTGGTGCGTTCCGTAATTTTCGTTTCAATATCTTCCGCCGACAGATTGCCGTCTTTTTCCAGATAGATGTATTTTAGCGTTGCTCCCTTGGCCTTGGCAACCATCTGCCAGGGTACGCAGTTGCTGTGATGTTCCGACACGGAAATCACGATTTCATCCCCGGCGTTCACCTTGTGCAAACCGTAGCTGTAGGCCACCAGATTCAGGGCTTCGGTAGCGTTTTTGGTAAAGATGATTTCCTCCGGGCGCCCGGCCTTGATAAACTGCGCCGTCCGCTTGCGCGCGCCTTCGTAAATGTCCGTAGCCTGTACGGAGAGAGCATACGCGCCCCGATGGGGATTGGCATTACAGCCCCCATAGTAGCCGCACAGGGACTGAATCATCTGTTCGGGTTTCTGGGTGGTAGCACCATTATCCAGATAGGCTACCTTCTTGCCGTTAATCTGACGGTTCAGCAGGGGAAAATCTTTGAGAAATTCTTGGGCGTCAGCCATTAGAAAGCCTCCTTTGCAGATAAGCGTCAATTTCTGCCTTTAATTCAGCGTTATCAATGCGGTCAAGGACAGGATGGAAGGACGCCTCCACCACAAGCTTCTGCGCCTCAGCCAGGTCCAGGCCGCGGCTCATCAGATAAAAGAGCTTGGCCTCGTCCATCTTGCCGATACTTACCGCATGATGACCGTCCACATCATCTTCATGGGACAGCATGATGGGTACGCTGCGGTTCTGCACATGGTCAGACAGTACCATGACTTCCTCGTCCTCGCGTCCCACAGAACCCTTGGAGCCTTCGAGAAAATCGAGCGTGCCGCGGAAAGTTTTGACCGCACCGCCCAGGAGTGCGCCGCGCACCTGCATATTGGCGTCCGTACGCTTGCCCTGCTGACGGATAATGTAGTTTAAGTCAATCTTGCGCCCGCCGTCACCGAAGTACAGGCCCCAGACATCGGCAATGCTGTCATCGCCGGCCATATCCACGGTCAGTTCGGCCGCCGTATGTTTGGCTCCGGCCTCGACCGTCGTATAATTGAACTTTGCGCCCTTGCCCACATAGACTTTAATGCGGCTCGTGGCAGCCTGCTCCTCGTCTGCCAGCTGGGCATAAATCAGATTCAGTTCGCCGCCGTCAGCGATATGCGCCTGCACTTCCAGGGCACCGCCCTCGCGTCTGTCCAGCACGATGCTCTTGCTTTCCCCGGACTCCACGAGAATTTTTTCCGTCTGTACATCTTCGCTAAGTCCTGCCGGAACGGGAACTTCATTGACTTTCAGCCACCGCCAGGTACGCATGGGTATGGCGGAAAAAATTTCTTCACTTATCATTGTCTTTTCCTCCTTAACCATTTAACCCATAGTACCTTCAAGCTCGATATTGACAAGATTGTTCATTTCGAGTGCATATTCGAGCGGCAGTTCCTTGGCAATCGGCTCCACAAAGCCGCGCACAATCATGGCCCGGGCCTCTTCTTCGTCGATGCCGCGGCTGGTCAGATAGAAGATGGCCTCGTCACTGATACGGCCAATCTTGGCCTCATGCCCGATATCGGCCTCATCACCTTCAATGTCCATAACCGGCAGCGTATCACTGCGGCTCAGGTTATCAAGCATCAAAGACTCACAGTTCACGGAGCACTTGGCATACGGCGCGTTCTTCGTCACCTTCACCGCACTGCGGTAAGTGGCCATACCGCCAGCCTTGGAAATCGTACGCGTATTGATATTGGCCGACGTATGCGGTGCAGCATGAATGACGCTGGCTCCCGTGTCGAGATTCTGCCCCTTGGACGCAAAGGTTACGCCTGTGAATTCGCAGCGGGCATTTTCCCCATGAAGCACACTGCAGGGGTACAGGCAGGAGATATGCGAACCAAACGAGCCGGACACCCATTCGATAATGCCGTCCTTCTCCACCAGCGCACGCTTGGTGTTGAGGTTCATCATATTACGCGACCAGTTTTCAATCGTGGAATAGCGCAGGCGCGCCCCTTCCTTGACGAAAAGTTCCACGCAGCCGGCATGGAGGTTGGTCACATTGTGTTTTGGCGCGGAACAGCCTTCGATAAAGTGCAGGCTGGCATTTTTCTCCACGATAATCAATGTGTGTTCAAACTGACCGGCACCGGCAGCATTCAGGCGGAAATAGCTCTGCAGCGGCATTTCCACATGGACGCCTTCCGGCACATAGACGAAGGACCCACCGGACCAGACAGCACCATGCAGGGCCGCAAATTTATGGTCTTTCGGCGGCACGAGTGTCATGAAGTATTCCTTCACGATATCCTCATGCTCCACTAGCGCCGTTTCCATATCGGTGTAGATGACGCCCTGCTTGACCATGTCCTCCTGAATGGAATGGTAAACCACTTCCGAGTCGTACTGGGCACCCACGCCGCCCAAGGACGTTTTTTCCGCCTCAGGAATGCCCAGCCGGTCAAAAGTATCCTTGATATCTTCCGGAACTTCTTCCCAGCTGCCGGTCATCTTGGCATCGGGCTGCACGTAGGTCACAATATCGTCCATATGGAGTTCTTCAAGAGACGGCCCCCAGGTGGGAAGTTCCAGCGAATTATAAACTTCCAGCGATTTTAAACGGAACTCCGTCATCCATTCCGGGTCATGCTTACGCTGGGAAATATCCCTGACGATTTCCGGCGTCAGACCGCTATGGGATTTATAAACAGAACGGTCCTCGTTCTTAATATCGTAGAGGGTACGTTCTATATCCTCTACATAAGTTTTCTTCTTCTCAGCCATATACGCCTCAACCTTCCTGCTCTTCACGGATATGGGCAAAACCGCGGCTGTTGATATCCTCAATCAGTTCCGGGCCGCCTTCTTCCACAATCTGGCCATTCATCAGGACATGTACCTTATCGACCTTCAGATGTTCGAGAATGCGCGTGTTATGCGTGATAATCAGGCAGGAATTGTTTTCGTTATGGAACTTGGCCACGCCCTCCGACACAATCTGCACAGCGTCCACATCGAGGCCGGAATCCGTTTCATCGAGCAATGCCAGTTTCGGGTTCAGCATTAAAAGCTGCAGGATTTCCGTGCGTTTCTTCTCACCGCCGGAAAAGCCCACATTGAGATAGCGCTGGGCGTACTCCGGATTCATCTTGAGTTCCTGCATGGTAGCCTTAAGCTCCTTGCGGAAGGGCACGAGTTTTACCTTCTCGCCCGTGATGGCCTGCTTGGCCGTGCGCAGCATATTTTCCACGGTGATGCCGGGGATTTCTTCCGGCGTCTGAAAGGACAGGAACAGGCCCTTGCGGCTGCGTTCGAAGGTCTTCATATCCTTCATATCCTCGCCCTCAAATTCCATCGTACCGCCGGTTACAGTGTACTTCGGATGCCCCATGATTATGTTCATCAATGTGGACTTACCGGAACCATTCGGCCCTAAGATAACATGGACTTCGCCTTTGCCCACCGACAGGGACAGCCCCTTCAATATTTCCTTATCCTCCACGCCAGCGTGCAGGTCTTTAATTTCCAAAAGCTGCTCAGCCATTTATAAACTCTCCTTTTAAAACAACAGGATTAACCTTTTTAAAACTCTGCTCATTTAATCCTTAGTAAAATTGTCGGGATTAACAATTTTATTTTAGGGGGTTTATGCGTAAAAGTCAATAGAAGGAAATTCCCTTCTTACAACGAATAAAAACAGTAGAAATTGATTCGCAGAATTCCCCAAGGAGGAGGGTTTTCCATGCGCTTTTGGATACGGCTTTTTATCATCACGGCACTGGCGTGGACGCAGCTGGCAGCCGCGGTTTTTTGTGAGCAAACTACCCGCTCAACGCTGATTATCGGCTTTACCGACAATCCGGGTATCATCTGGCAGGACAGCCGGCTTATGTACCACGGTGCGTCCTACGAATTTGCCGAGACCATCAGCAACTATCTGAATGTAAATACCAACTACGTGATAGGCTCCCCTGCTGATAATTTGCAGTACCTGAAATCAGGAATCATTGACGTAATTATGCTGCCTGACGACGAGTATTATGCCGGCAGCGGCGAGCCAGCCCCTGTCAATCAGCCGCCCGGGACTATATCCGTTGCCCTGGGGCGCGGCATTGGCTGGCTGCTCGTCGACGAAAAGCGTCCTGAACTGGCCGAACAGCTCCGTCTTGCTGTCGCCACCATCAATAAAGTCAATACCTTCTATCAAAACGACCTGCAGGCCAAATACCATGTCTCCGGCAACATACTGAATCTCACGGACGAGGAACGCGCCTATCTGAAGGACCACCCCGTCATCAGGGCCATGATATCGCCCCGGCAACCGCCCTACGCCTATTTGCAGGACGGACAGGCCATGGGGGTTATTGGCTGTATCGCCAACCGCATAGAAGTAGATTTAGGCATACGTCTGGAATTTGTTCAGGCCGACACCCATCAAAATATGATGGAAAAGCTGACCGAGGGAACTGTCGACCTTGTCATGGATGTCTATGACGATAACAACTGGGCCAAGGCACACAATGCCACCCTGACCTTCCCTTACCTCGCGCTTAACTATGTCGCCGTCATGCGCAAGGACAAGCCCCTGCCGGAAAAACCTGTCATCGCCTGCGCCCGGACACATTTCTATACCCAGGCCCACATCGAGCATATGTACCCGGCCGAGCAGCGCCGCTATTATTTGGACGTCGCTGACTGTATGGCCGCGGTCAACAACGGTGACGCGGATATGACCTTTGTCAAAGCCATAACTGCGCAAAGTGATATTTACCAAGGAAACTATTACAACCTCTACACCAACGGCAATGTTGTTTTCAGCCACGCTGTTGCCATGGCGGTCAGCCAGAATGCTGACCCGATTCTCGTCCGCATTCTGAACAAGGAAATCGCGCATATAAACCCGCAGGACGTCTACAGTATCATCAACAGTGAGGTCTATCGCGTCCATGCCAAGGATACATTGCAGGCCTTCATCTATCGCAATCCGCTGATGTCCATGGCGGTGCTGGGCAGTGTCCTGTTCATCGTAATCGTCACCCTGCTCTACATCATGTGGCTGCGGCGCAAACACACGCATGACCTCTGGCAGCAGGCCAATATCGTAAGTTCGGCGCAAACCCACAATCTCCATTGGTTTGCCAATGAGCTCCTGCCCACCATCAACAAATACGCCAAAGCCCGTCAGCAGGGAGAACTCTTTGTGCTCGCCATTTCGCCGCAGCGCGTGGCCTTTATCAAAGAGATTTACGGAACGAAAAACTACACTTTAGCCGTAAAATCCATCATCGCTAAGGTAAAAGCCAAGCTGCCGTGGATTCTGCGTTTTGGCCTCTCCGAGGAAATAACTCACGCCTATATGCTCTGTCAGAAACCACCCGGACTGACCTTCCGGCAGGCCGCCGAACGCATTGAAAAAGCGTCACACATTGTTGACCTCAACGGCGTTCCCACCAGTTTCACTTATCATATTGGTATCTGTCCGGTTCCCCGGAGCGGTGACTTAGAGGCGGCTATCCTCATGGATAACGCCATGATGGCCCATAATGAAATCATCGGCAAGAGCAAGAATATCGGCCTTTACAACACCGCCATGCACGATGAGCTGCTCCAGCAGCAGCAAATGGAGCTGTATATGGAAAAGGCTTTGGCCGCCGGTGAGTTCCAAATATTTTTACAGGCTAAATACGACCTGGTCACCAAGGGTATATATGGGGCAGAGGCCCTGGTACGCTGGCAAAGTCCTGAACTGGGCTTTTTAGGCCCCGGCAGTTTCATCAATCTCTTTGAACGCAACGGCTTTGCCGTTCAGCTGGACTACTACGTACTGGAACGTGTCTGCCAGCAGCTGCAGGAACGTATCAGGCAGGGACTTACCGTGGTGCCGATATCGGTAAACCAGACCGGCCTCCATATCACCGAGCGCGGTTATCTCTCCCGTATGCAGTCTATAGCCGAGCGCTACAAACTGCCGCGGAAACTTGTTGAACTGGAACTTACGGAAACTTCCTTTATCGACTTCACGACCAAAACAGAAAACGAAAACGCCCTGCAAATCACAAGGCGTTTGAAAAGTATGGGCTATGCCCTCTCTATGGATGATTTTTGTACCGGCTATTCGTCTATAGCCATGCTGCGCAACCTGCCCATGGACATTATGAAAGTAGACCGCAGCATGCTCACAGCCGCCGAACAGTCCGAACGCTCCCATACTATCCTGAAGCAGGTCATTGAACTGGGCCAGCGTCTGGGTATGACCGTTCTGGTCGAAGGCATCGAAACACCGGCCCAGGAGTCATTGCTGCAAGAGGCCGGCTGTAACATTGGCCAAGGTTTCCTCTTTGCCCGTCCGATACCGGCCGAGCAATTCTGGGCAAAATACGTGGACTAAGCCTTTACCGCCCAACGCATTTTGGTGGAATGAGCCCGGCTGTTGCGGTAACACTCCTCACGGCTCGGACGGATTACATCGGGGGCGATATCGCTGTATACGCCCTGCTGGGCAAAAGCCTTAAAGGCTTTCTTGACAATCCTGTCCTCCCCGGAATGAAAAGTCAGAATGGCCGCCCGTCCCCCGGGACGCAGCGCGGCCGGCAGTTTCTCCATAAACTCATAGAGAACTTCATATTCATGGTTTATATCAATACGCAGTGCCTGGAACACCCGGGCGCTGCTCTTTTTTATGAGCTCCTCTCGCGCCAAAGCCTGTTTCTTCGTACTGTAGCCGGCCCGTTCCTTCATAGCCGGCGGCAGTTCCACCTTGGCCAGCGCCTTGGCCACTTCGTCATACAGTTCCTTGGTGGTCTTGACGGGCCAGCGGCGCCGGACAAGCTGCCGGGCAATCTCCGCGGCATAAGGCTCATCGGCATTTTCGCGCAGCATGCCCTCCAGTTCTTCCTTGGAAATATCTGCCAGACGCTCTGCCGCCGTGATTCCCGACTCAGGATTCAGCCGCAGGTCCAGCGGCCCATCACTTTTAAACGTAAAACCGCGTTCAGGATTATCTATCTGCATGGAGGACACACCGAGGTCAGCCAATACGAAATCAAAGCCGCCAACTTCCGCCGCCAGTTCGTCAATCTGACAGAAATTCATATTCCTGAGCTGCCAGATTTCCGGGCCATAGCCTTTGGCCCGAATACGGGCCTCCGTCTTTTTCGACTCTATAGGGTCGATATCACCGCTGAACAGCCGCCCCTGCCCGGACAGTTTTTCCAGCATGGCCGTGGTGTGGCCGCCATACCCTAAAGTAGCATCAAAGCCCTGCTCCCCGGGTTTAATCGCCAGCACCTCTAAAATCTCCTCCACCATAATGGGGATATGCATGCCGGCCGGCGTATTGCCCTTAGCCAGCACATGGGCGATTTCCTCCCCATATTTTTCGGGGTTCAGCTCCTTATACTTCTCCGCAAAATGCCGCGGATACTTGCCACTATAATGAATGCGACGTTTATGCTGCTTTTCTTCCGTCATATCGCAAAATACCTTTCCAACATCAGGGCAATGCCGTCTTCGTTATTGCTGGCGGTGATTTCATCAGCCACAGCCTTTAATTCATCACAAGCATTCCCCATAGCAACGCCACAGCCGGCAAATTTCAGCATGCTTATATCATTCTGGGCATCGCCGAAGGCCATGACCTCGGCAGGCTTTATGCCCAAACGCTCACAGGCCGCCCCCAAAGCGCTGGACTTGCTGACGCCCTTGACCGTGCCCTCGTAGAACCACGGGGCAGACTGGACAAAGGACAGCTTATCCTCAAACCCGCGGCGGATATCAGCAAGATGCGGCACGAGAATTTCATTCGGCGCTGCGGTCAAAATCTTCACGGGGTTAAAGGTCACGGCATTGGCAATGTTTTCCACAATCTTTACCTGTAGATTGTTATTGCGGCTTTCGTCCATGACTTTGTGACGGCTGGCGTCCGTCGTATAGATATACTCGCCGTCATCAACGATAGGTGATAATTCCGGCCACGCCTCCAAATGACGCAGGAAGGCCACAGCCGTTTCATTGTCAATGGCGCTGTCAAACATGATTTCCCCCGTAGCAGCCTCCTGAATACGGCCGCCATTGTAGGATATTCTGAGCCCATGATATTTATTAAGACACAGGTCATCAGCCTCTCTCTGCAGCCCCGGCGCCTGACGTCCGGATACCAGGGCCACGATTACGCCCTGCTCCTGAACCGCCAATAAAGCATTCCGCGTACGCGGTGTAATCACATTATCATCATTGTTCAGCGTACCGTCCAAATCCAAAGCTATCATTTTATATTTCAAGAAACATCTTCCTTTCGCCATATGTCAGCATACATTAAACCCGGTGGCTGATGATAAATTTCCGCATCAGCCACCGGGCAAATTTAGCATATATTACTGTAATTACGCCAGCAACATGCCATTAGAATGCCGGTACTACCGCACCCTTGTATTTTTCCGTAATGAAGTCTTTTACTTCCTTGCTCTGCAGGGCTTTAATCAAAGCCTTGATTTCCGGACGATTTTCATCACCGGCACGCACAGCCAGAATGTTGACATAAGGAGAGGTGTTGTCCTCCATCACGAGCGCATCTTTCGTGGGCACCAGACCAACCTGCATAGCATAGTTGGTATTGATAACAGCAGCGTCCACATCATCCAGCGTACGGGGCACCTGTGCTGCCTCTACTTCCTGGAACTTGAAGTTATGCGGATTGCCAGTAACGTCCTGCACCGTAGCCTTTTCCTTTACACCATCTTTAAGAGTAATCAGACCAGCCTTCTGCAGGAGCAGCAGGGCGCGGCCGCCATTAGTGGGGTCATTGGGAATAGCGATAGCAGCGCCATCTTTGAGTTCCTTGAGGTCTTTTACCTTCTTGGAGTATACCCCCATGGGTTCGATATGCACACCGAACGCATTTTTCAGCTTAACTTCCTTATGCTCTTCCATGAAGTTCACAAGATAAGGCTCATGCTGGAAGAAATTGGCGTCCAGTTCCTTGTCGTTAAGCGCCAGGTTCGGCTGTACATAATCGTTGAATTCTACGATTTCCAGCTTGATACCGTCTTTTTCCAGCAAAGGTTTCACGATTTCCAGAATCTCTGCATGCGGAACGGCCGTAGCGCCGACCTTCAAAGCCTTGCTGTCCTTGGCTGCCTGCTGGTCACCACAGCCGGCAAAAGCCATAGCCGCAATCAGCAGCGTACCGATAAGTGCTAAAACTTTTTTCATGAGGATACCTCCTTATAATAAATGCTTATTTTTTATCCAAGCGCTTGGCGATAGTATTGCCGACAAACTGTACCGCCTGCACAAGAACAATCAGAATAATAACCGTGGCAATCATCACTTCCGGACGGAAACGCTGATAGCCATAACGGATAGCCAGGTCGCCCAGGCCGCCGCCGCCGATGGCTCCGGCCATGGCCGACTCACCGACCAGACTGATAACCACCGTGGTCAGCTGCGCCACAATGCTGGGCATAGATTCCGGCAGCAGCACCTTGCTGATAATCTGCACCGGCGTCGCCCCCATGGACAAAGCAGCCTCAATCAGACCATAGGGCACTTCTTTAAGGCTGGTTTCCACCTGCCGTCCGATGAAAGGAATCGAGGCGATAACCAGCGGCACCATGGCCGCCGTAGTGCCGATAGCCGAGCCCACCAGCAGGCGCGTAAGCGGAATAATCGCCACCATCAAAATAATAAACGGAATGGAACGCACGGCGTTAACCACCGTACCAATGATTTTGTTAAGGTTCGGCGACTCCAGAATCTGTCCCTTATCCGTTGCATAAAGCAGTACCCCCAAGGGAATCCCCAGTGCGGACGCGATGGCCATGGAAACGGCCACCATGTAGACAGTTTCGCCCAACGCCTTAGTCAGAAGAGGAATCATGTCGTTTGACATAACCAATCACCTCCTCCTTTAAGTCACGGCTGTTGAGATAAGCAAGCGCCGCCTGCACCCGGTCAGGTTCCCCTTTCAGTCCGATAATCATACGGCCAAAAGGTGTGTTCTTGATATGGTCAAGGTTGCCGAACAACAATGTGGTTTCCACGTCCGGGAACTTGCGAATCATATCAGCAATCACCGGGTCATCTGCCGACTCCCCGATAAAGGTCAGCCGCAGGAGCAGGTACGCATCTTTGTCCGGTTCCTGACTGATTTTGCCCCCACGAAAAGCCGCCGGCAGGTCGTTAGACAACAGCACGCTGATAAATTCCTTGGTGATGGGCTGCTGCGGATTGGTAAAGACCTCCAGCACCGTGCCTTCCTCAGCGATAACGCCTTTGTCAATTACCGCCACTTTATCACAGATATCCTTGATAACCTGCATTTCATGGGTGATAACCACCACCGTCAGCTGCAGCTTGCGGTTGATATCCCGGATAAGCTCCAAAATAGCCTTGGTTGTCTGCGGGTCCAAAGCACTCGTGGCCTCGTCACAGAGCAGCACCTTCGGCTCACTGGCCAAGGCCCGGGCGATACCAACGCGCTGTTTCTGGCCGCCGGACAACTGGGACGGATACTGGTCAGCTTTGGCCTCCAGCCCCACCAGTTTCAACAACGGCTCCACCTTGGCCTTGATTTCCTCTGCAGACTTGCCGGCCAATTTCAACGGAAAAGCGATATTGTCGTATACAGTCGCGGAGGACAGCAGGTTGAAATGCTGGAATATCATACCGATATCCTTACGGGCTGCACGCAGTTCGCTGTCACTGAGTGCCGTCATATCCTGCCCGTCAACAATAACCTTGCCGCCCGTAGGCCGCTCCAACATATTGATACAGCGCACCAGGGTGGACTTGCCAGCCCCGGATAAACCGATAATGCCATAAATCTCGCCCTTGGCGATTTCTAAATCAATGCCTTTCAGTGCCGGCACTGGCCCGGCCGGACTGTCATAGGTCTTCTCCACATGAGAAAACTTTATCACAGGCATTCACTCCAATCTTACTAATAATAAATTGACACCCAACGGTGCCAATTTATTATACTACATTTACTTACTAAAGAACAACGCATAATACCCATTAATAAAGATAACCAGTACGATTATGGGCAGAATATACGTCACATAGAAACGAATCCACTTCGGGAAAGCCATACCCTGGCCCGTATCCGCCTCTTTTATGAAGTTATCCCAGCCCCAGCCGTAACGGCTCGTGCAGAAAGCCATATACACCAAACTGCCTAAAGGCAAAATGTTGTTGGATACCAGGAAATCCTCCAAATCCAGTACACCTGAACCTTTACCCAGCGGCTGAATCCAGCTCCACTCATTAAAGCCTAACACACAGGGCAGGGACAGCAGAATGACCACGGGGATACCAACGCAGATAATCTTCCGCCGGTCAATATGCAGCAGGTCAAAGAAACAAACTACAAGGTTTTCAAATACCGCAATAACCGTGGACATGGCCGCAAAGGTCATAAAGAGGAAGAACAATGTGCCCCACAGGCGCCCAAAGGGCATGGAATTGAAAACATTCGGCAGCGTCACAAACAACAGATTCGGCCCACTGGAGGGACTGACACCATAGCTGAAACAAGCCGGGAAAATAATCAAACCTGCCATAATAGCCACAAAAGTATCAAGTATGATAATCCAGACAGCCTCACCGCTCAGACGCTTGCTCTTGCCAATATACGAACCAAACACGGCCAGTGAACCCATACCGATAGACAGGGTAAAGAACGCCTGCCCCATAGCCGCAAAGATAGCTTCCTTAAGGCCATGCTCCATCAAACGGCCAAAATCCGGGTAAAGGTAATACTTAAGTCCTTCACCAGCCCCGGGCAGCAGCACCGAGTTAATGCCCAGAATAACCATCAGTACCAGCAGGCATGTCATCATAAATTTCGTAATGCGCTCAACGCCGGCCTCAACACCTAAATAGCAGACACCACCGCACAGCACTACAATGGCCATCATATAGCCGCCCATGGTCACAGGGTCCTGCAAAAGTCCGCCAAAAATTGCCCCGATGCCAGCGGCGTCCAAACCTTCAAAAGCACCTGTAGCCGTTTTATAGAGGTAATAAAGCATCCAGCCTGCTACGGTAGTATAAAACATCATAAGAATCATATTACCGCCAATGGCCGTATACTTATGCCAGTGCCATTTAGTTCCCTTCGGCTCCAGCACATCAAAGGACATTGCGGCACTGCGGCAGCTGGCACGCCCCACCGCAAACTCTGCCACCATAATGGGCAGACCTAAAATAGCCAAAAACAACAAGTAAATGAGTACAAACGACGCTCCACCATACTGGCCGGTAATATACGGGAATCGCCAAACATTACCCAGGCCGATAGCACAGCCGGCCGAGACCAGTATGAACCCTAACCGGGTAGAAAATCCATTCCGTTCCAAAAACTACACCTTCCTTACAATAAAAATTCGCTCTTTACCGATAATAACAGATAATTACTTATCTATATTACAGCAAAGAGCGAATCTTGTCCAGCAGTATAGGACATATTATTGTAATCCATGTGTACAATCGTACACATCAGATTCAGCCAATGCCCTTAGCGGATTACTTCCACACCGCCCATATACGGCACCAGAGCCTTCGGCACTACCACCGAACCATCTTCCTGCTGATAGTTCTCGAGGATAGCTGCCACCGTACGGCCTACAGCCAGACCGGAACCATTCAGCGTATGCACAAATTCTGGTTTGGACTTGCTGTCACGACGGAACTTGATATTAGCCCGGCGTGCCTGATAATCGAGACAGTTGGAGCAGGAAGAAATCTCACGATATTTCCCCTGCGATGGGAACCAAACCTCAATATCATAGGTCTTGGCAGAGGTAAAGCTCATATCACCAGTGCAAAGCTGCACGACGTGATACGGCAGTTCCAAAATCCGCAGTACATCTTCTGCTGCATCTACCATGCTTTCCAGTTCGTCCCAGCTGGTTTCCGGCTTAACAAATTTAATAAGTTCTACCTTATTAAACTGATGCTGACGGATAAGGCCACGGGTATCACGGCCGGCGCTGCCAGCCTCAGCCCGGAAACAAGCCGTGTAAGCACTGTAGTATTCCGGCAGCTTGTCGCCATCAAGAATTTCATCGCGATGATAGTTCGTCGTCGGCACTTCTGCGGTCGGCACCAGATAATAATCCAGCCCTTCCAGCTTGAACATATCCTCAGCGAACTTCGGCAGCTGGCCCGTACCGGTCATGCTGTCCTTATTGGCAATATACGGAGCCAGCATTTCCGTGTAACCATGCTTATTGGCATGCAGGTCCATCATAAAGTTAATGCAGGCACGTTCCAGGCGTGCCCCCAGCCCCTTGTAGAACATAAACCGGGCACCGGTAACCTTTGCCGCGCGGTCAGCGTCCAAAATATCCAAATCCGTGCCGATATCCCAATGCGCCTTGGGCTCAAAGGAGAATTCTTTCGGCGTGCCCCATTTGCGCACTTCCGGATTTTCCGTATCGTCCTTGCCGATAGGCACATCAGCCTTAGGCATATTCGGAATATGCAGCAGAATGTCGCGCAGTTTTTCCTCTACATCTTTCAGCTTGGCGTCCAGCGCAGAAATTTTCTCCCCGACAGCACGCATTTCCGCAATCTTGTCATCAGCATTTTCCTTGTTCTTCTTCATCTGGCTGATGACCTTGGATACCTCATTACGCTCTGCTTTCAACGTTTCCGTCTGCTGCAGCAGCTCACGGCGTTCCTTTTCCAAGGCAGAAAAATCATCCAGATTCAGCGGATTATGACGGTTCTGCAGCATCTGCCGCACCTCGTCCAAGTGTTCACGGACAAACTTAATGTCTAACACAATTCTCACTCTCCATATCTCATAGCCCCTCGGCCTATATTTTTGCTATTCTACCATTATAACCCCAAACGCCAATCTTTGCCACCAGAAAAACACCGCAGCTATTTAAAACAATAATCCAATTTACTCCTTCACCCACAGCCTGTACACCATATACCCTAGTCCATACCCTGCTATCATAATCACGCACATGGGCAGGGCTGTGTTTTCACCGGCGATGCCGACCAGCGGCATCATACAGCCGCCCAGTATCATGGAGAAAAAGCCGATAAGGGCACTGGCACTGCCGGCGTTTTTGCCCTGCCGGGACAGCGCCAAGGAGAAACTGGCTGCGCCCATAACGGACAGGGGGACGATGGTCAGAAAGAGCACAGGCAGGATAATAGCCATGCCTGCCTGAAAATAAAAAGCCATAAACAGCAGCACGGAACCCAGCAAGGGGAGCACCAGGGACACGTGGAGCAATTTTTCATCGGGCACACGTCCGGCCAGCCGTGCCGGCAGCGTACCAGACAAAAGCAGGCCTGCGCCAATGCAGCCAAAAATCAGACTGTAAGTCTGCGGTGATACATGGAATATATTTTGGAAGATAAAGGACGAGCCGGCCAGATAGGAAAAGAACGCGCCAAACACAAAACACTGCACCAGACAGTGCCCCAGAAAATACCTGTCCTTTAACAGCTGCGGAAACTTGGCAAAGGAATCCTTCAACCCCGGAATCCGTTTAGCCGCAGGCAGGGTTTCCTGATACATCAAGGCCGCCAGCAGCTGGAATATCCCCACCAGGACGAGGATTACAAAGACACCGCGCCAGGAGGTAAAGAGCAAAATCTGGCCGCCAATAACCGGAGCCAGAATCGGCGCCAGCCCGTTGACCATCATCAGCATGGCAAAGAACTTTGTCAGTTCCGGTCCCTCACAGACATCTCTGGCAATGGCCCGGGCAATGACAATGCCGCTGGCACCGGCAAAACCAGCCATAAAGCGGAAAAACAAAAATACATTGATATTTTCCGCCAGCACACAGCCAACAGTCGTCAGGGTAAAGACCAGCATGCCGATGGTCAGCGGCCCCTTGCGGCCGTAACGGTCGCTGAGCGGCCCAGCAAAAATCTGTCCCAGCGCCATGCCCAGCATGGTCATGGTCAAAGTCATTTGCGCCAGGGAGGCCGATATGCCCATGTCTAACTGCATCGTGGGCAAGGCCGGCAGGTACATATCAGTAGACAGCGGTGCCATCGCTGTCATCAAACCTAAAAATACCGTCAGCCAAAGCTGCCTGCCCTTTGTCATTGCCATATAATAAATCCTCCTCAGTCATTTTGTTGATAACGTGATATTCTAACTGTCAAAGATTAAAATTTCCTTAGAAAAACCATAAAAGTTATCCCCACTTATCCACAGTATTCACAGGAGAAACTGTGGATATTGTGGATAAGTGCCGTATTTTTCCTGAAAACTCCCTGAAAATCCCCATCTACCGTCGTCTTATTCCCAAGTTTCTGTGGATAAGTCTGTGATAAACTTTCTTAGCTAAATTTAATCGCCCCCAAAAACTAATTTAATTTTCCCTATCTATAATGATGTGCAAAGAAAGTTTTCCACAGATTTGCAAAGGAGACCACTATGAATATACGTACAAACAAGGGGCGCAAACTGGCCGCCCTGGCCTTATCCCTCACCTGTCTGGGCAGTTTTTCCGCTCTGGGCTATGCCGGCATGAAACAGCAGCCGCTGGCCATCTTTACCAGCACGAACCCGGCAGCACCGCCGCAGGGACAGCTGCCGCCCGGACCGCCGCCTGATGGCAAATTCGGTGGTATGCAGGATAGCGCTAATGATGCCAGTCAGCTGACAGCGCAAAAAATCTGCCAGCAGGGAACAGAAACTTTGACAGGTCAAAATTATACCGCAGCCAGGACAGACGAAAGCACAGTACTGGTACGTCAGGGCGCGGTTTTAAACCTGCAGCAGGCGACGCTTAGAAAGACCGGTGATACCTCCAGTGCTGACGCCAGTAATTTCACCGGCCAGAATGCCATTATTCTCGTGAACAACAGCCAGGCTAATCTGGAAAATCTCACATTGACTTCTGACGCTGACGGGGCTAATGCGGTATTCTCCACTGGTGCCCAAAGTGTTGTCAACGCCAAGCACCTTGTTATCCACACCAAAAATAATTCCTCCCGCGGGTTGGATGCGACCTATGGCGGCACTATCAAGGCCGAGGATGTGGATATCACCACCGAAGGTGCCCATTGCGGCGCCCTGGCTACGGACCGGGGCGAAGGCAATGTCATTGTCAACGGCGCGAAAATCAAAACCTCCGGTGAGGGCAGTCCCTGCATTTACTCCACGGGCAACATCCAGCTGACCAACGGGATTGGTGAGGCCAGCGGCAGTGAAATCGCCGTGGTGGAAGGCAAAAATTCCATAACGCTGCAAAATTCGACACTGACCGGTCATATAAAACACGGTGTCATGCTCTATCAGAGTTTTTCCGGTGATGCCAATGTCGGCGTGGCCAGATTCACTGCGAGAAATTCCACGCTCAATAATAAATCTGCCGGCCCCATGTTCTATGTCACCAATACCACGGCGGAGGCTGCCTTGGAAAATACCGAACTTATACAGGCCGGCGATATCCTTGTCAAGGCCGCCAGCGGCCGCTGGGGCAGCACAGGACAAAATGGCGGTGACTTCACCCTTAACGCACAGCAGCAGCGCCTGCAGGGCAGAATTATTGCGGATAACATCAGCAAAGTCACCTTAAAACTTGGTCCGGCTGCCAAGTTCACCGGCACTATCAATGACGATTATCAGGCCGAAACCGCCCATGTCAGCCTGGCGAAAGATGCTATCTGGAATCTGACGGCTGATGCCTATGTCAGTACCATCACCGACGCAGCCGCTGATTTCAGCAACATCAACAGCAACCATCACAATATTTACTACGACAAAGACAGCAATCCCAGCCTTAAGGGGCAAACCATTGCACTCCCCGGCGGCGGCAAACTTATAGCCAAATAAGCATAATAAACAGCCCCAGTGGTAATGTGTTTTTCTAACATTACCACTGGGGCTGTTGTTTTAACCGCTAATCAAAAGTTTTGCCCGGCTTGGGCCGCTTCTTTCACGGCCGCTGCCAAAACTTTGGTGACATTTACAATATCCTCGATGTCCGCAAACTCGGCGGCATTATGACTAATACCGTCCTTACAGGGAATAAAGAGCATGCCTGTCGGCGTTGACTCCGCCCAGTGCATGGCATCATGGCCGGCACCGCTGGGCATTGTTATACACTCTGCCCCACTTTTCCGGCAAATGTCTTGGAGGAACGCCACCATCTCCGGCCGCATAGCCACCGGCTTTTCCTTGGACACCGCTTCGATATCATAGGGAATATGCCGCCGCTGGCAAATTTCCGCGATGGCCTGCCGCAGGGCCGTTTCAACTTTATCCTTGGCCGCAGCCGATATACTGCGGATATCAATCCCGAGCTCACATTCGCCGGGAATCACATTCATAACACAGGGCTGCACCTTCAGAATGCCAACAGTCCCTACCACTGGTATTTCCTGCATGGCCGCCGCCAGTTCTTCCAATTTGAGAACGACTTCGGCTGCGGCACACAAGCCGTCCTGCCGCAGCCCCATAGGCGTGGCACCGCTATGGTCAGCCTTGCCGTGCAAATGCAGGCGCAGGCGTGTGGGCGCTGCTATTCCCGTCACCACACCGAGGGATATCCCTTGATGTTCCAGCACCTTCCCCTGCTCGATATGCACTTCAAAAAAGGCTTTCGGCGGTACAGGATAAGTGACCGTCCCCACGTTCTCCGGCTGCAGGCCGCGTTCCTGCAGCACCGCATACAGTGTTTTTCCCTGCGCGTCCTGCAGCCGCTGGAGGTCAGCCTGGGAAAGCCTGCCCAGCATGGCGCGGCTGCCCAGAGTCGCTGCCCCGAACCGGCTGGATTCTTCACACATAAACAGCACGACTTCCAGTGAATGTTCGGGCGCAAAGCCTTCCTCCTTCAGACTGCGTATGACTTCCAGTGCGGCCAGTACGCCTACGACACCGTCATAATTGCCGCCATGAGGCACACTGTCACCATGCGAACCAAACAGCACCGCCGGCAAATCCTCCCGGCTGCCAGCCCAGCGGCCGATGACATTGCCGAAGGCATCTATTCTTACCGTCAAGCCAAGTTCTTTCATCTGCCCGATTATATAAGCCCGTCCCTGCCAGTCGCTGTCAGTAAAGGCCAGCCGGGTAATACCGGCCGTTCCCTGTGTATCACTGCACTTAGCCATTTCCGCCAGGTCACGGGACAGACGTTCCTTGGATACCATGTTATATCATCACCTCTAATCCTGCAGCAAATCTACTGCCGCTGCGGCGAGCAGACTGGCAGACAATACCATGGCATGCTCATCAAAATCAAACCGGTCATTGTGATTGATGGCCGCCAGCGAACCACCAACGATGATATACGCTGCCTGTTTGCCCTGCTTTTGCATGCGTTCCATAAAGTAGGTAAAATCCTCACTGCCGCACATATCATAGGTATCGGTAATCTCGTCAAAAATCCCGAGCCGTGCAGCCGTACTCCTGATTTTTTCTGCCAAGGCCGGCGAATTTTTACCTCCCGGGGCACTGCCCATCGGCGTAATGCGCACAGCCACATCGTACATCTGCGCAGCACCTTTAATCACCTGCTCCGCCCGCTGACGGACAAAGTCGTTGATTTCTGTGGTGGCGCCCCTGGTTTCAATCTCCATATGCGCAGTGGCCGGGACGACATTGCGCCCTGTTCCGGCTTTGAGCACCCCCACGTTTATCCGGCTGCTGCCGGCACTATGTCTGGTAATGGCATGGAGGTTTAGTGCCGCCGCCGCGGCCGCCAGCAACGCATTTTTCCCCTGCTCGGGAGCACCGCCGGCATGCGCAGCCAGACCTGTAAAATCCACGTTCAGTTTGCTGGTTGCCAAAAAGTTTTGCACATCGTAAGCCAAAAAACCAACCTTGGGCATCATAAAATGCGAGCCTATAAGATAATCCGCATCATCGACCACGCCCTTGGCGGCCATTGCCCGTGCTCCGCGCACACCTTCTTCAGCCGGCTGAAAAATCAGCTTTATCTTCCCAGTCAGTCTGTCCTGCAGCTTGGCCAATATCTCTGCCACGCCGAGCCCCACACTGGTATGTCCATCATGGCCGCAAGCATGCATACAGCCTTTATGCTCAGAGGCAAAGCCCGCCTTGGCTGGCCGATGCTTGTCATCAGCTGCCTCCGCTACGTCATTACAGTCCATATCAAATCGCAGGGCCACGGTTTTACCGGGACGGCCAGTAGCCAGCGTGCCGACTACACCGGTATAGCCCCCGGCCATTTTTTCCACGAGCTCCTGCGGCGCGCCCTCGCGCAGCGCACGCTCGCTGGCCGCGGTCAGCACCGGCTCAGCTGGCACGCCCATGCGTTCGGATTCCGCCAGCACGTCACGGCCAAACTGTACCTCATAGCCCAGCTGCCGCAGCCGTGTTATAACCAAAGAGGCTGTACGAAACTCCGTCCAACCGTTTTCCGGGTGGCGGTGCAAATCCCGGCGGCGCTCTATCAACGCAGGTTCCATACTCTCAGCCAGTTCCATGATTTCCTTGTCGAAATTCATTTCCTCGCCCCCTTGCCACCTGTCAGCCAAACAGAACCATAAAGGCAATTACTGAGGCCAGCATTGGCAGGGCATTGCGTTTGGTCATTTCCATAGGGCTGACTTTGGCCAGACCAGCGCAGACAATAGCTGCACCTGCTACCGGGGACATGGAACGGCCGATAGCTCCTGTCATCTGGGCCAAGGAACCGAGATTCATTATCGTCATGCCAAAGTCAGCCGCATGCGGCGTAATAGCACCGTTGAAAGCCAGCGCCGCGGCATCGCCGGAACCGGAAATAATCGCGATGATGAAAGGGCCAAAAGCACCGGCTACCTGAGCGATGGATTCGGAGCCTTTCATAACATTGATAAGCGCATCCGTAAGCCCCATAGCTTTCATGCCTGCCGTGAAGACCGCCGCAGCGACGATAAGACCAACAACACTGCCATAGGCATTGCCCATACCTTCAAAAAATTTCTTGGTGGCTTCCTGAGGATTCGTAAGCGTGACCAAAAGCCCCAGCAAAACTCCGGAAATCATCGCCATCGGCACACTCACTAGCGGCAGCACAGCTACCTGCTTGCTGCCCAGAATCAATAGCACCAACGGCACAAGCGGCACCAGTGCCTTAAGGGGATTGACCTTAAATTCCTGACTGGCTGCGGACTCCTCTCCACTGACCATATATGCCTGCGCCCGTTCCTCCGAGGGGCCTTCCTTGCGGACAACAGCCACGGCGGTTAAAACGGCAATACAAATTAAAGATGTAATGATAGCTGCCGGAGCTTCGTTCATGATTACCGTCATGACGTCCACACCTGCCAAATCCGCCACGAAAGGGTTATGAGACGTACCGGGACTAATCGCACTGCCCCATGTACCTGCCAATACCACACTGGCAGCCATTGCCGGATGAACACCAGCCGCCATCAATGTAGGAATCAGAATACTGCCGACAGCTGCCGCACAGCCAGCTGCACTGGGAATGGCAATGTTAATCCACCATGTCAGCAGAAAAGCCAACGGAATCAGGAATATCTTACTCTTTTTCAGTACCCCGGAAATGGATGATACCAAATGTCTGTCACATTCCGTCAGCTTCATTACATAGGAAAAACCCATAACCGTACAGATTGTCGGCACCAGACTGTTGTGTACCATCTGCTTGGAAAATGTCGTGATAGCTGTATCCGGCACTCCCCCGATGATACACATAAGCAAGCCTGCGCCAAAGAGAACCATTCGTGTCTCATACTTCTTGATAATGGCTGCGAACGCCAAAATCACAATGATACCGCCCATAATTTGCATAAAAATCCCTCCTATTAAACCTGTGGCGTATCAAATCTCACACGGCTATGTATTCTACTCATGTCATAATAAATCCTGTATATTTTTAAGATTTTCAATATTAAATTTTACGCAAAAAAAAGGACCACTCACCAAAGAGCTGGTCCTTTAGGTTTTAAATAATGACAGACCTTGTCCAATTACAACGCCGAGGTGCAATGCGGGCACTTCGTAGCCTCATCAGGAATTTCCGTTTTGCAATAGGGACAGAGACGCGGCTCCTTGGCCGGTTCTTCCGCTTTCTTCGGCATCAGACGGTTTACCTGCTTAATCAGCATGAAGATGGCAAATGCCACAATGAGGAAATCAATAACCGCATTGAGGAACGCCCCATAAGCGATAACCGGCAGACCGGCAGCCTTTGCCTCTGCCAAAGTTGCCGCAGGTGTAGCCGACAGATTGATAAACAAATTGGAGAAATCCACTTGCCCCATAATAAGTCCAATCGGCGGCATCAAAATGTCATTGACGAAGGAGGTGACAATCTTGCCGAAGGCTGCACCAATGATGATACCAACAGCCATATCCAGGACATTGCCACGCATGATAAACTTCTTAAATTCTTCTACCATAAAACAAATCCCTCCCATAATAGTAATGTATAACAACAATCACAGTATAGCACAAAGACACAAAAAAAGCACCCCACAGGGTGCTTTCATTAAATACCCAAAAGGGCACTTAGCTGGCAACGCCCTATCCTCCCAGTCCGTCTCCAGACAAGTACTTTCGG